>NZ_RBZY01000035.1 GCF_004022425.1 Microbacterium enclense | reverse complement strand
GAAGTGAGCGAGAAGGGCGAAGCCGGCGTCGACGTACTCCGGCGATGAGTGGGCACGCGCGGCGTCCGCGACGGCGCGGAACCGCTCCGCCCCCTCGGCGATGTCGGCGTCGGAGCACCGCGGCAGGGCGAGGTGCATCGTCATGGCGATCATGTGGACCGCGTAATCGCGCATGTCCGCCATCTCCTGCTCGGTAGGAGTGGTCACGCGGGTGAAGCGATGGGGCGCGATCTCCACCAGGCGGATCGCGGCGAGACGCTGCAACGCCTCGCGCACGGGGGTGCGCGAAATGCCCATGTACGCCGCGAGCTCGACGTCGCGCAGACGGTCACCGGGCCGGAGGCGGCCGTCGACGATCGCCTCGCCGAGGGCTGCGTACGCCTCATCGACGAGGGCAGAAGGCTGACGCCGCTCGTCCACAAGCGGATTCTATGACGGCCGGTTATCACAGATCACCGTCATATGTGAAGAATTCTCAGCTTTCGTGTCGCGCGAACGACGTGCGCGGCGGTACAGTTATCGCCGTCACGCCTCGCGTGACATATCCGGGGGGATCCGTCGACGCCCGGGCTTCGAGCTTCTGCTCAGCCCGGGCGTCGTATGGGCTTAAGGCAACGTTTGTGTCACGAGCCCGTGCGCCGCCGGGGTCCCTGCCGTTACCGTGGGCACAGACCGGCGCGCTCGGCGTCGGCGCGAGCGGGGAATGGCACGTCGATGAGCACGCAGGGCACGGTCAAGTGGTTCAACTCGGAGAAGGGTTTCGGCTTCATCGCTCCCGATGACGGCGGCCAGGACGTCTTCGCCCACTACAGCGCGATCCAGGCGGGCGGCTACCGCTCGCTCGAAGAGAACCAGCGTGTCGAGTTCGACGTCGCCCAGGGGCCCAAGGGCCTGCAGGCGGAGAACATCCGCCCGCTCTGACCCGTCGCGACGCTCACTTCCCGGGCCGCACCAGGTCGAGACCCGCGGCCGCGAACTGCCGCAGCGTCGCGTGGGGAAGGAATGCGCGTGTGAGCGCGGCTCCGATGCGGGTGAGGTCGGCCTCGTCCCGGTAGAGCAGGTACATGGTCTCGTAGCGCGGGTGGAACTTCTGCTTGAACCGGTGCAGCGACGCGAACCCGTACACGGGCTCGAGCAGGGCGGCCATGCGCTGTTGCAGATCGGCGATCGCACCGGCATCCACGGGGTATTCGTGTGCGAGCGGGGCACCCGAGAGCGACAGCACGTCCGCGCCCTCCGCCGAGAAGTGCTGAGCCGATGATCCGATCAGGAACTCCATCACCGGGCCGAACCCGCCGTCGCGGCGGCGCATGAGGTCGAGCGTCCATCCCCGCACCCGCCCGTCGCCGCAGATCGGCAGCCACGACAGGAAACCGTCGACGTCACCGGCGGGGGAGACGGCCAGCGCGATGCGCACTTCGGGGTCGGCCGCCTCGTGCAGGGTTCCGAGGGTGAAGCCCATCTCGGGCAGGCCCTTGTCTCCGACCCAGCTCTCGGAGATGGACCGGAGCTGCTGACGAACGCCCCACGTCTCGTCGGCGAGGCGGGAGAGGCGGAACGTCATCCCCTCGCGCTCGGCGCGATTCAGTGACGTGCGGACGGCGCCCCACGCCTTGCCGGTGAACTGCAGCCCCGCAAGGTCGACGATCGTGTCGTCGGCGACGACGATGCTGCGCCACCCCTCGGGAACGGCGGCGCGTGTCTGCTCACCCGCGCTGAAGAAGCACGGCGCGAGACCGGCGTTCTCGGCGCGCTCGATGAAGGCTCGAACGGTCGCGGCGCGTGCCTCGTCCGGGCCGAGCGGGTCGCCGAGCGCGAGCGCGACCCCCGACCGCCGCTGGAAGGCGACGATCCCGCGCCCGAACCGGGCGTACGACATCCCCTCCCACGTCGTCATCCAGGACAGGGTGCCCCCGCCCGTCGCGCGCAGCTCCGCCTCGACCTCGTCGACACTCGGTGCGGGGGCGTCGCCGAGAGCAGCCTTCGGACGCGCGCGGAAGGCAGCCCGCACGAGCACGAGGTACACGAGGGCGACGACCCAGGT
Source organism: Microbacterium enclense (assembly GCF_004022425.1). Lineage (GTDB taxonomy): Bacteria > Actinomycetota > Actinomycetes > Actinomycetales > Microbacteriaceae > Microbacterium > Microbacterium enclense_A. Next base: position 36,415 of record NZ_RBZY01000035.1, on the reverse strand, counting down.
CGCCGACGACGCCAGGCTGATGGTGAGGTCCAGATCGAGGGATCCCTCGACCCCGCCGAGACCGACGATCAGCACCAGCAGCCCGACCGCGAGCAACAGGAGGGCGTTGAGGATGCCGTACAGCACCAGCAGCACCCACGCCCACCGGCGTCCCCGCCGGATGCCGTTCGCCACCGTCAGCACGATGACCGTGTTGACGGCCACGTCCACCCACGAACCGGAGACCGGGTCGGAGCTGCCGAACGGTCCGGTGGTGGGGCTGAGGTAGGTCAGGATGTCGATGGCGCCCAGACCGCAGACGGCGACGAAGGCGATGAGGCGCTGTTCCCGCACCGGCACCCTCTGCGGCCGAAGCGACCGATCGACGACCAGCACGATCGCGACGGCGATGAGGTGCTCGAGGTCGTTCAGCGAGCCCCAGTAGAGGAACGTCACCGAGAGGACCGCGATCAGGACGGTCCACGCCCGCAGACGCCAGGGCGACGGGAGCAGCGACACGGCCGCCGCCAGGCACGCAATCACCCCGGGCGACGGGCCGACGTCGAGCGCTCCGGCCTGCTCCTGTGCCCACGGCCAGGGAAGGAGGGCGGCCGGCCACAGCAGCGCAGAGGAGATCAGCACGGCGCCGAGCTGCCCACCCGCGAAGTAGGAGAGGGCGACGCGCGATCCGCGGCGGAACTCGAGGTAGCCCATGCCGCTCAGCCCCACCATGATCGGGGCGTACAGCCACGGCGTCGAGACGAAGAACGTTCCGGTGAGCGGCGTCCACCACCGGCCGGCCTCGAGGGCGGGAAGACCGTAGGCCACGGTGTCGTGCAAGGGCGACGTCGCGAACGGTGTCCAGAGTCCCGTGGATGCCACGCCCACGGCGAGCAGGACGAGCAGAAGCGCCGCGGTGGCCGGGAGACGGCGGGCGATGTCGGCGACGCGACGGACGGTGACGGGCTGCCCCATGCCGCTCACCATATCGGGGGCCGGCTCGGGACCTCAGCCCTTGGTGACCGCGTGCCACGCAGCACGCGCCGAGGCGAGCGCCTGGAACGCGTCCTGTGCGGAACGCGCGGCCGCCAGTTCGCGGCGTGCCGCGTCGAGGCGCAAGCGATCCTCGATGGTTGGCGCGTCCGCGAAGGCCTCGGCCGCGGCGACGGCCGCACGCGCACACGCGAGGGTTCCGGGCAATGCGGCGCGCGCGGCCTCGAGCCGCCGCCGCGCGCTCGGCACCTCGCCGAGCACCTCGTCGCGGGTCTCGCGCACGCGGGCGACGACCTCGATCGCCGCGCGCGGTCGGCGCTCCGCCGTGGAGCGGAGGTCGGCGGCAGCGGCGCGCAGCCGCTCGGCGGCGTCGGGCGCGACCTCGGTGGGGCGGTCGGCGGCGATCTCGAGAGCCGCCGCGATCTCCGCCTGTGCGGCAGCGACCTCCGCGGCGGCGTTCTCCGAGGCCTGCAGAACGAAGCGGTGCGCGTCCTCGACCGCGCGGAAGAGGCGCTCGGCCCGCCGAAGAGCGATGGATGCCTCGAGCACCTTGGCATCCGCGTCCTGGCCGTCCAGCGCCGCGTCTGCGCGCGCGAGCGCCGCACGGGCTTCACGGTCGGCGCGGTCGGCATCCGTCCACTCCCCGTCGTCGAACCGCGGCCGGGCCTCGGTCACGAGTCGGGCGGGATCACCGGACGTGCGGGCGATCTCCTCACGCCGCGCACGGGCCGCGGCGGTTCGCGAAGCGGGGGTGCCATGTGTGCGCGTCCACTCGGAGAAGCGCTCCTGCGTCGCGTTCACGGCGGTGATCCGCCGCTCGAGGTCGTCCCGGAGCCGGACGGCGTCGGACCGACGCTGCGCGGGGAGCCTCGTCGAGGTCGCCAGTGCCGCGACCTCGACGAAGCCGCGGTCGCGTCCGCGGAGCGCCGCCGCTCGCCCGCGCCGGAGGTCGGTGGGCGCGTCGTCGGCGTCGGCCGCGTCGAACGCCGCGTCGAGCGCGGTCGCCGCATCGTCGAGTCGCAGCAGCGCCTCTTCCGCGGCGGTGCGAGCGTTCGCCGCGGCGACGGCGGCGCGCGGGGACCGGCGTTGCGCCCGCACAACGATCACGACGACCGCGGCGACCACCAGTGCCGCGAGAAGAGCGATGGACGTCGGTAGCGCCCAGGGGAGGTCAGACACCGCGGAAGGAACCGGGGTCGTCGTCCGACACGAGCAGGAGCGCGCGGAGTTCGTCCGCCGTGTCGACGGCGGCCTGGGCGCCGTCCGCCTCGTGCGGCCAGCTGAAGCCCCAGCGGACGAAGATCACCGGCACACCGGCATCCGCCCCACCCTCGACGTCGTGGTGCCGATCACCGATGAGGACGGGGCGCGAGGTGTCGTAGCCGCGGACCTCCAGACGACGCAGTGCTTCGCGCACGATGTCGGACTTCGCGCTGAGGGTGCGTTCGTCGGGGCTTGCCCCGACCGTCGCCTCGAGGTCGGATGCCAGGCCGAAGTGATCCATGAGCGCGACGACCTGCACCTCGGGCTTCGAGCTCGCGGTCGATTGGGGGACGCCGGCGGCGTGCAGGTCGTGCACGATGTCGGCGACACCGGGGTACAGCTGCGCGCTGCCGGTGTAGCCCTCGTTCTTGTTGAGCGCGCGGTAGAAGGTGACGGCCTCGGTCGCCTGGTCGGGCGTCATGCCGACGTTGACCTGGAAGGACTCGAACATCGGCGGTCCGATCCAGTGCGACAGCTCGCCGCGGGTGGGCGGCCTGTGCCCGAAGTGCTCGAGGGTGGCGGTGAGGCGGCGGAGGATGCCCTCGGATGCATCGACGAGGGTTCCGTCGACGTCCCAGAGGACGCACGACCAGGGGGAGCGCACGGGCATGGGCTCCACGCTACCGGCCGCGTCGGGTGCGGGCCGCGCGCTCGCCGGCAGGGACGCCAGGGAGGGGACAACCTTCAGCGAGGGGAGGACCCGGATGCCACGTGGCATCCTCCGCTCCCCGTTTCTCCTCCGCTCTTCGCCCCGAGCGACGCGGGCAGTGGCTCAGAACAGCCGCCGAGCCCCCGACTCGATGCCCTTCATCTCGTCGTAGTCGAGGGTGAGGCAGCGGATGCCGCGATCCGTGGCGAGCACTCGGGCCTGCGGCTTGATCTCCTGCGCGGCGAACACCCCGGTCACCGGTGCCAGGAGCGGATCGCGGTTGAGAAGCTCGAGGTAGCGCGTGAGCTGTTCGACACCGTCGATGTCGCCGCGGCGCTTGACCTCGATCGCGACCGTGCCGCCGTTGTCATCGCGCAGCAGCAGGTCGACGGGGCCGATCGCCGTCGGGTACTCGCGGCGGACGAGCTTCAGGCCCTCGCCCACCACCGAGACCTGCTCGGCCAGCAGCCGCTGGAGGTCGGCTTCGACGCCGTCCTTGATGAGGCCGGGGTCGACGCCGAGGTCGTGCGACGTGTCGTGGATGACCTCGTAGATCTTCACGACCAGTGCATCGCCGGACTTCTTGTGCGTCACACGCCACTGCTGCGTGACACCGACGCTCGCGGCATCCTCGTCCGGCTCTTCGACCGTCAGCGTGCAGGGCGGGCTCATCCAGTTCAGGGGCTTGTACGAGCCGCCGTCGGAGTGCACGAGCAACGACCCATCGCCCTTGTGCACGAGCAGACGCGTGGCGAGGGGCAGGTGGGCGGTCAGTCGACCGGTGTAGTCGACCGAGCAGCGGGCGATGACGAGACGCACCCGACGAGCCTAATCGCGCTGAGAGGCCTTCTCGGCCTCGGGCTCCGCGACGACGAGGGGCTTCGCGGCTCCGGAGAAGAGTCCGGATGCCACGATCAGGCCGACCACGATGAACAGGGTGTTGAGCAGCCCGATGTGGTCGCCGATCCAGCCGAGGATCGGGGGACCGCACAGGAACGCGACGTACCCGATGGTGGCCGCCGCGGCGACCCGGGAGGCCGCCTTGGCGGGGTCGTCGGCGGCGGCGGACATGCCGATCGGGAATCCGAGCGAGGCGCCCAGGCCCCAGAGGGCGGCACCGATGAACACGAGGGGTCCGAACGGCGCGACGATGAACAGGAGCAGGCCCGCGGCGGCGGTGACGGCGAGGATGCGCAGCACCCACACGCGACCGAACCGATCCACGACGGGGCCGCCGACGAGCCGTCCCGCGGTCATCGCGACCGAGAACACCGCCAGCACGGCGGGGCCCGCCTCCTCGGGCGCGCCGTGGCCGAACACGACGGCCGACGGCAGCCAATCGTTCGCGCTGCCCTCGGCGAAGGCCATGCCGAGCATGATGACGCCGAGCGTGTAGGTGCGGGGTTCGCGCCAGGCGGCGAGCGAGCCGGCGAGGCGTTCGCGCCAGTGCGCGCGCTCCTCGGCGGCCGGGGCGTCCATCGCGATCTCGCGCGCGGGCACGTTCGCGATCGCGGCGAAGGCCACCACGGCGATGACGATCCCCATGGCGACGCAGTGCGCCACGACGCCCACGCCACCGCGGACGGCGAGGAAGCCGATGCCGGCGCCGATCACGGTGCCGAAGCTGAAGAAGGCGTGCAGCAGCGGCATCACCGTGCGGCCGGTCGCCTTCTCGAGCGCCGCGCCCTCGACGTTCATCATGACGTCGACCGATCCGTTGCCGAACCCGAACAGCGCGAGGCCGACGAGGGCGACGCCGAACAGCTGCAGGGTGTCGGACCCCAGGCCGATGATCACGACGCCGACCGCGACGAGCAGCAGGGCGATGAGCATCCCCCGGCGTGCCCCGAGCCGCGCCATGATCGCGGGCGCGACCGTGAGTCCGATGATGGATGCCACGCCCATCCCGAGCAGAAGCAGGCCGACGCCCGAGTTCTCGATGCCGAGCGACTCGCGGATGGCCGGTACACGGGAGGCCCACGTCGAGATGCTCAGCCCGCTCGCGAGGAAGATCGCGCAGATCGCGACGTACCAGCGCACGAGACGCGAACGGGTGAGCGTGTGTTCCATGCGGCAACAGTAACCACGAAACGCCCCGCGGATCGAATCGATTCGAGCGCCAAGCGCGCCGGGAGGTACGATCAGGCGGTGAGCACGCGCCGCGCGACCATCAGCGACGTCGCCCGTGAGGCGGGCGTCTCCGCCTCGACGGCCTCGGTCGTCTTCAGCGGCAAGACGCCGACGTCCGACGCGACCCGGGCCCGCGTCCTCGCCGCAGCCGAGAAGCTCGGCTACACCGGACCCGACCCGCGTGCGGCTTCGCTGCGGCGCGGACGCTCGGGCATCGTCGGGGTCGTCTTCGACCAGCACCTCGGAACGGCCTTCCTCGACCCCGTGACGACCCACATGATGGACGGCCTCGCCGACGGCGTGTCCCGACTCGGGGCAGCGCTCCTCCTTCTGCGCGACGACGGCGTGACGATCAGTGAGCCGTCGCTGCACACCGCCCCTATCGACGCGGCCGTGCTGATCGGGTGCAGCCCGCGCATGGCCGATTCCCTCGAGGTCGTGCGGGGGCGTGGCATCCCGGTCGTGGTCATCGAAGGGGATGCCGGTGAGGGAATCCCGCGCGTGCTGCTCGACAACGTCGAGGCTCAGCGTCAGGCGGCTCGGCATCTCGCCGATCTCGGGCACACCGACGTCGTGATCGTCACCCTGCCGACCGACGTCGAGCGGCGCCGGGGATGGATTCCCGCTGACGCTGCGATCCGCGTCGACATCACCGCAGACCGTCTGGCCGGTGCGCGTCAGGTGTTCCCCGAGGCGCCGGCGCTCGCCGCCGCGAACAGTTCGATCGACGAGGGGGCCATCGCCGGCCGCACGATCTTCGCCGACCCCTCACGTCGTCCCACCGCCGTGATCGCGCAGAGCGATCTGCTCGCCGCCGGTGTCATCCGTGCCGCCGAGGAGGCGGGTCTTCAGGTGCCGCACGACGTCAGCGTGACCGGCTTCGACGGCGTCGTCGTCGACGGCCTCGCGCCGCACGTACTCACGACCCTCGTGCAGCCGGCCACGGCGAAAGGCCGTGCTGCCGGCGAGGCGGTGGCGGCGATGCTGGAGGACGAAACGCCCGCCGGCCTCGACCTCACGTGCGCGTTCCGGGAGGGTACGACGACCGCGCCCCCGCATCGCTCGTGAGGTTCGCCGCACGGGAGGACGAATGCTCCCGGTAGAATAGACCGGACACCCCGAGAGCCCGGGCATCAGCCCGTCGACCCCGAGGAGGCCCTATCGTGTTGGCGATCCTCGGTGCGTTCGCTCTCGTTCCGCTCGTGCTGCCCTTCCTCGTGGCCAAGATCGGCGCCCGCGCCTTCTTCGTCGCCGCGCTCCTGCCCGTCGCCGCGTTCGCGCACGCCATCGTGCTCGCGCCGTCCGTCTTCGCGGGCGACATTCCCTTCGAGGAATACGCCTGGATCCCGGGTCTCGGAGTCTCGCTCTCGATGCGGATGGACGTCCTGGGGTGGCTGCTGACGCTGGTCGTGACCGGTGTCGGAGCGCTCGTCATGCTCTACTGCCGCTGGTACTTCCGCGGCAAGACGCAGGGCGTGGGGCAATTCTCGGCCGTCCTCCTCGCGTTCGCGGGCGCGATGTACGGTCTCGTGCTGACCGACGACATCGTCGTGCTGGTCATGCTGTGGGAGATCACGAGCGTTCTGTCCTACCTGCTCATCGGCTACTACCACGGTCGCGCGGCGAGCCGCCGCGCCGCTCTGCAGGCACTGCTCGTGACGACGCTCGGCGGCCTCGTCATGCTGATCGGCGTCGTGCTCCTGGTCGTACAGGCGGAGACGACCAGCCTGTCGGCGATCCTCGCCGATCCCCCGGTCGTCAGCCCGGTCGTCGACGTCGCGGTGCTCCTCCTGCTCGTCGGTGCCCTCAGCAAGTCGGCCATCTTCCCCTTCCACTTCTGGCTCCCCGGCGCGATGGCCGCCCCGACCCCGGTGAGCGCCTACCTCCACGCCGCCGCCATGGTGAAGGCGGGCATCTACCTGATCGCGCGCCTGGCCCCCGGTTTCGCCGACACCCCGTTCTGGCGTCCCACGCTCATCGCGTTGGGGGTGTTCACGATGCTGCTCGGAGGATTCCAAGCCCTGCGCGAACGCGACCTGAAGCGCATCCTCGCCTTCGGCACGGTCAGTCAGCTCGGCTTCCTCACCGTCATGCTCGGGTACGGAACACGCGATGCCGCCCTCGCGGGCGTCGCGCTGCTCCTCAGCCACGCGCTGTTCAAGTCGTGCCTCTTCCTCATCGTGGGTGTCATCGACCGCCAGCTGTCCACACGCGACATCGGCGAACTCTCGGGCGTCGGCCGGCAGGCGCCCGTCATGGCGACGGCGGCGTTCCTCGCGATCGCGTCGATGGCCGGCGTCATCCCGACCCTCGGCTTCGTCGCCAAGGAGACCGCGCTCACCGCGCTGTGGCACGAGGCCACCGCGGGCGCGGGATGGGGGATCGTCGCGCTCGTGGGCGTCGTCGCCGGCTCCGCCCTGACGGCGGCCTACGGCATCCGGTTCCTCTGGGGAGCCTTCTGGACCAAGCGGTCCGTCGAGCGCACCGAGTGGCCCGACCCGCCCATCGGCTTCCTCGCGTCGCCGGTGCTCCTGGGCGGCGCCTCGCTCGTGCTCGGATTCCTCGCACCGATCGTCGACGTGTGGCTCGCGCCGTACGCCGACACCGTGCCGGAGGCCACCGCGGGCGTGCCCGTGCCCGAGTACCCCTACCATCTCGCGCTGTGGCACGGTCTGGAGCCGGCGCTTTTCCTCTCGCTGGGGACGCTCGCGCTGGGCGCGGGCATCTTCTGGCTGGTCCGACGCACGCAGCTGCACACGCGCAAGCGTCTGCTGCCCTTCACGGCGAACGACGCCTACAACGTCGTCCTGCGCGGGATCGATCGGACGTCCGAGTGGACGACGGCCCGTTTCCAGCGGGGATCGCTCCCGTTCTACGTCGGCACGATCTTCGTCGTCCTCGTCGTGGCCGAGGGGACCGCCCTCCTGGCCTCCGACGAGTGGCGCGCGCAGCTGGACGCGTGGCATTCGCCCGCGCAGCTCATCTCGGCGCCCATCATGATCGCCGCCGGAATCCTGGCCGTCCGCGCGCCGAAGCGCTTCACCGGTGTCGCCCTCGTGTCGGTGACCGGGCTCGGCATGGTGGTGCTCTTCGCCACGAGCGGAGCCCCCGACCTCGCGCTGACACAGGTGCTCATCGAGACCATCACCCTCGTCGCGTTCGCGCTCGTGCTCCGGCGTCTCCCGGCCCGGATGGGAGAGCACAACGCGTCGGTCGCCCCGCTCGCCCGCGCCGCGCTCGGCGTCGGCGTCGGACTCACGATGGCCCTCGTCGCCATCGTCGCCACCGGCGCGCGGCAGGACCCGCCGATCTCGCTGGAGTGGCCCCCCCTGGCCTACGAGATCGGGCACGGCCGCAACGTCGTCAACGTCGCACTCGTCGACCTTCGCGGATGGGACACGATGGGCGAACTGTCGGTGCTCATCCTGGCCGCCACCGGCGTGGCATCCCTCGTCTTCATCACCGACCGCAGCGACAACCTCTCGCGCCGGAGCTCGGGAACGTCGCGCAGCCGTGTGGGCCTCGGCCGTCGCCGCCCCCTGGTCGAGACCGACAGCGGTGTCCGCGCGCAGCGGGCGGGAGAATCCGATGCGCCGCGGGCGTGGCTCGTCTCGGGGGCGAAAGTGCAGCCCGAGAACCGCTCGATCATGATGGAGATCATCATCCGCGTGCTGTTCCACGCGATCATGCTCATCTCGATCTACCTGCTCTTCGCCGGTCACAACCTCCCGGGCGGCGGGTTCGCCGGCGGTCTCGTCGCGGGCATGGGACTCGTGATGCGCTACATCGCGGGAGGACGGTGGGAGCTCGGTGCCGCCGCCCCGACCGACGCCGGACGCCTGCTCGGTGCCGGCATGGCCGTTGCGGTGCTGTGCGCGATCGTGCCGCTGTTCTTCGGGTTCGCGCCGCTGCAGAGCTTCACGTTCGAGGGCGATCTGCCGCTCATCGGCCACTGGGAGTTCGTCACCAGCACGATCTTCGACGTCGGCGTGTACCTCGTGGTGATCGGTCTCGTCCTCGACGTGCTCCGCAGCCTCGGGGCCGAGGTCGACCGGCAGTCCAAGGACGCCGTCGACACCGAGGCGGTGACCGTGCCGTGAGCGTCTCCCTCGTTCTCATCATCGTCATGGCGGTGCTCTTCGCCTGCGGCGTGTACGCCATGCTCGAGCGCAGCCTCACGCGCGTCCTCATCGGGTTCCTGCTGCTGGGCAATGCCGCCAACCTGCTGCTGCTCATCGTCATGGGGCAACCGCGCCTCGCCCCCTTCTACGACGACGGACGAACCGACCCGGCAGAGATGTCCGATGCCCTGCCGCAGGCGCTCGCGCTCACCGCGATCGTCATCACGTTCGGCATCTCGGCGTTCCTCCTGGCCCTCATCTACCGGTCCTGGCAGCTCGGTCAGGCCGACACGGTCGTCGACGACGCCGAAGACATCGCGATCCGCGAGCGCACGGCATCCGAGCCCGAGGATGCCATGGACGAAGAGTCCCGCTCCGATGACGACGATGTCACGACGGACTTCGTCGGCGACGTGGTCTCGCCGATCCGCGTCCTGCAGCAGGGCGACCTCTCGCACCTCGTCGACGACGCGCCGGTCGACCGCGTGGCGGTGGGCCGCGACCGGCCGCAGGGCGACACCCGGAGTCCCGAGGGATCCGAGGGCGGCACCCGAGACCCGGAAGACGGTGATCGCGCGTGAGCGCCCTGGTTCCCCTGCTCGTCGGCATCCCGCTGTTCGGTGCCGCCGTCAACCTGATCTTCGGCCGTCGTCGGCGTATCCAGATCGCGGTGTCGGTCATCTCGCTGACGACCGTCACGGTGCTCGCGGCGGTGCTGCTCGTCGTGGTCGACACGACCGGGCCCATGGCCGTCGCCATCGCCGGGTGGGACATCCCGCTGGGGATCGTCCTGTACGTCGACGTGCTCGCCGCGCTCCTGGTGATGGTCACGAGCGTCGTGCTGCTCGCGGTCCTGCTGTTCTCGATCGGCCAGGGTGCCGCCGACAACGACCAGGACACTCCGGTCTCGATCTTCTACCCGGCATACCTCATCCTCGGCGCGGGCATCTTCAACGCCTTCATCGCCGGCGACCTCTTCAACCTCTACGTCGGCTTCGAGATCCTGCTGGTCGCCTCGTACGTCCTCATCACTCTCGGGAGCACCGAGTCGCGCATCCGCACGGGCGTCGTCTACATCGTCGTCTCGCTGGTGTCGTCGATCCTGTTCCTCGCCGCGATCGCGATGGTCTACGGCGCGCTCGGCACGGTGAACATGGTGCAGATCAGTGAACGGATGGCCCAGCTCCCGCAGGACATCCAGACGATCCTGCATCTCATGCTGCTCCTGGCGTTCGCGATCAAGGCCGCCGTCTTCCCGCTGTCGTTCTGGCTGCCCGACTCCTATCCGACCGCCCCGGCGCCCGTCACCGCGGTGTTCGCGGGTCTGCTGACCAAGGTCGGTGTCTACGCGATCATCCGCACGGAGACGCAGCTGTTCGTCGACAACGACCTGAATTTCCTGCTGATGATGGTCGCGCTCGCGACGATGATCGTCGGCATCCTGGGCGCCGTCGCGCAGGCCGAACTCAAACGCATCCTGTCGTTCACCCTCGTGAGCCACGTCGGATACATGGTCTTCGGCCTCGCCATCAACACGCCGCTGGCCGTGGGGGCGACGATCTACTACATCGTCCACCACATCATCGTGCAGACGACCCTGTTCCTCGCGGTGGGCCTCATCGAGCGGCGCGCGGGGAGCACGTCCATCCTCAAGGTCAAGGGGCTCATGCGGGCCGCCCCGGTGCTGGCCGTGCTCTACTTCATCCCGGCCATCAACCTCGGCGGACTCCCGCCGTTCTCGGGCTTCATCGGCAAGTACGCGCTGTTCGACGCCGCGGCGCGGGTGGGGACGCCGGTGATGATGGTGCTGATCGTCGGCGGCATCGCGACCTCGATCCTGACGCTCTACGCGCTGATGCGGGCGTGGAACCTGTCGTTCTGGCGCGAGGAGAACGACTCCGCGGAGACGATGGAGCGCATCGCCTACCTCGGCAACGCGCCCGCCGCCGCGATCTCGACCGAACGTCGGACGATCCCGCGGATCATGACCGCCGCGACCGCGGGAATGGTGGCCGTCACGATCGCGCTGACCGTGTTCGCCGGTCCGCTCCTCGACGTCTGCCTCCGCGCCGGCGAGCGGATCGCCGAGGGCATCACCCTCGTGCAGCTGCAGGGAGAGGGGGCCGAAGAGTGAGTCCGGACCGCCGGTCGCAGATCGGCTTCTTCGTGCAGCAACTGCCCTTCTTCTTCATCCTCGTCGCCCTGTGGATGCTGTTGTGGGGGCAGCTGACCTGGCTGGCGTTCCTCACGGGCGTCGGCGCGGCCGTGTTCGTGACCCGCGTGTTCCGGCTGCCGCCCGTCGATCTGTCCGGCCGTTTGAACCTCTGGTACGGGTTCGTCTTCGTGGTCACGTTCCTCGCCGCCGTCGTCCGCGGCTCGCTCGTCGTCGCGTGGCAGGTGCTCGATTTCCGTCGCGCCCCCGGGGCGGCGATCATCGCGGTCCCGCTGCGCGTCGACGACGACGTCATCATGGCGCACACGGCGGTCACGGCATCCCTCATCCCGGGCTCGCTCATCGTCGACGTCGACCGCGAGGGCCGCACGCTGTTCCTCCACACGATCGGAATCCGCAGCGACGAGGATGCCGAACATCAGCGCCGCGTGGTGCTCGGCTGGGAGGCTCGCATCACGCGTGCCGTCGGCTCGCGCGAGCAGCTCGCCGATCTCCGGCGGCAGATCGCCGAATCCGACGCCCACGCCCACCTCGGGGCCGCCTCGCCCCGCGACGGACGGACTCCGCTATGACCGCCCTCGTCGTCGTCATCCTGATCGTCTTCGCCGTCGCCGCGGTGCTGGCGCTCATCCGACTCGTGATCGGGCCGTCCATCCTCGACCGCGCCGTGGCGGCCGACGTCCTGCCGACCGAGGTCGTCTGCATCCTCGGGGCGGACATGGTCATCAACCATCACACCCGCTCCCTGCCCGTGATGCTCATCATCGCCGCCGTCGGCGTGTTCGGATCGATCGCCGTCGCGCGGTTCGTCGCACGGAAGGAGAACCCCCGATGACCCTGGAGTCGGTCCTCGACGTCGTCGCGCTCGTGCTCGTCCTGATCGGTGCGGTGCTCTGCCTGACGGCGACGATCGGGCTTGTGCGCTGGCCCGATGTGCCCTCCCGCCTCCACGCGGCGACGAAGCCGCAGGTGCTCGGTGTGCTGCTCATCGTCATCGCCGTGGAGTTGACCCTCCGCTCGTGGGAGGCCCTGGCTTTCGGCATCCCGATCGTCCTCATCCAGTTCGCCACGGCGCCGCTCGCCGCGCACATGGTCGGCCGCGCCGCCTACCGCAATCGCACGATGGACGAAGCAGGCCTCTACGTCGACGACCTGCAGCACCGCACGGAGGAGGGCGGCTCGATCGCCGCCCCGTCGCGCCCCGAGAGCTGACGCCCGCGGGGCTGCGGCGCGGCATCCCTCGCAGTGATGAACGCTGTTCCTCCTCAGAAACGCCGCGACACAGCGTTTCTGAGGAGGAACAGCGTTTATCGATGGCGGCGGGACCTCCGCCGGGCCGCAACTCAGCCGAGCGCGACCGGCTCGGCGTGGCGCTCGGCGTCGGCCGACTCCTGCAGCGCCGACTTCGCGCGCAGCGGGGGCGTTCGGAAAAACAGCGTCAGCACGAACGCGATCAGCGCGACGGCCATGGCGACCCAGTACACGGCGACGGTCGACTGGTTGAACGACACCAGCAGCGGTCGGGTGAGTCGCGGATCGGCGCCGTTGAGGAACGACGTGTCGTCCATCGTGCTGTTATCGAACGACGACTCCGACGACCCCGACATGCCGTCGATGATCTGCGGAACCGCCTGGTCGACGAAGGCCCGGCGGGCCGTGGCATTTGCGAAGTCCAGCGTCACGGTGCCGTCGGCGGCGACCTCCGCGACCGGGACCTGCTGCTGGATCGCGGCCGCGGCCTGCTGGATCGCCTGCTCCTGCGCGGCGGCCGTGGCCTGCTGCTGCGCGGCGGCGGGGATCGCACCGGCCGCGACCTGCTGCGCCACGGCGTCGGCGGCGGCTGTCTTGGCCTGCTCGACGCCCTGCTGCGCGCCGCTCAGGGCGCCGTCGGTGAGCTCTCGGACGAACGGGTCGTAGACCTTCGACATGATGCCCGTGTTCGCGGGGGCGCTGGCGACGGTCGGGTCGAGGGCGGCGTCGAGCGCCTCCGTGAGCGATCCCGGATCGCGGAAGTTCGTCTGCAGGTTCAGCGGCACGAGCGTGAACAGCAGCGACAGCAGGATGGCCGTGCCGAGCGTTCCGCCGATCTGGCGGAAGAACGTGGATGCCGAGGTCGCCACGCCGATGTCACGGGGACCGACGGAGTTCTGCGAGGCGATCGTGAGCGTCTGCATCAGCTGACCGAGACCTAGACCGATGAGGAGCATCGCCCCGGCGATCATCCAGTACGACGTGTCGTAGCGGATGAAGGTCAACGTGAAGAAGCCCAGCGCCATGAAGGCCGTGCCGATGGACGGGAAGATGCGGTAATGGCCGGTGCGCGCGATGATCTGGCCGCTCGCGATCGACGAGATCATGAGACCGAGGATCATCGGCAGCAGCTGGAAGCCGCTCTCGGTGGGGCTCGACCCGAGCACGAGCTGCAGGTACAGCGGCAGCGTCAGCATCGCGCCGAACATCGCGAAGCCGACGAAGACGCCGATGACGGTGGCCATCGAGAAGGTCGACGAGCGGAAAAGCTTGAGCGGGATGAGCGCGTCGTCCTTCATGCCGCGCTCGATGAGGATGAAGGCCAGGATGCCGAGGCCGCCGACGACGTAGCAGGCGAGCGCGATCGGCGAGGTCCAGCCCCATTCGCGGCCCTGCTCGGCGACGAGCAGCAGCGGGACGAGGGCGATGATGACCGTCGTCGCGCCGAACCAGTCGATGCGGACGGAACCGTGCGGGTGGCGTGGAATGTGCAGGAACCGGAGGACGATCGCCAGGGCGATGAGGCCGATCGGCACGTTGATGAGGAAGACCCAGCGCCACCCGGCGATGAAGAGGATCTCGTTAGCACCGGCGAAGAGTCCGCCGACGAGGGGGCCGATGACGGAGGAGATGCCGAAGACGGCGAGGAAGTAACCCTGGTACTTGGCGCGCTCACGCGGGGCGAGGATGTCGCCCATGATGGCGAGCGGCATCGACATGAGGCCACCGGCACCCAGGCCCTGGATGGCGCGGAACGCCGAGAGCTCGATCATCGAGGTCGAGAAGCTCGCGGCGACCGAGCCGACGATGAAGATCACGATGGCGATGAGGAACAGCGGTCGCCGGCCGAAGATGTCGGACAGCTTGCCGTAGATCGGCGTCGAGATGGTCGACACGATGAGGTAGGCCGTGGTCACCCACGCCTGCAGGCTGAGGCCGTTGAGGTCGTCGCCGATCGTGCGGATGGCGGTACCGACGACGGTCTGATCGAGCGCGGACAGGAACATCCCGGCCATGAGCCCGAAGATGACGAACAGGATCTGGCGGTGGGTCATCACCGGGGTGCTTCGGGTGGTCGGGCTCGACACGGCAGCAGTGGTCACGTTTCCTCGGAAGGGCGAGAGGGCCGATAAGGAGGGCGCCGAAGCGCCAGAGAGACGGCGCGGGTCGTGCCGCTCCCCAAACAAGTTGCGTTTTGTCAACTATACGACCGCGGCGCTGCCCCGCGGACCCGTTCTCCGGACGTTCAGATGTCGGCTTCGGCCGCGTCCTTCTCGGCTTGCGGCGAGGCGGTGCCCTCGGTGGGGGTCGGCGTCTCCGGTCGTGCCTCGAGTTCTCCCGCTTCGCGCTCCGCGCGACGCCCCTCGGCGAGGAACCCGAGGCGGTTCAGGCACTCATGGTTGCGCAGGACGAGCAGGGGTCGCCACAGGATGCCGGGAAGAGCCGCCGGCAGTCCCGACACCGGCTCTTCGGCAATGGTCACGGCGATCCCGTCGCCGTGCGGGCGCACGTCGAAACGAATGACACCGCGACCGAGCGGTCCGGCCTTGGGGCGCAGCCGCACGCGTCGCGGCGGGTCCCACTCGACCATCTCCGTCGTGTCGTGCACCAGGACGGGCCAGACGCCCAGCGAGTGGTGGATGCGGGAGCCCTCTTGCGGCCATTCCGGATCGACGTCGCGCATGCGGGCGGCACCCACCACCCACACCGGGTACAGCCACCCGTCCGCCAGTACGGCGAAGAGGTCGTCGGGCGTGCAGCGCATCAGGCGGGTGTTGCGGGCGGCCATGGCATCCCCTCGCGATCGTCGTGAGACGACCCTACGCGGTGCGCACCCGCCCGATCGACGGCGAGCCGGTCGGAGAGTCAGCCGATCAGGCTCGGCTGAAGGTCGCGCAGCGTCCGGTGATGCGTCATCCGGGTCACGCCGATCGCGGCGAGCAGCACCCCACCGACGAGCCACGCGCCGAGCACGAGCAGGTCCGGGCCGACGCGGCCGATGTCGCCCCCGTACATGACCTGGCGCATGGCATCCACGACGTATCCCATGGGCAGTACGTGGTGCAGAGCCGCCAGCGGGGCGGGCAGCGTCTGCCACGGGAACGTTCCGCCGGCCGTGACCAGCTGCAGCACCATGAGCACCAGTCCGAGGAACTGCCCGACGGATCCGAGCCACACGTTCAGCGCGAGCACGATCGCCGCGTACGTCGCCGAGGCGAAGATCAGGATGCCGAGGGCGGCCCACGGATTCGCGAACGAGAACTGCAGGGCCACGGCGAGCACCGTGAACAGACCCACCATCTGCACCGCACCGAGGCCGGCGGGCGTCAGCCAGCCCGCGAGCGTCACGCGGATCGGGGAGCGCAGGGCCGTGACGGCGCGCTTGGAGACGGGCTTCACGATGAGGAACAGCGCGTAGATGCCGATCCAGCCGGCGAGGGCCGCGAAGAACGGCGCGAGTCCCGCCCCGTAGTTCTGCGCCTTGGTCACCGACGTCGAGCCGACGCTCACCGGGTCGGAGATCGTGTCGGCCTGCGCCTGCCGGGTCTGGTCGTCGGAGTCGGGGATCTGCTCGACGCCCGACGCCAACCCGTCGCGCAGTTTCGTCGCTCCGTCCGAGAGCTGCCCGATCCCGCCGTCGAGCTGGCTCGCCCCGTCGCGGAGCTGCGCGGCTCCCGAGGCCGCCGAGGAGGCGCCCTCCGCGAGGGCCGACGCGCCGTCGGCTGCGGTGGAGGCCCCGGATGCCACGGACGCACTTCCGTCGGCCACCTGGCGCGCACCGTCGTCGAGCGTGTTGATCTGCTGGACCGTGTCCTGCACCCGTGTGTTGGCGGCCTGGAGACGGTCGCCGACGGGGTCGAGGCGGGAGAGGATCTCGTCGATGCGCGCCTGGTCGAGGCCGGCGTCGGCCAGGGCCTTCGCGATGTCGGCGCGGGCTTGAGGAAGCTGGGCCGCGGCATCCCCGGCGATCGTGCCGACCTGGCGCGCGGCCGCGTCGATGCGGTCGACACCGCCCGCGACCTGCTGTGCGCCGTCGGCGACGCGTGCCGCACCGTCGCGGAGCTCTACGGTGCCGTCGCGCAGCCGGGCTGCGCCGTCGGACAGCTGCGCCGTCCCGTCGGCGAGCTGGGCCGAACCCGTCGCCAGCTGCGCCGACCCCGACTTCGCGCTGCCGAGGCCGTCGACGAGCTGCGTCGCCCCGGTCGTGGCATCCACGAGGCTCACCCGGATGGTGTGCAGCGCGTCGAGGAGCGTGAGGCCGGCCTCATCGACGACCTTCTGAGCGACCGACGCTTGAATGCGCGCGACGGCCTGCGAGCCGATCGTCGATGCGAGGTAGTTGTTCGCGTCGTTCGTGCGCAGCTCGATCGCGGCCTGCCGCGGGCTGTCGCTCGACAGGGACGCGACCGCGTCGCTGAAGTCGGCGGGGAGCGTCACCGTGAAGTCGAAGTCACCGCGCTCGAGCCCGCTCGCGGCCTGGTCGGCGTCGACGCGATGCCACTTGAACGTGTCGCTGTCGAGCAGTTGGTCGGCCGCTTCGTCGCCGAGATTGCGCTGTTCGCCGTTGATCTGCGCGCCGCTGTCCTCGACCACGAGCGCGACGGGGACCTGCGACAGGTTGCCGTACGGGTCCTGGTTGGCCCACAGGTACAGGCCGCCGTACAGGATCGGCACGGCGAGGAGCGCGACGAGGGCGAGGACCGACATACGCGTGGAGGTGAGGCGGCGCAGCTCCGCCGCGATCATCTGCGGGATCTTCACCGGATGTTCTCCTGCTCGGCGTCGGCGTCGGAGGAGTCGAGCGCCGTCCGCGAGGCGTGCCCCGCGATCACGAGCACGGCGTACCCGCGCTCGGCGAACTCCCGGGCGATGCGCCACCAGGCGGTGGGTTCGCCGCCGTGTCGGTCGGGGGCGACGAGCACGAGTCCCTCCACGTCCGTACGGAGCGCCGCGAGCTCCAGCAGCAGACGAATCCGCGCTGCCGCGTCGACATTGCCGACGGGGAGGGATGCCAGGGACTCCAGCCCCAGGCCCTCGAGCCAGCGCTGCGCGGCGAAGGGGGTCGGCGCGTGACCGGCGAACATGAGCTCCTCCGCGACGACGCCCGTCACGGTGACGTTCGGTTCGGGTTCCGAGACGACGGGCGCGTCGACGAGGGCGACACGACGACGGATCGCGCCGGCATCCACCCGTCCGTCGATCGTGACCGAGCCGCCGTCGATCTTCATGCGACCGGATGCCACGAGCCCGAGCACCGTGGGACGTTGCTCGGTCTCGGCGACGGCGAGCGTCGCCCGCCCGGTCTCGTACGACGTGGAGGTCTCGGGCAGCGCGCGCTGCGCGCGTCCCTTCGAAACGGCGTCGAGGACGATCTTCACTGCGCCTCCAGGTCGGGGTGCTGAGTGATGAGGCGCCGGGCCTCGGTCCAGGAGAGGCCGGCGATGCCGAGGACCGCCGTGATGGCGATCTCGCGGGCCGCGCTCGACTCGGCGTCGACGCGGGTGACCACCATGCGTCCGGTCTCTTCGAGCAGGCGCGACAGGGTCGGTGCGGAGAGATCGGTGCGCAGTTCGCCGGCGTCCTGGCCGCGGCGGACGATCCCGTCGATGCGGCGCCGGAGAGGGGCGAGGGATGCCGCGGTCTCGGACACGTGTGCATCGTCGAGGGCGAGGGAGGCGGCGGCCTGCACGTGAGCGGCTTCGCGCCACAGCTCGGACGCGAGCCGGGCGAGCGCGAGGCGGGAGTCGGCGTCGTCGATGCGGTCGGCGATCGCGTTGAAGCGCGCGGCCCCCGCCGCGATCACCTCGCGGACGATGGCATCCCGGTCGTCGAAGTGGCCGTACAGGGCGCGGCGCGACAGCCCGGCGCGGGCCGCGATCGCGGCGATGGACGCCCGCGGATCACGGCCGATCGCGGCGGTCGCGGCATCGACGATGCCGGCGCGGTTCTCGACGGCGTCGCGTCGGCGGGCAGGTGTGGACACGGAGGTCGAGTGTACGCCTTATCTTGCACTCCCGTGTGCACTTTCCGGCATCTCGCGTCCGCACGACGCTTTCGGTGGGGTCCAGTTCACGTGATGTGGCCGAGATCACCCGCGGTGGCGCGGCATGACGGGTGACCTCGACCATTTCACGTGAACTGGCGGTGCCGTGCCGCGCGCGCAGCACGACGCCGCCCGACCGAAGCGGCGGGGCGGCGTCGGGGAGGAGCCGGGGAGGAGCGGGGGTCAGTCGGTGCCGGCGTCGAACGCGGCGGACTCGCCCGCCGCGTCGGTCGCGTCGGCCAGGCGCTCACCCGCGGCGTCGAGGCGAGCCGCGGGCTCGATGATCTCGCGGGCACCGCCGGCGGCGACGTCGCCGACGAGCTCGCCGGTCGGACCGCCGATGAGGCCGAGGCCCGCGTACTGCTCGAGGCGCGCGCGCGAGTCGGCGATGTCGAGGTTGCGCATGGTGAGCTGACCGATGCGGTCGACCGGGCCGAATGCGGCGTCGCCGACGCGCTCCATCGAGAGCTTCTCGGGCGAGTACGACATCCCGGATGCCACGGTGTCGAGGATCGTGTAGTCCTCGCCGCGGCGCAGGCGCAGCGTCACCGAACCCGTGATGGTGGAACCGACCCACTTCTGGATCGACTCGCGCAGCATGAGGGACTGGGGCTCGAGCCAGCGGCCCTCGTACATGAGGCGACCGAGGCGACGGCCCTGCTCGTGGTAGGTGGCGAGGGTGTCCTCGTTGAGGA
Source organism: Microbacterium enclense (assembly GCF_004022425.1). Classification (GTDB taxonomy): domain Bacteria; phylum Actinomycetota; class Actinomycetes; order Actinomycetales; family Microbacteriaceae; genus Microbacterium; species Microbacterium enclense_A. The sequence continues at coordinate 17,118 of NZ_RBZY01000035.1, read as the reverse complement.
TGCTGTTGACGAGGCGCTCGTACGTGATGAACAGCAGCGCCATGCCCGGGGCTTCGTACACGCCGCGCGACTTCGCCTCGATGATGCGGTTCTCGATCTGGTCGCTCATGCCGAGCCCGTGGCGACCACCGATCGTGTTCGCCTCGCGCACGAGCGCGACCGGGTCGTCGAATCGCGTGCCGTTGATCGCAACGGGGCGACCGGCTTCGAACTCGACGGTGACGTCCTCGGTCTCGATCTCGACCGCGGGGTCCCAGAACCGGACGCCCATGATGGGCTCGACGACCTCGAGCGAGACGTCGAGGTGCTCGAGCGTCTTCGCCTCGTGGGTGGCGCCCCAGATGTTGGCATCCGTCGAGTAGGCCTTCTCGGCGCTGTCGCGGTAGGGGAAGTCGTGGGCGACGAGCCACTCGCTCATCTCTTTGCGGCCGCCCAGCTCCGTGACGAAGTCGGCGTCGAGCCACGGCTTGTAGATGCGCAGCGCGGGGTTGGCGAGCAGGCCGTAACGGTAGAACCGCTCGATGTCGTTGCCCTTGTAGGTGGAGCCGTCGCCCCAGATGTCGACGCCGTCCTCTTTCATCGCGCGGACGAGGAGCGTGCCGGTGACGGCGCGGCCCAGCGGCGTGGTGTTGAAGTACGTGCGTCCGCCCGAGCGGATGTGGAACGCGCCGCACGCGAGGGCGACGAAGCCCTCCTCGACGAGGGCGGTCTTGCAGTCGACGAGACGTGAGACCTCGGCGCCGTACTGGGTCGCGCGGCCGGGGATCGACGCGATGTCGTCCTCGTCGTACTGCCCGAGGTCGCCGGTGTACGTGCAGGGGACGGCGCCCTTGTCGCGCATCCACGCGACGGCGACCGAGGTGTCGAGACCACCCGAGAAGGCGATGCCGACGCGCTCGCCGACGGGAAGGGACTGCAGGACCTTGGACATGCGCTCGATTCTATTCGGGACGGATGCCACGCCCCGAAACGCGCGGGCCGCCCGCCGCTCCGCGCGCCCGCCCGACCGCGACGGCGCCGACCGCCACGACGACGATCGTGACCGCGATGCCGATGATGTAGCCGATGACGCTGCCCCAGCTGCTCTCGTACGGGTTCAGGAAGGGATACGGATACCAGTACGGCTGGCCGGTGGTCGGGTTGGTGATGAGGTTCGCCCGGAGCAGTGTGTAGATGATCCACACGACCGGGAAGATCGCGGCGCCGAGCGCGGCTTTCCACGGCAGGCGCCGCCGATTCGGCCCGAGGAAGAGGTCGAGCAGCAGGAACAGGGGCCCCCACACGTGCATGATCTCGTTCGACCAGCCGACGGTCTCGGGCTGCAGGGGAAGACCGCGCAGGAGGAGGTTGTAGACGACGCCGGTGATGACCATGTAAGTCGAGACCCACGCCAGCGCCGAGGCGAGCGCGAGCGGATCGGGCTCGAGTGCGCGACCACGGGCGAGGAACCGGATGCCGGCCCAGGCCAACACGATCACGCTGGCGGTGTTCGAGAGGATCGTGAAGAAGCTGAAGAAGTTCGTCACCGTGGTGAGCACGTCGCGGTCGTTGTCGACGGCGCCGGCGACGGTGGAGACGAACTGGGCGATGATCGCCGCGGCGATGAGTGCGGCCATCGCGAGGCGGAGGGCCGTCCAGCCGGTGGCCCAGGAGTGGGAGCGGAGCATGCGCTCAGAGTAGTGACCGCGCCGCGGGCGGCGGTGGGCTTGTGGACAACCCCGGAAGGGTGTGTCGGACCCGGTCGATAGGATGGGGTGTACCGCCGGATAACACGCGAGGAGCGCACATGCCCGGAATCGTGATCGTCGGCGTCCAGTGGGGCGACGAAGGCAAGGGCAAGGCCACCGACCTGCTCGGTGAGCGCACCGACTGGGTGGTGAAGTTCAACGGCGGCAACAACGCCGGTCACACGGTCGTCATCGGCGACGAGAAGTACGCGCTGCACCTGCTGCCCAGCGGCATCCTGTCCTCTGGTGTGACCCCCGTCATCGGCAACGGCGTCGTGGTCGATCTCGAGGTGCTCTTCAACGAGCTCGAGGCGCTCAACGACCGCGGTCTCGACACCAGCCGGCTGAAGATCAGCGCCAACGCGCACATCATCACGCAGTACCACCGCACGCTCGACAAGGTGACCGAGCGCTTCCTCGGCAAGCGCATGATCGGCACGACCGGTCGCGGCATCGGCCCGGCGTACGCCGACAAGATCAACCGCGTCGGCATCCGCGTGCAAGACCTCTTCGACGAGAACATCCTGCGCCAGAAGGTCGAGGGGGCCCTCGACCAGAAGAACCACCTGCTGGTGAAGGTCTTCAACCGCCGCGCCATCACGGTCGACGAGATCGTCGAAGATCTGCTGTCGTATGCCGAGCGCGTCCGTCCCATGGTGAGCGACATCTCGCTGCTCCTGAACGACGCCCTGGATGCCGGTGACGTCGTCGTCTTCGAGGGCGGCCAGGCCACGATGCTCGACGTCGACCACGGCACCTACCCGTTCGTCACCTCCTCGTCGGCGACCGCCGGCGGTGCCGCGACCGGTTCGGGTGTCGGCCCGAACCGCCTCGACCGCATCGTCGGCATCGTGAAGGCGTACACGACCCGCGTCGGATCCGGTCCCTTCCCGACCGAGCTGTTCGACGAGAGCGGCGACTGGCTGCGCTCGCGCGGCTTCGAGTTCGGCACCACCACGGGCCGTCCGCGCCGCGTGGGCTGGTACGACGCCCCGATCACCCGCTACGCCACGCGGATCAACGGCATCACCGACCTCGTGCTCACCAAGCTCGACATCCTCGGCGGCCTCGAGCAGATCCCCGTCTGCGTCGCCTATGACGTCGACGGCGAGCGGTACGACGACCTGCCGGTCAACCAGACCGACTTCCACCATGCGAAGCCGATCTACGAGTACCTGCCCGGGTGGAGCGAAGACATCTCGACCGCGCGCACGTTCGACGAGCTGCCGCAGACGGCCCAGGAGTACGTGCTCGCCCTCGAAGAGATGAGCGGGACGCGGATCTCTGTCATCGGCGTCGGGCCCGCGCGCGACCAGGTCATCGTCCGTCACGACCTGATCGACTGACGTGCGGTTCTGGGTCGGCGCGTACGCCCCCGACGCGGGGTCGGCCGAGGGCATCGGCATCCTGCAGGCGGGTGACGCCGATTCGGTCTGGGCGTCCGGCCCGCTCGGCATGGTGGGCACGGCAGTCGCGGCACCCGGCTCGCCCTCGTGGGTCGCGCTTCACCCGCATCTCGACGTCCTCTACGCCGCGCTCGAGGCGGAGGGGACGGTCCAGGCCTACCGCCGCACGGGCGAGACGACCCTGGCGCCGCTGGGCGCTCCCGTGCCCGCCGGCGACGCGGTGTGTCACGTGGCCGTCGCCCCCGACGGGACGTTCCTCGTGGCGAGCTGCTGGGGCGACGGTCGCGTCGTCCGTATCGCTCTGGATGCCGCGGGCCGCCCGTCCGCGCCGGTGATCGCCGCGGCCGCGGACGATCCATACGGCTCGACCGACGACCCGTTCGTCGTCGAGACGGGCGCTGCCGTCTCGGGCGCGGTCGTCCCCGACCTCGCTGCCGCGGCACGCGCGCTGCGGGAGGCCGCCGGTGACGAGTTCGGTCACCTCGTCCCGGAGTACGACTCCGCTCCCGAGACCGACGCCGAATCCGAAGAGGCGGCCGCCGGTGCCCGCGTCTCCCGCGCGCACGAGACGATCGTGCTCCCCCGGGGGTTCCTCGCCACCACCGATATGGGTCTCGACCTCGTGCGCTTCTGGCGTTCGACCGGGGCGGGCCTGCGCCTGGTGCAGGAGGTCGTCCTGCCGAAGGGGAGCGGTCCGCGGCACGGGGTGTGGCATCCATCGGGTCACCTGTACGTCGTGACCGAGCTCAGCCGCGAGGTCTTCGTGCTGACCCCGGATGCCGAGGGTCGCTGGCGCGTCGTCTCCGGTGAGCCGCTGCTCGGGACGCTCGACGGCGACACGGCCGCTGAGCTGAGCGCCAGCCGCGATGGGACGACGCTGTACGCCGGCGTCCGCGGCAGCGACACGATCGGCGTGCTCGCCGTGCGCGGCGCGGGCGAGGCGCTGCAGCTGACCGCGCTCGCCGAGGCCGGTACGCACCGGCCGCGGCACCATGTCGTGGTGAACGACACGCTCCTCGTGGCCGGTCAGCTCGCCGACGAGATCGTGTCGCTGCCGCTGGACGCCCGCACGGGGGTCCCGGGTCGCGTGCGTCACCGCACGGCATCCCCCTCGCCGACGCGGCTGCTCCCGATGCGCTGAGCGCTACTTCTTGGCGTCCTGTCGCGGGATGATGATCTGCTTCACGATCAGCAGCAGCGAGGCCGTCACGGGAATGGCGACGAGCGCGCCGAGCAGACCCAGGAGCGTCCCGCCCACGAGCGCGCCGATGACGACGAGCGACCCCGGGACCGAGATGGTGCGGCTCATCACGCGCGGAGTCAGGATGTATGCCTCGATCTGCATGTAGACGAGGTAGACGACGGCGAAGATGAGTCCGGCCGTGGGATCGACGATCAGCGTGAACACCGTGGCCGTGCCCCAGAACAGCACCGAACCGACGAGGGGGATGAGGGTGATGCCGAACGCCAGGGCCGCGAGGAGCGCGGCGAACGGCTGACCCAGGATCGTCAGCAGGATGAACGCGAACACGGCGTTCATCAGTGCCAGCACGACCATTCCGGACAGGTAGCCACCCACGGAATCGGTGATCTCGCCGGTCATCTCGGAGACCGTCTGTCGGTTGCGTGCGGGGCTGAGGCGCACGAGGGAGTTCTTCATCGACGGCAGGGATGCCAGGAAGTACAGGCTCAGCACCAGCACGATGATCGCGCCCGAGATGCCGGTCGCGATGTTCACGCCGACCTGCAGCAGGCCGCCGCCGATGGCCGTGAGGTTCGCGGGGTTCGTGAAGAACGCCTGCACCTCCTGCAGGATGTTGCCGAGGCTGTCGCCGAAGTTCTCTTCGACCCACCGGACCGCGTCGCTGTCGATCAGGTCGTTGACGAACGTGGGGATGTCGGCGATGAACTGTTCCACCTGCCGCACCACGGGCGGGATCAGCAGCCACAGCGCCGCGGCGAGAACGACCGCCAGCCCCCCGAAGACGATGACGATCGCCCAGGCGCGGGAGACGCCGCGGCGCACGAGACGCCGCACGAGGGGGTCGAGCGCGAGCGCGATGAACAGGGCGATCGCGATGTAGATCAGGACGGTCGACAGGCTCGACAGGGCGAGCGCCAGCAGGAACGCCGTCAGCCCGCCGAGCGTGAGGAAGAAGCCCGCGGCGTACGGACGCGCGATCGCCGACCAGACGGGACGATCCCGCGAGGTGACCTCGCCGGCATTGGCTCCTTCAGCGGAAGGATCGGGGCGCGTCGATCGGCTCATGGTCACACTGTAGGGGTCGCCGCGGCAGATGGTCGGTGCGCGATAGGGTCGCATCCGGAGGACCCATGACCGACGCCGACCCCACGACGATCCTGCAGGGCCTGCGCGGCAGCATCGACAACATCGACGCCGCGCTGATCTTCCTGCTCGCCGAGCGATTCCGCTGCACCAAGCAGGTCGGTGTGCTGAAAGCGGAGCACGGGATGCCGGCATCCGATCCCTCTCGCGAAGAGCAGCAGATCACCCGGTTGAAGCGTCTGGCCGCAGAGGCGGATCTCGATCCGGAGTTCGCCGAGAAGTGGTTCAACTTCGTGGTGGCGGAGGTCATCCGCCACCATCGCTCCGCGGCCGGCGGCCCCGCCGAGGACTGACGTCGCGCCGAACGCGACACGCCCGGGGTGACATCTCCCGTCGGGCGCTGCGGCCGCCGCGCACAATTCGGGCACGCGCCCGCGCGTGCCACGGTCGTCTCGGGAGCGCAACCCGACGGCCGGTTTGCCAGCCGATCCATCACCGTGAAACGGTAGAGGCGGCCCCCAGCGGGCCGCCCACCCGACCAGTCCGCGGTCGCTGGTGCCACCTCGGGGGAGGGGGTTCCGCGAGCGTACGGTCGGCGGCCGAGACCTGGATCCGACATCCGGCGTCGGAGCGCTCGCACCCCGGTGAGCGCCGAGCGGCTGCCACCCGGGCGTGACCGATGCGGCCACCCGAGGCCGCGCAGGTGCACACAGTGACCCCTCCGCATGCCATCGCGGCCAAGAACCTCTTCAAGGTCTTCGGCCGCTCCCCTCAGTCCGCCGTCGAGAAGCTCCGCGCCGGTGCGCGGCGCGACGAGCTCGGTGACGCCGGAACCGCGGCCGTCATCGACGCGAGCTTCGACGTGGAGCCCGGCGAGATCTTCGTCATCATGGGGCTCTCCGGCTCCGGCAAATCCACCATCATCCGCATGCTGAACGGCCTGCACGACGTGACGGCCGGGACCGTCGAGGTGCAGGGCGACCCCCTCACCGGCGTCAGCCCGGCGCGGCTGCGCGGCCTGCGCCGAGAGCGCATCGCGATGGTGTTCCAGCACTTCGCCCTGCTGCCGCACCGCACGGTCGCCGCCAACGTCGCCTACCCGCTCGAGGTCCGTGGCGTGAGCAAGACCGAGCGGCTCGCGAAGGCGAACGAGATCCTCGCCCTGGTGGGCCTCGACGGGTGGGGCGACAAGCTTCCCTCGGCCCTGTCCGGCGGCATGCAGCAGCGCGTCGGCATCGCCCGCGCGCTCGCCGCAGACACCGACATCCTGCTCATGGACGAGGCCTTCAGCGCACTCGATCCGCTCATCCGCCGCGAGATGCAGGAGCAGTTGCTCGAGCTCCAGCGGACGCTGAAGAAGACGATCGTGTTCATCACCCACGATCTCAACGAGGCGATGTTCCTCGGCGACCGCATCGCGGTGATGCGCGACGGCCGGATCGTCCAGATCGGCACGCCCGAAGACATCCTCACGGACCCCGCGAACGATTACGTCGAGCAGTTCGTGCAGGACGTCGACCGCGCGCGCGTCCTCACCGCGGCGAACGTCATGGAGCGCCCGCGCCCGCGCGTGGATGCCGCTGCTGGTCCTCGCACCGCGCTGCGCCAGATGCGCGACGCCTACATGTCGGCCGCCTACGTCACCGATCGTGACCGCAAACTCCTCGGCATCATCACCGACCGCGACGCCATGAAGCTGGTGCGCGCGGGGGAGAGCACGTTGCTCGGACGACTGAAGCCGACTCCGCACAGCGTGAACGAGGACGACGTCCTGATGAATCTGTTCGTCCCCGCGGTCGAGTCGCCCCTGCCCCTGGCCGTCCTGGATGCCGAGGGACGCCTGACCGGCGTCATCCCGCGCGTGACGCTGCTCGCCGCGCTCGGCCCCGGACCCACCGCCACCGAGGAAATCACCGTGCTTGCGCAGCCCGTTCCCTCGGCCGAGATCGACGCGGTGCTCGCCGACGCCCCGGTGCCCGCCGGTGACGCCACCGAAGCCGCGGCATCCGAGATCGGGGGGGTGCGCTGATGGACGGCTTCCGCATTCCGGTCGGCACGTGGGTCGACGCCGGCGTGGACTGGCTCCGCGACAACCTCTCGGGTCTGTTCGACGTCATCGCCGTGGTCGTGCGATTCCTCGTCGGGGGGCTCAGCGACGTGCTGCTCGCCGCCCCCATCGTCGTCGTCATCGTCGTCGCCGCGCTGCTGGCGTGGCTCGTGCGGTCATGGAAGCTCGCCCTCGGAACGGTCGTCGGCTTCACGCTCATCCTCGCGATGGGTCAGTGGGTCACCGCCATGCAGACGCTCGCGCTCGTGGTCGTCGCCGCGGCCGTCGCGGTCGCGATCTCGGTGCCGTTGGGCATCTGGTCGGCGCGCAACGCGGCCGTGCGGGCCGTGATGAAGCCGGTCCTCGACTTCATGCAGACGATGCCGGCGTTCGTGTACCTGATCCCCGCGATCACGTTCTTCAGCATCGGCGTCGTTCCCGGAGTCGTCGCGACGGTCATCTTCGCGCTGCCGCCGGGTGTGCGTCTGACCGAGCTCGGCATCCGCGGCGTCGACTCCGAGACCGTCGAGGCCGGACACGCGTTCGGGGCGACGCCGGCGCAGATCCTCCGTGGCATCCAGCTCCCGCTCGCGATGCCCACGATCATGGCCGGCGTGAACCAGGTCATCATGCTGGCGCTGTCGATGGCGGTCGTCGCCGGCATCGTGGGGGCCGACGGACTGGGCAAGGAGGTCGTGCAGTCGATCTCCACCGTCAACCTCCCGAAGGGCGTCGAGGCCGGGCTGAGCGTGGTCATCCTCGCCGTGTACCTCGACCGTCTCACCGCCGCGCTCGGCAGCCGCGAGGGCAACACCTCGTCGTTGCTCGCGGCTCTCGGTCGCCGCCGCGGACCCGGCGCCCCGGCCGCCGATGCCGCAGGCGAGGCCGAGCGCCACGTGGCATCCCCTCGCCGTGCCCCGATCTCGACGGGCGCCTGACCCCTTAGGGGTTGCGTGAGTCGCCAGAATTTGTCGCCTGCACGGCACCCGAGGCGACAAATCCTGGCACCTCACGCGCAGAACGAAACGACATACGGAACCGGAAAGAGAGCATTCACATGAACAAGCGACACCTCACAGCAACCCTGGCCCTCGGCAGCGTCGCGGCGCTCGCGCTCGCGGGCTGCGCGAGCGGCAACCAGGCCGACGGCGGCGCGGGCGACGGCGGCGACAAGGGCACGATCACCCTCGGGTTCCTGCCCTCGTGGACCGACGGCCTCAGCACCGCCTACCTGCTCGAAGACCAGCTCGAGAAGCTCGGCTACACCGTCGAGATGCAGACGCTCACCGAGGCGGGCCCCCTGTACACGGGCCTGGCGCAGGGCGACATCGACATCTACCCGTCGGCCTGGCCCGAACTGACGCACGCCGAGTACATGGCCGAGTACGGCGACGACATCGAAGACCTCGGTGCGTACTACGACAACGCCAAGCTCACCATCGCGGTCCCCAGCTATGTCGACATCGACTCGATCGACGAGCTGCAGGCCAACGCCGCACGGTTCGACGGACGCATCTACGGCATCGAGCCGGGCGCGGGACTGACCCGTCAGACGCAGGAGAGCATGCTCCCGGGCTACGGTCTCGACGGCGACTTCGAACTCATCACGTCGTCCACGGCGGCGATGCTCACCGAGCTCGACAACGCCATCGCCGCGCAGGATGACATCGTCGTGACGCTGTGGCGCCCGTTCTGGGCCAACGACGCGTACGACGTCAAGGACCTCGCCGACCCGCAGGGCCTGATGGGCGACCCCGAGGCGCTGCACTTCCTCGGCACCGCCGGCTTCGCCGAGCAGTACCCGGATGCCGCTGAGCTCATCGCCGGCATCCAGCTCGATGACGCGCAGTACGGCTCGCTCGAAGACCTCGTCGTGAACGAGTACGGCGAGGGCCGTGAGGCCGAGGCGATCGAGGCGTGGCTGGAGCAGAACCCCGCCGCGTTCCCGACCCAGCGCTGAGTCCGCCCGTGAGCCCCCTTCGCCCTCTCCGGCGGAGGGGGCTCACGCGATCCCGCGTGCCGCGGTGAATCGGCTGCGGAACCCGGGGTGCCCCGCCGGCATCGCCAGGACCGAGTCGGGCGTTCGTCCGGCGAGCCGGGGGAAACCGGCATCCGCCACGAGGTCGTCGTCGAGTCGCTCGAGTTCGGCCGACACCAGCGGCCACGGCTCATGCGAGTTGGCGGCCCAGATCGTGCGGCCGAGGTGCCGCTCGTGGAGCCCCCAGCGCGCCGTGAGGAACCGCGAGAGCTCGGTGTCGACCGGATCGGTACCGAGGCGTGCCCGCAGGCGGGTTCCCGGATGCCGCCCGCCGTGGCGCCGCGACCGGTACTCGATGACCGCGTCGTCGGTACGGACACCGGCGCGCGCCCAGCGGTAGGGCAGCCCGAACAGCACCCGCGCCGCCAGCACCGGAGCGAGGTGCTCGGCTTCGAGCGTGCGGAACACGACGCCGCGGCGACCGGCGTCGTCGATCGCGTACGTGCGCACGTTGATCTCGGTGAACGTCCCGACGAGCGGCACGGGAGGCAGCGGCAGGAAACGGAACTCGCTCAAGACGAACGGGACGAGTCCCACCCACGCCGCGCCGTCGTGCACGTCGGGCCGGGTGCCGGCGGGGAGCATCGACGCGACCTCGTCCGGGTCGACGCGCCAGTGCACGAAGACCGCGCGGTTCCAGCGCTGTTCGATGACGGCGCGGCCGGGGAGGGCGGGGGCGTGGCGTTCAACGGGCACGCGCCGATTCTGGCCCTCGCATCCGTGCGCGGGGGGAGACTGGACACATGCCCCCGTCATCTGCTGCGGATCCCCGGCTCGTGGCATCCATCCGCGCCCTGCTCGCGCAGCGAGCCGACGGCGCGACGATCTGCCCGTCGGAGGCGGCGCGTCAGGTCGGCGGTGACGACTGGCGCGACCTCATGCAGCCGGCGCGGGACGCCGCGCGGCAGCTCGTCGACGACGGTGAGGTCGAGGTCACGCAGCGCGGGGAGGTCGTCGACGTGACCACGGCGCGCGGACCCGTGCGCATCCGCCGCGCGCGCTGACGCGTCGCGTCAGGCGGCCGGTTCCGGCGGCGTGGCGGAGGGCAGTTCGAGCGCGACCTTCTTCTCGAGGTGCTCGACGGCCTCATCGCTCAGCCAGATGAGTCCGTCGAGTTCCTGACGCACACGGCGGTAGGCGACCTGGCGTTCGTTCGGCGTCGCGGCCTGATCCACGGCGACCCCGAGCAGTTGCTGGGCCGTCTCGAGGCGTTTGCGCTCGTCGGGGGTGAACGCCGCGGCCTTGACGCGCCGCGCATCGCGTTCGGCGAGTTCGAACGCGACCTCGTACTCGGTCACGGCGTCGCGGTACTCCTTGAGACGCTCCGCCGACGGGACCTCGCCGTCGGTCGGCCGCACGTTGTCGGCGACCTTCTTCGCGCGCAGGAACGCCGCGGTCAGCGGCTGGCGACCGTCGCTCATGGCGGGGTAGGCGATGAGTTTCGACACGTCGAGCTCGTAGTCGAGCCAGCGGCGGGTGACGTCGTCGTAGCGCGCCTGCACGCGCGCCAGGTCGTCGCCCGCGACGGGGGCCGCGGCGACGGGAGTCGGGAGGGATGCCGGAAGACCGCCGCTCTGCACCCGCATCAGTTCGAGCTGCTCACGGTGGCGCCGACGGGCCGACAGCTCGCGCTGCTTGTTCACCGTGCCGATGGCGCCCATCGTCATGCCGAAGAGCGGGAAGACGAGCCACCAGTAGTGCCCGGCGAACTGCAGGATTTCGTTCACGACGCCACGCTACGCGTCGTGGTCGTTCTTGCGCGCGCGCTTCGCCTGGCGTTCGGCCCAGGACTTGGATGCCGCTCGCCCCATGTTCTCCATCGACCAGGCCAGCGCGCGCTGCGCCTGCTCGGCCCAGTCCGACGCCACGCGCCCCCACGCGTCGGCCGGGACGGCCTCGGGACGATCATCGCGCCCGTGCCGCGCGGCGCGCTCGGCGCGCTCGAAGGCGTGGCTCAGCGCGCGCACCGCGTCGCGGTACGCGAGGAAGTCGGCGGGGTCGAGCCGGGCGGTCGTCGAGGACGGCCGCAGCCACCGGGCGCGCTCCTGGGCGCGGAGGAACTCGGCCAGCAGGGGCGACCGGGAATCGCTCATCGCGGGGAAGTCGATCGCGAGCGCCGGGTCGGTCTCGTAGGCCATCCAGCGGACCAGGATGGCGTCGTGCTCGGCGAACAGGCGGGCGACCGGCAGCGGGGCGCTCCCGGACCGGATGGCGGGCAGCATCGCTTTCGCCGCCCGGACGGCGGCGCGCCGGGCACGGATCTCGGCCGAGGCGGCCCGCAGATCGCGCTGCGCCGCGGTGAGGCGCGCGCGGGCGGACGACACGACGTCGGACGACACGCGGGATGCCGCCCGCTCGGCCTGGGCGCGCATGACTTCGGCATCCGCGATCTTCACTTCGGCGCGACCACGGGTGACCGCGTGGCGCGCCGCCTGCAGGTCGAGGAGGGCGGCGTCGAACTCGAGACGGCGGGCGGCGTTCTTGCTCATCGGCCGGTTCCCCCAGGTGCGTGCGGCGCGATCGGTCGTGGAGGCGCCCGCAGGGAGAGCCCGCCGGCGGCCATGGCGCACGCCGATCCAGCCGGCGGTGCCGGCGCCGGCCGCGGCCGGACCGATCCACCACCAGTCGGCCATCAGCGCGAGGAGCGGTTCCACGCCCTCATGCTACGTCGATGCGCTGAGCGCGTGCAGGGAGATCGGCTCTCGGAACGCCGACGCCAGGCGCCGAGTGTGACATTGTTGCTCGGTGCACATCCGGCGTCGCGCGGTCCCCGGGGCGGGGCTTCCCCGTCCGGCATTCCGCCTCACCCCCGGACAGGCCATCACCCTCGCCTTCGGGGCGGTGCTCGCGATCGGAACGGCGCTGTTGAGCCTGCCGGGCGCGACCGTGGGGCGCAGCGCCACGTTCATCGAGGCGCTCTTCACCGCCACGAGCGCCCTCTGCGTGACCGGGCACGTCATCGTCGACACCGCGACGTTCTGGAGCCCCTTCGGCCAGGTCGTGATCATGGTGCTGATCCAGATCGGCGGCTTCGGGGTGATGTCCCTGGCGACGCTGCTCGGGCTCCTCGTCGCGCGCCGCCTCGGGCTCCGCACCCGCCTGACCGCGGTCAGCGAGACGCACACGGTCGCGGTCGGCGACGTACGTCGCGTCCTGGTGGGCGTCGCCGGGATCACCTTCGCGACCGAGGCGATCGTGGCGGTCCTGCTGACCGGGCGGTTCTGGCTGGGCTACGGCGAGTCCTTCGCCGGTGCCCTCTGGCTGGGCGTCTTCCACGCGGTCTCGTCGTTCAACAACGCGGGGTTCGCCCTCTTCAGCTCGAACCTGATCTCGTTCGCCACCGATCCCTGGATCATCCTGCCGATCTGCGGTGCGATCATCCTCGGCGGGCTCGGCTTCCCCGTAATCATGGAGCTGCGCCGACGGATCCGGTTCCCCCGCCGGTGGACCTTGAACACGGTCACGGTCGTCTCCGGCACGATCCTCCTGCTCGTGGCCGGCGCGGTCGCGCTCACGGCCCTGGAATGGTCCAACCCCGCGACCCTCGGCCCCATGGACCCGGCAGGTCGTGTCCTCGCGGGATTCACAATGTCGGTCATGCCGAGGACGGCGGGCTTCAACTCGATCGATGTGTCTCAGATGCACGGAGCGAGCTGGTACGTGACCGACATCCTGATGTTCATCGGTGGCGGACCCGCGGGCACGGCGGGCGGACTGAAGATCACGACGTTCGCCGTCCTGTTCTTCATCATCGTCGCGGAACTGCGTGGCGACACCGCGGTCAACATGTTCGGCAAGCGTCTTCCCCGTTCCACTCACCGCGAGGCACTGACCGTCGCACTCCTCTCGCTCGCACTGGTCGTCGGCTCCACCCTCGCGATCATGGTCATGAGTCCCTTCGGCCTGGACCGCGTCCTGTTCGAGGTGATCTCCGCGTTCGCCACGGTCGGGCTGTCGACGGGGATCACCGCCGACCTCCCCGCCGCGGCCCAGGGCATCCTCATCATGTTGATGTTCATCGGCCGGCTCGGCCCCGTCCTGCTCGGCACCGCCCTGGCGTTGACCCGAGAGAAGCGCATGTACGAACTCCCGAAGGAGCGTCCGATCATTGGATAACACCCCTCCCTTCTTCCGTCGTCGTCGCACGCGGGACAACGCGTCGGCGATCGCCGTCATCGGCCTGGGTCGTTTCGGCGGGGCCCTCGCGGTCGAGTTGACCCGTTCGGGCACCGAGGTGCTCGGCATCGATTCCGACGAGGACATCGTCCAGTCCTTGAACGGCGTGCTCACGCACGTCGTGCGCGCGGATTCGACGAAGCAGGCCGCCCTGGAACAGCTCGGCGTGCTCGACTTCGACCGCGTGGTCGTGGGCATCGGCACCGACATCCAGGCGAGCATCCTCACGACGTCGCTGCTGAAGCGCATGGGGGTGCGCTCGATCTGGGCGAAAGCGATCAGCGAGCAGCACGGGCTCATCCTCGAGCAGCTCGGGATCGAGCACGTGATCTTCCCGGAGGCCGACATGGGGCGTCGCATCGCCCACCTCGTGCGCGGTGCGATGCTCGACTACGTCGAGTTCGACAAGGACCTCGTGGTCGCCAAGACCGTCGCGCCGCAGGAGCTCGTGGGGATGACTCTCCAGGAGGCGGCCGTGCGCCGACGCCACGGTGTGACGATCGTCAAGATCAAGGGCGCCGACGGGGAATGGCGGCCGGCCGGTGCCGAGTCCGTCCTGTCGGCCGGTGACCTGCTCATCGTGATCGGCCCCGTCGAGCGCACGGAGCGTTTCGCCGCCCTGCTCTGACCCGCGTGAGTTGCCAGGATCTGTCGCCTGACTTCGGCCGGAGGCGACACATCTTGGCGACTCACGCCCGGGGGCCTGGTCAGCCGAACAGCAACGTGAGGACCGTCGCACCGCCGCCGGTGAGGATCAGCGCGCCGATCACCACCCACGCGATGATCTTGACGCGGCGCTGACGGCGCACGTCGAAGGCGGTCATGTCGTCGTCGTGCTCAGTCATCGCGTGACTCCTCTCGTGTGCCGGTGGCCGCCGGGGCGCACCGCAGGCCCGGGCTCAGGCGGCGGGCTCGGTGACGGTCGGACCGAAGACGCCGGGAAGCGTTTCGGTCGACAGGCGGCGCAGCTCCGACACGGGGACGGTGAACACGTCCTGGATCTCCAGCGTCGCCTCGGTGCCCGGCTCGACGTCGGTGACGCCGATGCGGAGCACCGGGTACCCGCGGCCGTCGCAGAGGCCGCGGAACTTCACGTCCTCCTCGCGCGGCACGCTCACGAGCACGCGGCCGGTCGACTCGCTGAACAGGGCGGCGGTGGCATCCACCCCGTCCCGCTCCATGAGCTCGGTGAGCCACACGCGCGCGCCGACGCCGAAGCGCATCACGCCCTCGGCGAGGGCCTGAGCGAGACCGCCCGACGACAGGTCGTGGGCGCTGGACACGAGCGACTGCGACCCCGCGGCCTGCAGCAGCTCGGCGAGCTTGCGCTCCTGCGCGAGGTCGACCTTCGGCGGGCGACCGCCGAGGTGGTCGTGGATCGTCCCGGCCCACTGCGAGCCGTCGAGCTCGTCGGCGGTGACGCCCAGCAGGTACAGGTTCTCGCCGGCATCCTGCCATCCGCTCGGGATGCGCGTGGCGACGTCATCGATGATGCCCAGGACGCCCACCACGGGGGTCGGGTGGATCGGCTGGTCACCGGTCTGGTTGTAGAACGACACGTTGCCGCCCGTGACCGGAATGCCGAGTTCGAGGCATCCATCGGAGAGACCCTCGACGGCCTGGCTGAACTGCCACATGACCTCGGGGTTCTCGGGGCTGCCGAAGTTCAGGCAGTCGGTGACGGCCGTCGGCACGGCGCCGGTGACGGCGACGTTGCGGTACGCCTCGGCGAGGGCGAGCTTCGCGCCGGTGTACGGGTCGAGCTGGCAGTAGCGGCCGTTGCAGTCGGTGGCGATCGCGAAGCCGAGCCCCGTCTCTTCGTCGACGCGGATCATGCCGGCGTCGTCGGGGAAGCTCAGCGCCGTGTTCCCGAGCACGTAGTAGTCGTACTGGTTCGTGATCCACGACGTGTCGGCGAGGTTGGGGCTCGCGACGAGGGTCGTGAACTGCGCGCGGAGGGTCTCGGCATCCGCCGCCCGGGGGAGCTTCGCGGCGGAGTCTTCGTTCAGCGCGTCGATCCACGTCGGGTAGGCCACCGGACGCTCGTACACGGGGCCGTCGACCGCGACGGTCGAGGGGTCGACGTCGACGATGCGCTCGCCGTACCAGTCGATGACGAGGCGGCCGTCGCCCGTGACTTCGCCCAGAACGCTCGTCTCGACGTCCCACTTGCCGACGACCGCGAGGAACGCGTCGAGCTTCTCGGGAGCCACGATCGCCATCATGCGCTCCTGCGACTCGGACATGAGGATCTCTTCGGGCGTGAGCGACGGGTCGCGCAGCAGCACCTTCGACAGCTCGACCTTCATGCCGCTGTTGCCGTTGGCCGCCAGCTCGCTCGTGGCGCACGAGATGCCCGCGGCACCCAGGTCTTGAATGGCCTCCACGAGGTCGTCGCGGTACAGCTCGAGGCAGCACTCGATGAGCACCTTCTCGGCGAACGGGTCGCCCACCTGGACCGCAGGACGCTTGGTGGGTCCGCCGTCGGCGAAGGTGTCGGATGCCAGGATGCTCGCGCCACCGATGCCGTCGCCGCCCGTCCGGGCACCGAACAACACGACCTTGTTGCCCGCGCCGGAAGCGTTGGCGAGCTTGAGATCTTCGTGGCGGAGGACGCCCACCGCGAGGGCGTTGACGAGCGGGTTGCCCTGGTACACGGAGTCGAAGACCGTCTCACCGCCGATGTTCGGCAGGCCGAGGCAGTTGCCGTAGAAGGAGATGCCGCTGGTGACGCCGTGCACGACGCGCGGGGTGTCGGGGTGGTCGATGGCGCCGAAGCGCAGCTGGTCCATGACCGCTACCGGGCGCGCGCCCATCGAGATGATGTCGCGGACGATGCCGCCGACGCCGGTGGCCGCACCCTGGAAGGGCTCGATGTAGCTCGGGTGGTTGTGCGACTCGACCTTGAAGGTGACCGCCCAGCCGTCGCCCACGTCGACCACGCCGGCGTTCTGACCCATGCCCACCATGAGGCGGGTCTTCATCTCGTCGCTGACCTTCTGGCCGAACTGACGCAGGTAGATCTTGCTGGACTTGTAGGAGCAGTGCTCGCTCCACATGACCGAGTACATCGCCAGCTCGCCGCTGGTGGGGCGACGGCCGAGGATCTCGCGGATCTTGGCGTACTCGTCGTCCTTGAGGCCGAGGGCGCCGTACGGCTGGTCCTTCTCGGGCGTCGCGACCGCGTTCTCGACGGTGTCAGCGAGCGCTGTGCGGGCGGCGGGGTTCGGGGTGGTCACGCGGCTGAGCTCCAAGAATCGCAGGGGCCGGACGGGGACAGTCTAGTTGCGGAGCCTCGCCGCCCCGGGCGGGTGCCGCGGCTCAGCGATGCGCGCAACCTCAGTTGGTTGACCGGGAACCCGACTGAGGTACTGCGCATCGCTGAGGATGTGCGGCGCGCCGGGGCGCTGATGGGCTGGTGCGTCACTCCCCCCCCC
>NZ_RBZY01000034.1 GCF_004022425.1 Microbacterium enclense | reverse complement strand
GGGGTTGTGCCGGAGTTGTGCGGGTGGGGCCGGGGTCGGCACAACTCCTGCAGAAGTGACTGGGGGCGTGCCGGGGCGGGTGGTTGGCCTGGTTGTGCCTGAGTTGTGCGGGTAGGGCGGATGGATGCCACGTGCGCACAACTCCTGCGGAATCAGCCGGGCTGCGCGGGCGTGGGGCGGTTCGCCCGGTTCTGCCGGAGTCGTGCCGCCGTCAGCGAAACCCGAGGCGGATCCCGGGGGTTGCACAGATGGCGGCGGATAGCCTGAAGGGTGCCGCACCCGAGCGGCGGAACGGATGACGGACGTGTTCGACAGCCCCATGTCGGTTTCGGCGTACCAGGTGCTCCGCGTCGACGTCGACATCGACGACGAGGGACTGCGCCGCGCCTACCGCGTGCGGCTGCGCGAGACGCACCCCGACACCGGCGGCGACGCCGCCCTGTTCGTGCAGGTGCAACGCGCGTGGGAACTCGTCGGGACCCCCGAGGCCCGTGCCGCGTACGACCGCGGCCGCGGGCACGCCTCGGCCGAGTGGGGCGGCGCGCCGGCGGCATCCCCTCCTTCCCGTCCGGACACTCGGCCCCGCGCCCGCGCCTACGGGCAGCCCGGCGGATGGCGGCGAGAACGGTACCTGTCGCTCATCCGCGAGTGGGTGGGCCGGGGCGTCGACATCGCCGACCCGTACGACCCCGCGCTCGTGCGGTCGGCCCCGCCCGAGATCCGGCACATCCTGGCCGATGCGCTCGCGGAGGAGGAGACCGCGCGGCTCGTGGCCGACCTCGGCATGGGGTACACCGTCTGGCACGACGTCTTCGCCGACCGCGACGGCCTCGACCCGGAGCAGAAGATCGACCACCTCGTGCTCGGGCCCAGCGGCCTGTACGCGATGCTCAGCGAGGACTTCGGCGGTCCGGTGGGTGTGCGCCGCGGCGAGATCAGCGGGCCGAACGTCATCGGGGCGCCGGTCACGCAGCTCGTGTCGCGGGCCCGGGTGATCGCGCGGGCGGCCGGCGTCCGGTTCAGCGGCGCGATGGTCGTCCTGCCCGACGACGCGATCCTCGACGCGGTCACGACGCTCGGCAAGGTCCGTGGGACCCCGGTCGTGCTCGTCGCGCGCAGCGCCCTCACCACGCTGCTGCGCCGCGGCATGCCGGGCGCTCGCGAGGTCGGCGGCACCGAGCTGTTCGACATCCGCACCCGGTTGCAGCAGCGCGTCCGCCACGTCTGACGGGAGTGGGCGCCGACGCCGGCGCGGTGCGCGAGCAACCGGACGTGCCTAGGGTGGGTACATGAGTTCCAACGAGACCCCGGATGCCACCACAGGTGCGGCATCCGACGAGATGAAGCGCAAGTTCAAGGAAGCCCTGGCGAAGAAGAACGGGCAGCAGCGGTCGGGTCAGGCTCACTTGGACGGTCACTCGGCCGTGCAGGGCACGCACGGAGCCGTCACGAAGCGGGAGTTCCGACGCAAGAGCGGCTGACCTCCCGGGCCGGACTCCGGAGATTCGGGCCGTTCGAAGGCCGTGCACCGCGGTGAGACGCCCGCACGGTTGAATCCTCCGGAGCCCCGCACGCGTCACCGCCGCAGCGGCGCCTCGAAGAACGCCAACTCCCGCCGCATCGACCGGTGGTACGCGGCCGACATCGCGGCGCGGACGGCGGGGGATGCCGATCGAGCCACCGCGTCCGCGATCCGCGACGCCTCGGCCGAGGACGCGGCGAACACCTCGTCGCCGTAGGCCGTGAGCCAGTCGGCGTAGGCGTGGTCGGGGTCGAAGGTGCCCCGCCAGCGCACGCCGATGTCGGTGTACAGCACGAAGCACGGCAGCACCGCCGCCACCAGCACCGCGTACGAGCCGCCCGCGGACACGGCATGCAGGTGGTCGGTGTAGGCGGTGGTGACGGGTGCGGGTTCGAGGGCGGTGGCATCCACGTGGCTCTCGTGCAGGCGCGCTTCCTCGGCGAGGCACGAGGCGGACGCGGAGGCCCAGAATCGCTGCTCCTCGGTGCTCGGTGCGAGCGCCGCGGCGCGCGCGAGCACGCGGGCGTACTCGCGCAGGTACAGCAGATCCTGCCCGAGGTACCAGGTGAAGGCGGCGCGATCCAGGTCGCCGGATGCCAGTCCCCGCACGAACCCGCAGTCGTCGACGTCGGCGCGCACGGACGCCGCGTCGGCCCAGGCAGCGGCGCTCCACGCCGGCCCGAGGTCGAGGTGCGGCCGCAGCTCGTGGAAGTGGTCGATCGGACCGTTGCCGCGCCCGACGTGCAGCTCGGCGGCGTTCTCCAGAGCGCCGGTGAGCCACGGCTTCGCACGTTCGAGCGCGGCGGGCCACGCGAGGCCGTGTGCCGCCAGGGTCGCCATGGCGGACGACAGCGAGCATCCCGTGCCGTGCGTGTGCGGGGTGTCGACCCGGCGGCCTGGTACCGGGTGGATGCCGGTGGTGTCGACGATGGCATCCGGGCTGTCCGGACCCCGCAGGTGCCCGCCCTTCAGCAGGACCGCGGTGTCGGCGCCTACGGCGAGGGTGCGCGCCTGCGCGACCGCGGTATCCCAATCGTCGGCGACGGGGGTGTCGACGAGCACCGCGAGCTCGGGCAGGTTCGGCGTCACGAGGTCGGCGAGGCGGCACAGGTCGCGGACGGCCGCTTCGGCGTCGGCGTCGAGCAGACGGTCGCCGCTTGTCGCGATCATGACGGGGTCGAGCACGACGATCGGCGGTCGCACCTCGGCGAGCCACGCGGAGACGACCGCGACGATCTCGGCCGAGCCCAGCATCCCGATCTTGACCGCGTCGATGTCGACGTCGTCGCTCACCGCCCGTAGCTGCGCCGAGAGGAACTCCGTCGGCGTCACATGCACTTCGCGCACCCCGAGGGTGTTCTGCGCCACGAGCGCCGTCACGGCGGCCATACCGTACCCACCGAACGCCGAGATGCTCTTGAGATCGGCCTGGATGCCGGCACCCCCGGTGGGGTCGGTCCCGGCGATGCTCAGCACGCGGGGGATCATGCCCAGGCCTCGCGCAGTGCGCGGGTCGCCGCGGCCGGATCGTCCGCACCGCTCACCGCCGACACGACGGCCACGCCGGCCGCCCCGGCCTGGCGAAGCGCGGCCACGTCGCCTACCTCGATCCCCCCGATCGCGACGCACGGCAGAGGTGCGGATGCCGCGAGCGCGGCGAACCCCTCGATCCCCAGGGCGCGCGGGTGGTCGGGCTTGGTCGCGGTCGCGCGGATCACCCCGACGCCGAGGTAGTCCACGGTGCCCGTCGGCAGGTGGGTGGCGGCGGAGAAGTGGGCCGGGGTGTTCGCGGTCAGGCCGATCAGTGCGTCGGCACCGAGCAGGCGGCGCGCCGCGACCACCGGCAAATCGCTCTGGCCGAGGTGGACACCGTCGACACGGGCGCCCGCGGCGCGCGCGGCCAGCACGACGTCGACGCGGTCGTCGACGACGAAGGCCGCTCGCCCCGCGATCACATCGGCGAGTACCGTGACGCGATCGAAGAGGTCCCGCCCGGACGCCTCCTTGTCGCGGAACTGCACGATGCTCGCCCCCGACCCCGCGGCGGCATCGACGATCTCGACGACGTCGGCGAACGGCATCCGGTGATCGGTGACGAGGTGCAGCGACAGGTCGTGCACGCTCACGAGGCGACCCGGCCGTGGAGATCCACCGGTTCGATCGCGGCGAGGGCGTCGAGGAACGCCACGGCGAACGACCCCGGCCCGCTCGAGGCGGCCTCGGCCCGCTCGGATGCCACGGCCCAGATCGCGCTGGCCGTCGTCGCGGCGGCGAAGCCGGCGGTCACCGCGAGCAGCGCCGCCATCGCGGCGCCGAGGGCGCAGCCGCCGCCCGTGACGCGGGTGAGCAGGACACTGCCGCCGGGCACGCGCGCTTCGCGCACGGCATCCACGATCAGGTCGACCGGGCCGGACACGGCGACCGTCCCGCCCGTGCGGATCGCGAGTGCGCGAGCGGCATCGAGCGCCGCCTCCGGGGAATCGGTCGAGTCGACGCCGCGCCCCCCGGCCCCCGCCCCGGCGAGGGCGAGGATCTCCGACGCGTTGCCGCGCACGATGGCGGGCCGCGCCTCGAGCAGGTCGTGAGCGAGCGCGGTGCGGACCGGCAGCGCGCCCACCGCGACCGGGTCGAGCACCCACGGCGTGCCCGCGGCGACGGCTTCGCGGGCGGCGTCGCGCTGTTCGGCGGTGGGGGTGCCGAGGTTCACCAGGACGCCCCTGGCGATGCCGGCGAAGAGTCCGGCCTCCCCGGGAATGTCGCACATCGCGGGCGAGGTGCCGAGCGCGAGGAGCGCGTTGGCGGTGAAGTTCGTCACCACCGCGTTGGTGATGCACTGCACCAGCGGTGGGGTTGCTCGCAGCTCGGCGAGGACGGTGGACGGAGACGACGACGTGCGAACGACCATTCGCGACATCCCTTCGCTAGTACGAACTAGATCAGGTTCGACGGGTGTGTTCTCAGCCCGATGGGGCACCCCGTGTCACTGCGGGCGACGCTAGCACGGGTGAAGGCACCACGTCAGAAGGGTGCGGGCTGTTCTTCCGGCTCGGGCGGAGGCGGATCGTCGGGGACGAATCGGACGGCCGGCGAGTAGGCGAGGGGTTCGTCGGTGTAGATCCGGCCGGTGGGTGAGGTCCACTCCAGCACTCCCCCGGGCACCTGCCGGACTCTCCATCGGGTGAACTGCTTCTGCGTGTGGTGTCGTTGGCAGAGGTGGGCGAGGTTGGAGACCTCGGTGGCACCACCGAGCGCGTCGTCGTGCGTGTGATCCACTTCGGCGCGGATCGCGGGGACCGTGCAGCCGGGCCACCGGCAGTGGCGGTCGCGAGCGCGGAGGAACCGGTCGATCGCGGTGCCGCGGTGGTACGAGTCGATGTGCAGGACCGCGCCGGTGACGGGGTGTGTGACGACCCTGTCCCAGGGGAGCGGGGACGTTCGGTCGGACAGATTCTCGGCCGCGGCGAGTTCGGAGGTGACCTCGTGCAACGCCATCTCGGAGGCTCGGTTGTTCGCCCGACGGTCGGCCATCACGTCAAGGGCCAAGTGCCCGGCCGCGGCCAGGGCGAGGGTGCGGGCCGCTTCTGCAGCGGCCAGCTGGGCGCTGGTCCGCAAGACCTCTGCGAGCACCGCGGACAGGACCGCCGGGGCCGCGGAGGACGGATCGGATTGCATGTGTGCATGCTAACGACGACCTCCGACATTGCCCCCGGTCCGCATGCCCTTCTGGGGGTGGATGCCATCGGGCGAGGACGGTGGAGGAGTCGCGCTTCTGGTGAGTGTGATGGCGCGGCGCGGCCGCGGGGAAGGTGGCGGACTCTCGCGCAGGGTCGCCGCGGTATGGCTACGATCGAAAGGTGATTGCAAGCATCCTGCTCTGATTCGGCATTGCGTTGTCCCGACCGGCTCGTCCGGTCTCCTTCGCATGCCGTTTCTGATTCAAGGAGTGCTTCCATGTCCAACCGCCCTCATTCCGCCGCGTCCGCGGCACCGTTCCTCACCGCCGACGTCTGGGACGAACGACGTCCTCTCGCAGACGCGAGACTGCGAGAACGCGTCTTTCCTGCCCGAGTTATCGGAGTGGGAGAGTCGGCGCACTTCGTCGCTGAGTTCAACGCGGCACGAGCGAGCCTCGTCGAATCGCTCATCCGGGACGCCGGAGTCGGGACCGTCGCCCTCGAAATCGGTCGCGACGAGGCGCCCCTCGTCCAGCAATGGCTCGGGAGGAAGCGGCCCGAGGAGTTGCATACGCTGGTCGGGCCGCTGACCACAGCGCTCTACGGAACGTTCCTCGACGACCTTCGCCGCCGGCTGCCGCAGAACCATGGTCTGCGCGTACTCGGTGTTGACTTGCCAAACTCCCTCTCGATTGCGCCGAGCGTCGCACCGCTCGTGGGCGTGCTCGCCAGAATCGATCCCGGCTCCTCGGAGCTCGTACACGCGACGAGCAAGCTGGCGGCACGGGTCCAGGGAGGCTCGGCGGCAGCGAGTGCCATGTCATGGCTCGCGCTCGAACAGGATGTTCAGGATTCACTCACCGTGCACCTGACCCGACTGCGAGCCAGGGTCGATGCGCTTGCCGCAGTACATCGAGCGGACGCCGATGCCAGCCTTTGGCAGGAAGCCAGCGCCCTCATCGAGGCGGCCGCGACAACAGATGTCATGCTGCGAGCAGTGGCTGACCTATTTTCCGGCGCGGGACGCAGTGACGACACGACGATTCGTGAGGTGTACGTCGCCCAGCGCATCAGGGATGCAGTCGAGACGCTCGCGGACGGCGAGCGGATCGCATATGTCGCGCACAATAACCACATCCAGAAGACGCCAGTCCGGTTCGACGGTGTGCTGACCGCGCACCCAGCAGGCAGTCTGCTCGCCGATTCGCTCGGCACCGGGTACCTCGCCATGGCCCTCACTCACGCTGACGAGAAGGTGCCCGAGATGGCATTCCCCGCCGCGACCGACGTTGGTTTCCGCGTAGAGCGAGTGGATGCCGCCGCGCTCAGCGAGCTCAGCGTGGAGGCTGCATGCGCCGGTGTGCTGCGACCAGCACGCACGGCCATTGTTCTCTGCGAGGCAGTCGGCGACGATCGCCCCCTGATGATCCGGTCGCAGAGCGCCACCGCGCAGATAACGGCACGCACATTCGACGTCGCCCTCGTCGTTGCGTCCGCGACGACGGACGCGGCTGTGTCCGTTCTCGGTCTCGATTAACGCAGCGTCAGATACGTGCTGTCCGTCGTCAATGCGCGGCGGACAGCACGTATCTGACTATCACGACGTACTCTCGGCGGAACCTGTCATCCCGGCGAATATTGGACGCACGGCAGCCGGCCGACTCTCAGTCGTTCAACCCGAAGAGGTCGAGCGGGTGGGTCAGCCGCCACCAGGGGCTGGGCGGCGCGATGTCGGTCTGCAGCTGCACGTCGACGGTCGCGGCATCCAGGGGCCCGGTGGTGATCAGCTCGCCGACGGTGTCGCCGGCGTCGCGCGCCTCGCCGAGGGTGAACGACGTCGCGGGGGTGGCGCTGGCGCCGTTCCACAGCACGTTCTGCGCGTCGTCCGCCGTGACGAGCGAGACGTTCTCGCCCCACAGTGTCGAGACGGTGCCGACGGCGGTTCCCGCGGGCAGCGAGGTCCGCAGGCGCACCTCTTCCTCGAGGCGGGCGTAGAGGACGCGACTGGCCAGGTCGCGCTCGTCCGGACCGGGCTGTCCGAGCACCGCCGCGTACGTGCGCACCGTCACCCCGCCGACCGTCAGATCTTTCGCCGACAGCAGGTTCCAGGCATCCAGGGTCCCGGTCTTGATGCCGACGACACCGGGGTCGGCGAGCAGTTGATTGCCGTTTCGGAACGATCCCGCGCCCGGCAGTGACAGCTCGGGCGTGCGCACGATCTCGGCGATCACGGGGTTCTGCAGCGCCTTCTCGGCGAGGGCGATGAGGGCCGTGGGAGTCGCGGTGTTGCCCTCCTCGATGCCCGTGGGATTGACGATCGTGATACCCGAGATGCCGCGCTCGGTGAGGTAGCGATCGGCCGCGGCGACGAAGTCGGCGTTGGAGGGCCAGAGATCGGATGCCAGCCGCTGGGCGTAGTTGTTGGCCGAGGCGATGAGCATGCCCTGGAGCATCTGCAGCTCGGTGAGCGTTCCGTCCACCGGGACGTCGAGGGACGACTCGCCGCGGAAGCGGTACTGCCAGTAGTCGTCGCTGTCGGCCTGCGTGAAGGCATAGGTCGGGCCCTGCTCGCCGGGGGCCAGCGGAAGGCGTTCGAGCACGAGCAGCGCCGTGACGACCTTGGTGATGCTCGCGATCGACTCGGGAGCATCGGCCGACGACAGCACGCCGGGCATGCCCTGCACCGCGATCGCCGCCTCGCCCTCGCCGGGCCACGCGGGAGCGGCGTCCGGCGCGGCGGCGGGCTGGACGGCGAGGGGGGTGACCTTCGGCGGCACGGCGTTCAGCGGCCACAGCAGGGTGACCGCGGCGTAGGCCGCGACGAGCAGCAGCAGAAGCAGGGGCGGGATGACGGTGGCGGGTCGCAGCGCCCGTCTCCGGCGACCGGCGAGGAGGTCGGGCACCCGCGGGCGCCAGGTCTCGAGCGTGAACTCGGGGGTCGGGCGCGGAGAGGCGGCGGCCTCGGGGTCGACCCACGTCAGAGCGATCGGTTCGCCGATGAGGGTGCGCTCGGTGGGCGCGGAATCGCCGGGCGTGGAATCGGCGGGCGCGACCGGCACGGCCGACCCGGCGGCGACGGAGTCGGGCGCTGCGGCGGACGCCGGCACCTCGGGCACCGCATCCGCTTCGGTCGGCGGAGGGACCTGGTCACGCAGCTCACGCCTCGTGGCCGGGGTCGCATCGTGCACTCGCCCACGCTACCCCGGGCACCGGCCTATACTCGGGTTTCACAACCACGGGAGTCCGGTGAGCCGGGCTGAGAGGAAGCGACCCACGCTTCGACCGTCGAACCTGATCCGGATCATGCCGGCGCAGGGAGGAGCGAAATGCACACGTCCACGTCTGCCCGGACGGCCCCGGCCGTCGCCACGTCCGACCGCTTCCGCTGGCGCGTCGTCGACATCGTCGTCGCCGCCGTTCTGGGCGTCGCGATCGGCCTCGTCTTCTGGGGCTGGAACACCGTCGGCGGCGTCTGGTTCGCCGCGATGGACGGCCTCACGCCCGGCCTCGGCGGCATCGCCGTGGGGATCTGGCTGCTCGGCGGCGTGGTCGGCGGTCTGATCATCCGCAAGCCCGGGGCGGCGCTGCTCGTCGAACTCATCGCGGCGATCGTCTCGGCCCTCATCGGCAACGTGTGGGGCATCAGCACGATCTACTCGGGCCTCGCGCAGGGACTGGGCGCCGAGCTGATCTTCCTCGCGTTCCTCTACCTCCGCTTCTCGCTCCCGGTGGCGATGCTCGCCGGCGCGGGGGCCGGTGTCGGGGCGTGGGTGTTGGAGTTCTTCACGGGCAACATCGTCAAGACCGCCGAGTTCAACCTCCTCTACCTCGGCACGCTCGTCGTCTCCGGCGCCGTACTCGGCGGTGTGGTGGGCTGGCTGCTCGTGCGGGCGCTCGCCGCGAGCGGCGCCCTCAGCCGCTTCGCCGCGGGACGCGAACGCCGCCGCGAGGTCTGATGCCGCATCCGGCACGCGTCGAGGTCGACGGCTGGGGGTGGCGCTACGCCGGTCGCCGGCTGCCCGCCACGGCCGACGTCGACCTCACGATCGAACCGGGGGAGCGGGTGCTGCTCCTCGGCGCGTCCGGGGCGGGCAAGTCGACGCTCCTCGCCGGGCTCGCCGGCCTCCTCGGGGGCAGCGACGAGGGTGTGGCCACGGGTCGCATCCTCGTCGACGGTCAGCCTCCCGAGGCGCAGCGCGGCCGCATCGGCCTCGTCCTGCAGGACCCCGAGTCGGGGGTCGTGCTGTCGAAGGTCGGCGACGACGTCGCCTTCGGCTGCGAGAACCTCGGTCTACCGGCGGATGCCATTCCCTCACGGGTCGCCGAGGCGTTGGCATCCGTGGGTCTCGATGTGCCGCTCGATCGGCCGACGAAGGCGTTGTCGGGCGGCCAGAAGCAGCGACTCGCGCTCGCCGGCGTGCTGGCGATGCGTCCGGGGCTCCTGCTGCTGGACGAACCCACGGCGAACCTCGACCCCGACGGCGTGCGCGAGGTGAGGTCGGCGGTGGAACGGGTGGTCACGCGCGACGAGACGACCCTCGTCCTCATCGAGCATCGCACCGCCGTCTGGGCCGACCTGGTGACGCGCGTGATCGTGCTGGCGCGCAGCGGGGGACTCCTCGCCGACGGTCCGCCCGCGTGGGTGTTCGCGGAGCACGGCGCGGCGCTCGCCGCGGCCGGTGTGTGGGTGCCGGGTCGTCCGATCGACCTGCCGGTGCTCGCTCCGGTCGCCCCGCCGATGGATGCCGCGCTCTCGGCGTCCGCTCTCGCGATCGGTCGCGACCGCCGCGCACCCGTGCGGGCGGGACTGGACGTCGTGATCCCCGAAGGTGCCGGAACGGTCGTGACCGGCCCGAACGGCGCGGGCAAGTCGACGCTCGCGCTGACCCTCGCCGGGCTTCTGCCCGAGCTCGCCGGGGAAGTCGCGGCGACGCCCGCGCTCGCCACCAGGGGTGTCCGGCGTCCCTCGCGCTGGCGCTCGACGGAACTCCTCACCCGCATCGGCACGGTGTTCCAGGAACCCGAGCACCAGTTCCTCGCCTCGACGCTGCGCGAAGAACTCGCGGTCGGACCCCGGGCCCTCAGGATGCCGGCGGCCGAGGTCGACGCGATCGTCGACGACCTGCTCGAACGGCTCGATCTGGCATCCCTCGCCGAAGCCCATCCGTTCACCCTCTCGGGCGGTCAGAAGCGTCGACTGTCGGTCGCGACCGTCCTGGCGTCGTCGCCCGCCGTGATCGTGCTCGACGAACCGACCTTCGGTCAGGATCGCCGCGGCTGGAGCGAGCTCGTCGCCCTGCTGCAGCGCGAGATCGCGCGCGGGCGCACCGTCGTCGCCGTCACGCACGATGCCGACGTCATCCACCACCTCGGCCAGCACCGCATCGCGCTCGGGGGCGCGGCATGAGCGCGGAGGTCGCCGTGGCCGAGCGGGCCGGAGCCTGGCTCGACGGGGTCAACCCGGTGACGAAGATCCTCATCGCACTCGTGCTGTCGATTCCGCTGTTCGCCACCCTCGACCCCGTCAGCGCCTCGGTCGCGATCGTGCTCGAGCTCGCGTGCCTTCCGCTGACCGGGCTGGCGGTCGGGACCGTCGCGCGGCGGCTGGTGCCCATCGTCGTGTTCGCCCCCGTCGCCGGGGTGAGCATGCTGCTGTACGCCAAGCCGGGGGGCACCGTCTACGGCCAGTTCCTGTTCGCCACGGTCAGCGACGACTCCATCGCGCTGTCGCTCGCGGTCATGTTGCGCGTGCTCGCGCTGGGCCTGCCGACGATCCTGCTGTTCGGGCGCACCGATCCGACCGAGCTCGCCGACGCGCTCGCGCAGGTCGCGAAGCTGCCGAGCCGGTTCGTCCTCGGCGTCCTCGCCGGTGCCCGCACGGTCGGGCTGTTCGTCGACGACTGGCGCACCATGACGCTCGCTCGCCGCGCCCGCGGTCTCGGCGACCGCGGAGCCGTGCGGCGCTTCCTCGGCATGGCTTTCGTGCTGCTGGTGTTCGCCGTCCGCCGCGGCACGACCTTGGCGACCGCGATGGAGGCCCGCGGATTCGGGGCGCCGATCGAACGCACCTGGTCGCGGCCCTCGCGTCTGCACCCGCGCGACGGCGTCGCGCTCAGCGGAGCGGTCCTGCTGATCGGCGTCGCGCTCACCGCCGCCGTGACCACCGGGGCCTTCCGCTTCGTCGGCGGGTGAGGTGGCGACGTGGGGGAGTCAGAGCACCCGCTCGAAGCACAGCGAGTCGGGCATCGTCGCGATGTAGGGCTCATATACGGGGATCGGGGTGAAGCCCGCGCGCTCGTACAGCGCGAGCGACTCGGGTTGCATCCGTCCGCTCTGCAGGATCACGCGGTGAGCACCGCCCTCTCGTGCCGTCGCGACAACGGCGTCCGTCAGCGCGCGGCCCACACCCCGTCGGCGCGCGGCGGCGGTGACGATCAGGCGTTTCAGCTCCCACTCGTCGCCGAGACGGCGCAGCATCACGTGTCCGAGCGCGGTGCCGCCGGCATCCACCGCCACGACGGTCGCGACGACCTCCTCCGCGTGCACGGCCAGCGCTCGCGCGCGCTCATCGGCCCTGCCCGGCGGGTCGTCGGCGTCGACGTCGCGGTAGCGCTCGTCGAGATCGACCTCCAGGATGCCGCGCAGCGCGACGGCCCGCGGGTCGTCGAGGTCCACCCGCTCGAGCATGAAGTCCACTCGACGAGCGTAGAACGAACGGCCGGGCCGCTTCCGGTCAAGGGGCAGGTGAACGGCCTCCGCGGATCCGTCTCGCGGGCTACGCTGAATCCTCGCCGCCGCCCGCCTCGGAGTGGCGAATGAGGGGTGAGGGTGCCGTGGACCTGTCGGTGGCGTTGCTCGCAGTCAGCGTCGCCGTCGTGTCCAGCGTCCTCTTCGTCGCTCTCCCCCATCTCGGCGGGCCGAGCACCATGCGGCTCTTCCTCCGCTTCGCCACGGGGTTCTTCGTCTGCGTGGTGAGTGCGTGCGCCCTCTACGTGGTCGCCCGCACGGGGGGCGGCGTCCTCTTCCAGGTCATGGGCGACACCGCGATGGTCCTGGCTCCCTCGCTCCTCTTCGTGGGGCTCTGCGTCCTGACCGAGCGTCGAGCCCTCGAACCCGGGGTGCTGGCATTCGCCCTGACGGTGACCGTCGCGGTGGTGTCCACGACCGTGCCGCAGCCGACGCCCCTCATCGTCCGGGGTGTCGCCGTCGCGGTGGCGTGCGTGGCCTGCGCGTGGGCAGCCCTCCGCTCGCCCGTCGAGCCGGCGCAGCCGCTGCGCGTCATCGCCGTCATCGGTGGCTCGTACGCCGTGTACTCGCTCGTCCGCATGCTGGTCGGGCTGACCGCGGGGTGGGGGTCGGCCACCGTTCTCGCGGCGACGTTCTTCGTCCCGGCGATCATCACCGGGGTCGTGGTGGCGACCGTCGTCATCGTGTGCGTGGGGTGGCTGAGCGTCGGTCGTTCCCGGCTGGAGGCGACACGCCGCCGCCCGGCCGGCACGCTCGTGGTCGTCGGGGACTGGCACCTGGCATCCGCCGCCTATGGTCAGGAGCGTGTGCGGACGCTCGTCCTCCAGCTGCAAGCAGCGGCGCACGATCTGGATCCGAACGCGGTCGGCGTGGTCCGAGGGGTCGAGGTCGTGCTGGCCTCGCCCGTCGCCACGCTCGGTGCGAGGGTGCGGGATGCGTACGGCTGGAGCGCCGACGAGGTCGCACTCCTGTCGGACGGTGCCCCGACGGGCACGGTGCGGCTGCCGATCATGAGGTCCCGCCGTCCCCCGCGGGCACGGTCACGCCGAACCTGAGTCCCGGGTAGAGTGACACCGAGTTTCTGCTTCGAAGGAGAACGCATGGACATCGCGGGTGTATCCGCCCTCGTCAGCGGAGGGGCTTCGGGGCTCGGTCTCGCCACCGCGCATCGCCTGAGCGCCGCGGGTGCGCGCGTCACGATCGTCGACCTGGCGTCCTCCGCCGGAGCGGCCGTCGCCGACGAGCTCGGCGGCACGTTCGCGGCGGCGGACGTCACGGATGCCGAGCAGGTCGCCGCCGCCGCGGCCCGCGCCGCCGAGGCGGGACCGCTGCGCGTTGTGGTGAACTGCGCGGGGATCGCCCCGCCCGCGAAGGTGCTCGACCGCGACCTGAAGCCGACGCCCCTGGCCGACTTCGAACGGCTGATCCGGATCAACCTCGTCGGCACCTACAACGTCATCGCGCAGGCGTCGGCGCTCATGGCGGCCCAGGAGCCGGCGGAGGGCGGCGACCGCGGCGTCATCGTCAATACCGCGAGCGTCGCGGCGTTCGACGGGCAGATCGGTCAACCCGCGTACTCCGCCAGCAAGGGCGGCGTGCACGCGATGACGCTGCCGATCGCGCGCGAGCTGGCGCGCCACGGCATCCGCGTGGTCACCATCGCCCCCGGCATCATGGAGACCCCCATGCTCAAGGGACTGCCGCAGGCCGCGCAGGACTCCCTCGGCCAGCAGGTGCCCTACCCGTCACGCCTCGGCGCCCCCGACGAGTACGCGCGTCTCGTGCTGGCGATCGTCGACAACGGCTACCTCAACGGCGAGACCATCCGTCTCGACGGCGCGATCCGAATGGCGCCGAAATGACCGACGGCATCCTCCTCTCCGTCGATGCGGGCCTCGCCCGCGTCACGTTCGACCGTCCCGCGTCGCTCAACGCGATGGACTTCCCGATGGCCCGCCGCTGGCGCGACGTCGCCCACGAGGTCACGTCCGACGCTTCCGTGGGAGCCGTGATCCTGGATGCCGCGGGCCCCGCGTTCTGCGCCGGTGGCGACGTCGTGGCAATGGCGACGACCGGTGCGTCCGGTGCCGATGTCACCGAGACGGCGGAGGCGATCCACGACGGCATCCGCACGTTCGTCGAGGCGCCGCTGCCGATGGTCGCCGCCGTGCAGGGCGCGGTCGCCGGCGGCGGACTCGGACTCATGCTCACGGCCGACTACGTCGTGGCGAGCGAGAACGCCCGCTTCGTCAGCCGCTACGCCAACATCGGTCTCACCCCCGACCTCGGCGTCTCGACGCTGCTCCCCGCCGCGATCGGCCAGCGCCGCGCGCTGCAGCTGCTGTTGCAGGACCGGATGCTGGATGCCGCGGAGGCCCTCGAGTGGGGGCTGGTCGCGGAGGTCGTGGCATCCACGGATCTGGTCTCGCGGGTCGAGGAGATCGCGCGGTTCTGGCTCGACGGGGCGACCGCGGCGTTCGGTCAGGCCACACGGCTGGTACGCGTCGGAGCCGGTCGCACGTTCGCGGAGAATCTCGCCGACGAAGCCGCCACGATCGGTGCCGCATTCGAGACCCCCGACGCGCGGGCCCGGGTCGCGGCCTTCGCGGCCGCCTCCGCGAAAGGACGCTCATGACATTGGCTGGGAAGACCCTCTTGATGTCCGGCGGCAGCCGCGGCATCGGCCTCGCGATCGCGCTGCGCGCGGCGCGCGACGGGGCGAACATCGCGATCCTGGCCAAGACCGACACCCCGCATCCGAAGCTCGAGGGCACGATTCACACTGCGGCCGAGGCGATCCGCGCCGCGGGCGGCCAGGCGCTGCCGATCGTCGGCGACGTCCGCGACGAGGAATCGATCACCGAGGCCGTCATCCGCACGGTGGGGGAGTTCGGCGGCGTCGACATCGTGGTGAACAACGCCAGCGTCATCGACCTGTCGGGTTCGCTCGACCTCGCGACGAAGAAGTACGACCTGATGCAGGACGTCAACGTCCGCGGGACGTTCCTGCTCTCGCGCGCGGCAATCCCGATGCTGAAGGACGCCGAGAACCCGCACATCCTGTCGCTCTCGCCGCCGCTGAACGTCACGCCTCGCTGGCTGGGAGCGCACACCGGGTACAGCCTGGCGAAGTTCGGCATGACGATGGCGACGCTGGGGATCGCGTCGGAGTTCGCGAGCGACGGGATCGCCGCGAACGCCCTGTGGCCGCGCACGACCATCGCGACCGCGGCGGTGCAGAACGTCATCGGCGGCGACCGGCTCATGCGGGTCTCGCGCACGCCCGAGATCTACGCGGATGCCGCGTACGAGGTGCTTACGCAGCCGTCGCGCGAGCTCACCGGCCGGACGCTGATCGTCGAGGACGTGCTGGAGGCCGCGGGCGTGACGGATTTCTCCGGCTACGCCGCCGTCCCCGGCACTCCCGACGAGGCCATGTACCCCGACATCTTCCTGGACTGAGGCTCCTCGCACCGATAAACGCCGTTCCTCTCCAGAAACGCTGCGCCGCGGCGTGTCTCGCGAGGATCAGCGTTTATCGACGGGAGGGGGCGGCCTCAGATCAGGCCCAGCTCGGCGAAGGCGTTGTGGACGCCGTCGTCCAGCACCGCGGTCGTCACGCGACCGGCCTGAGCCTGCAGTTCCGGCACCGCGTTACCCATAGCGACCGGGGTGCCGACGACCTGGAACATCTCGACGTCGTTCCACGAGTCGCCGATGCCGATGGCATCCGCCGGGTCGAGGCCGAGCAGCGCCAGCACTTCGAGGATCGCGGATCCCTTCGTGACGCCCGTGAGCCCGATCTCGCCGTTCGAGCCGCCCGGGAGCGGGATCGAGCCCGGAATGACGTGGAACCGCTCGCCCAGTTCGGCGGCGGCGTGCGCGACCGTGTCGGCGGCGGGGCTCACGAACACCGCTTTCGCGACCTGATCGCGGTCGACCTCGGCGAGCGGCCGCGTGCGCGGGATCGCGGTGGTCGCCGGGACATCGAGTCCGGCGGCGGCCCGCTGCGCGAGGCGCTGGCGCACGTACTCGCGCGTCACCGGCTCGATGCCGGGCGAGGCGAACACCGCCTCGTGCGACTGGAGGAAGTAATGGATGCCATGCGCGGCGAAGTAGTCCTCGATCGCCGCCACGTCGTCGCGGCGCATCGGATGGCGCACGAGCATCTCGCCGTTGCGCGTGGCGTACGCGCCGCCGTTGCTGATCGCGCCGTCGAAGCCGATGGCCGTGACGTCGGGGTGGATATCGCCCTGGGCGCGGCCCGTGCAGAGCCACACGAGGTGGCCGTTGGCGCGCGCCTGACGGATGGCGGTCACGGTCGAGGGGGCGATCAGCGAGCCGTGCTCGAGGATCGTGCCGTCGACATCGAGGAAAGCGATGCGGGTCATGCGTTCTCCGCGGAAAGGCCCCGGGCGGTGGGTGCCCGGGGCCGATCCGATCGATGGGGATCAGCGGGTCAGCGACCCGCCGTTGGTCCGGATGACGTCGGAGTACCAGTGGAACGACTTCTTCCGGTACCGATTCAGGGTTCCGGAGCCGTCGTCGTTGCGGTCGACGTAGATGAAACCGTATCGCTTGCTCAGCTGCGCCGTGCTGGCGCTGACGATGTCGATGCAGCCCCACGAGGTGTACCCGAGCACAGCGACGCCGTCCTCCAGCGCCTCGCCGACCTGCACGAGGTGGTCGTTGAGGTACTGGATGCGGTAGTCGTCGACGACCGTCTTCTCTCCGTCGACCTCGACGAGCTGGTCGCGCGCGCCCAACCCGTTCTCGACGATGAACAGCGGCTTCTGCCAGCGGTCCCAGAACTGGTTGAGCACCAGGCGCAGGCCCACGGGATCGATCTGCCAGCCCCACTCGCTCGCCGGGAGCGTGGGGTTCGGCACACCGCCCATGATGTTGCCCTCGCCGGAACCGCGCTTGTCGGCATCCGCGGTCTCCGCGATCGACATGTAGTAGCTGAACGAGACGAAGTCGACCGTGTTCTTCAGATCGGCGCGGTCCTCGTCCGTGATGTCGAGCTCGATGCCCTCCTCGCGGAGGCGCCGCAGGAAGTACCCGGGGTACTCGCCACGGGTATGCACGTCGCCGTAGACGAGGTTGCCGTGGTCGGCATCCATCACCGCGACCGCGTCGGCGGGCGACGGGCTGAGCGGGTAGATCGGCATCGACAGCACCATGCAGCCGACCTTCGCCGCGGGGGCGACCTCGCGGGCGATGCGAGTGGCCCGGGCGGATGCCACGAGCTCGTGGTGCATCGCCTGGTACAGCTCGCCCTTCGGCACGCCGCCGTCGGGGATCGGGATGCCGCCGCTCATGAACGGCGCGTGCAGCAGGGAGTTGATCTCGTTGAACGTCAGCCAGTAGGTCACGCGGTTGCCGAAGCGCTCGAAGAGGGTCCGGGCGTAGCGCTCGTAGAACCCGATGAGCGCGCGGTTCGTCCACCCGCCGTACTGCTCGGCGAGGTGCAACGGCGTCTCGTAGTGCGAGATCGTCACGAGCGGCTCGATGCCGTGCTTCTCGAGTTCGTCGAGCACCCGGTCGTAGAACGCCAGGCCCTCCTCGTTCGGCTCGGTCTCGTCGCCGTTCGGGAAGATGCGGCTCCACGCGATGGAGAAGCGGTAGACCGAGAAACCCATCTCGGCGAACAGGGCGATGTCCTCGGCGTAGCGGTGGTAGTGGTCGATACCCACCAGCTTGAGGTTGTCGGGCGTGGGGCGATCGGTGCGCGGACCGGAGATGCCGCGGGGCATCACGTCCTGCACCGAGAGGCCCTTGCCGTCCTCGTCGTAGGCGCCCTCGATCTGGTTCGCGGCGGTCGCGCCGCCCCAGAGGAAGCCGTCGGGGAAAGGAGTGGTCGT
Source organism: Microbacterium enclense (assembly GCF_004022425.1). GTDB lineage: Bacteria > Actinomycetota > Actinomycetes > Actinomycetales > Microbacteriaceae > Microbacterium > Microbacterium enclense_A. The sequence continues at coordinate 23,884 of NZ_RBZY01000034.1, read as the reverse complement.
CATGGGGGTGTCTCCAGGGTCAGCGGGCGGTGGTCATCGCATCGACGGACACCGCGCGGAACAGCGTCTCGCCGTGCGAGAGCGGGCCGGATGCCACGTCGGCGACGTCGGGGTAGAGGTCGCCGTTCGTCACGATCACCGGGGTGATGAGGTCGTATCCGGCGCGCTCGATCGCGTCGCCGTCGAACTCGAGCAGGAGGTCACCGGCCTTCACCTGCTGACCGGAGGCGACCTTCAGGGCGAAATGCTCGCCGCCGAGCTTGACGGTGTCCAGGCCCACGTGGATCAGCAACTCGACGCCGTCGACTCCGCGAAGCCCGACGGCGTGGCCGGTGGGGAACGCCGCGACGACGGTGGCGTCGAAGGGGGCGTAGACGGCTCCGGAGGTGGGGCGGATCGCGACGCCCTTGCCCAGCGAACCGTCGGCGAAGGCGGCATCCGGGACCTCGCTCAGCGGGACGGCGGTGCCGTCGACGGGCGCGAGGACGACCGTGTCGGTGGCGACCGCGGCGGGGGCGGTGTCGTCGGTCGGGTCGCGGAAGCCGACGAGCACGACCAGCAGGAAGGGCACGAGGACGGCGGCGGCCAGACCGATGCCGAGCATGACCATGTTGCCGTTGCCGAGGAGCGCGGGGAGTGCGAGGCCCGACGGAACCACGAAGGCCGTCGAGAAGACCCCACCCATGGCGATGATCGCGCCACCCAGGGCACCGCCGACGATGCCGAAGGCGAAGGGGCGCTTCAGCGGAAGGTTGATGCCGTAGATCGCGGGTTCGGTGATGCCGGCCAGGAAGCCCGAGAGCGTGGCGGGCGCGGCGAGGGAGCGGAGGTTCTTGTTGCGCGTGCGGACGAGCACACCGGCGACGGCGGCCGCCTGGGCCAGAACAGCCGCGAACACGGGGCCGATGAGCAGGATCATGCCGGTGGTCTGGTACTCCAGCTGGAAGAGCGGAACCAGGCCCCAGTGCAGACCGAAGATCACGAACACCTGCCAGAGACCGCCCATGATGGCGCCGCCGAGCCACGGCACCGTCTCGAAGACCCAGCCGATGCCCGAGGCCAGCCCACCGCCGATGAGCGCCGAGATCGGTCCGATTACCACGAAGACCAGCGGCACTGCGACGAGCACGACGAGCATGGGGGTGACGAAGCGGCGGATCGCGCCGGGCAGCACGCGCAGGAGGAAACGCTCCGCGTGGCTCTGGAGCCACACGATGATGATGACCGGGATGACGCTCGAGACGTAGCTGACCATCGTCACCGGGATGCCGAAGAAGGTCACGTCGGGCGCACCGGTCAGCGCGGTGATCGAGGGGTACACGAGCGCGCCGGCGATCGCGAACGAGGTGAACTCGGATGCCTTGAAGTAACGCGCCGCGGTGATGGCCAGCGCGAGGGGCAGGAAGTTGATCAGCGCATCGGAGAGCGCGTTGAGGATCGTGTAGGTCGTGGTCGTGGCATCCATCCAGCCGAAGGTCACGGCGGCAGCGAGGAACGCCTTCAGCAGACCGGTACCGGCGAGGGCCCAGAGGATCGGCGTGAAGATCGCCGAGATCATCTTGATGAAGCGGTTGAAGAGGTTGCCCTTCGGGCCGTCTTCGGTGGCACCGTCGCCGCCGCCGAGCTTCGTCTGGGCCTGGATCGCGGCGTAGACGTCGGGGACGTCGTTGCCGATCACGACCTGGTACTGCCCACCCGCCTGTGCCGTGGTGATGACACCGGGCGTCGCGCGGAGGGCCGTGGCATCCGCTTTGCTCTCGTCCTTCAGGACGAATCGGAGCCTCGTCGCGCAATGCACGAGGGACTGGACGTTGCTCTCTCCACCCACACCGGCGAGAACGCCCGCCGCTGTCTTCGCGTGATCCGCCATCGGAACCGCCTGCCTTTCGCCGCGTCTGTGCGGCCTGTCGAATGTTCTGTGGCGACGGCCCCGGAGAGTTTCGGGCAATAAAAAAGACCCGAACCCGTTCATCGCTCGTCAGCGATGTGAGTTCAGGTCTTGCCCGCTCGCGCGGTAACAATCCAGGAATCGTCGGCAGGGGATGAACCCTGCGTCGGCGACTATAGCACCGGCGCGCCGGGGTCGCCAGCGTCGGCGCCGCGGCCCATGCTCGTCGCCAACCGCTCCACATGCACGATCAGGTACAGCACCTCTTCGTCGGTCAGGGCCGAGCCGGTGGCGGCCAGCACGTACGCCTTGACGGACTCGGCGATCCCGAACGCGCGCGGATACCGGTGCTTCGCGAACTCGAAGAACGACGAATCGCCGCTCGCGAGCATGGTGCGCTCGACGAGCCGCTGCAGCAGGAAGCGCACGTGCAACACGAATCGGGCGTAGTCCGCGCTGCCCGTGTCCAACGCGGTCCCCAGGCCCGTCTCCACCGTGCGCACCACGTGCTGCACTCGACGGAACAGCAGGGCCGCGGTGCCGTTGGGTTCGTCGCGCGTGGCGTTCAGGAGGTGCATCGTGAGGAACACGCCCTCCTCGGGAGGGAGTTCGCGCTCGAGGGATGCCGCGATAGAGGCGGCCATGTGCTCCGCCACGCGTGACTCGTCGGGGTGCAGGATGCGCAGCTCGGGCATCGAGGTCCCCGGGATGCGGATGCCCTGGTCGAGGCGCTCCACCACGTAGTGCACGTGATCGATGACGGCCAGCGGGAACCGTCGGCCGAGGTCGCGGCCGAGTTCGCGTTCGGCTTCGTCGACCGCTCGCAGCACCGCCTGCACCAGCGTGTACGGGGCGTCCGTGAGGAGCTTACGGGCGTGCGCGGTATCGCTGGCCTGGTCGAGGATGAACGTCTTCTCGACCTTCGCTGGGTCGATGCGCCCGTCGTGCTTGAGCTGGAAGCCGATGCCGCGACCCATGAGCACGCGTTCCCGGCCGTCGGCGTCGATCGACACGACGACGTTGTTGTTCAGCAGCTTCTGCACGCCGCCGGGCGGGAGGGAGACGTCACCGGCACCGGGCATGGGATGCAGTTTAGGGCTGCCGTGTCGTGGGGTGCGCGGCGCTCGGTCTCACAACTCCTGCAGAATCGGGCGCCCGGCACGGGCGCTGCGAGACGAGGCGGTTTCGCCGGAGTTGTGCGGGCCGCGCCTCGCCCAGCCTCGCCGCAGGTGGCCGCCGGTACCCTGGGACCATGACCGATCAGACCCCCGTGCGCGAGACTCCGCCCCGGCAGGTGCGTCCCGCGGGGGCCCCGGCCGACACCGCGGTGCGCGAGACGAAGCCCCGGCAGGTGCGGCCGAAGACCGAGGGATGGCAGCAGGCGAAGGACGAGACCGGTCGTCCCCTGCTGCAGTTCGCCAGTCCCAAGCGCGGCAAGCCGCCCGTCCACCTCGCCGACCTCACCGCCGAGGAGCGCGTGGCCAAGGTGAAGGAGCTCGGGCTCCCCGGGTTCCGTGCGAAGCAGCTCGAGAAGCACTACTTCACCCACTACACGTCGGATGCCGCCGACATGACCGACCTGCCGGCATCCGGTCGCGAAGAACTCGTCGCGGGGCTGCTGCCGCCGTTGCTGACAGAGGTGCGGCGTCTCGAGACCGATCGCGGCGACACGATCAAGTTCCTGTGGAAGCTGCACGACGGCGCGCTCGTCGAGTCCGTGCTCATGCGGTACCCCGGGCGCATCACGCTGTGCGTGTCGAGCCAGGCCGGGTGCGGCATGAACTGCCCGTTCTGCGCCACCGGCCAGGCCGGGCTCACGCGCAACATGTCGGCGGCCGAGATCATCGAGCAGATCGTGCGCGCCAACGCCCTCATCGCCGCCGGTGGCCTGGGCGGCAAGAAGCGCGACGACCACTCGCTCGACCGCGTCAGCAACATCGTCTTCATGGGGATGGGTGAACCGCTCGCGAACTATGCGCGGGTCATGCAGGCCGTGCGCGTGATGGTCGACAAGGAGCACGGGCTCGGCATGAGCGCCCGCGGCATCACGGTGTCGACGGTGGGCCTCGTCCCCGCGATCACGAAGCTGTCGAACGAGGACATCCCGGTGACCTTCGCCCTGTCGCTGCACGCGCCCGACGACCACCTGCGTGACGAGCTGATCCCGGTCAACTCCCGCTGGAAGGTCGACGAGGCGCTGGATGCCGCCCGCGCGTACTTCGACAAGACCGGGCGCCGCGTCTCGATCGAATACGCCCTGATCAAGGACATGAACGACCACGCGTGGCGTGCGGACCTGCTGGCCGAGAAGCTCAACGCCCGCGGCCGGGGCTGGGTGCACGTGAACCCCATCCCGCTGAACCCGACGCCCGGGTCGATCTGGACCGCCTCCGAGGTGCCCGTGCAGAACGAGTTCGTGCGGCGCCTCAACGACGCCGGGATCCCGACGACCCTCCGCGACACCCGCGGGAAGGAGATCGACGGGGCGTGCGGTCAGCTCGTCGCGACCGAAGAAGACGAGGCCGCCGCGGCGGAGACGTCGGTCGGCTGAGGGCCGTTCCGGGCCGGAGCGTGGTGGCGCTGTCGGCCCCTGGCGAGCCGCAGCACGCGTGGGCGTCGCCGCGTTCCGGAGCCTCAGGCGGCGACGGCCGTCACCACGAGGTTGTCGACGTAGTGGCCGGTGGTCGAATCCCACGCCCCGGCACACGTCACCAGTCGCAACTCCGGAGTGGGTGTCGGGGCGTACACCGACTCGGTGGGGAAGGTGTCCTTCTCCACCGTCTGCAGACCGGTCACGACGAAGTCCGCCGTGGTTCCGTCGGCGCGACGGATCGACACGGTGTCGCCCGTCGCGAGTTCGGGGAGGTCGTAGAACACCGCGGGTCCCGTCGGGGAGTCGACGTGACCGGCGATGACCGCCGGCCCGATCTCGCCGGGGAGCACGCCGTCCTCGTACCACCCGATGTCGTCGTAGTCCTGGGGTGACTCGATCCAGCCGTCGCCGCCCAGACCGAGGCCGATAAGGCCCGAGTCCACTCCGATCGCGGGGATCGAGATGTGCACCGGCCGCGCCGTCGAGGCCTGTCGCGGCGCCACGGGGTTCTGCAGACCCGCGGCCGCGCCGGTGGCGGTGCCGGCGTCCCCCGCGGGGGCGGGCGCCGCGCCCGCTCCCGCGTCGCGAAGCGGAGGGCAGCCGCCCAGCACGTCGTCGTTCAGCATGGCGACGGCGAGGGCGTTCCAGGCGGCGCCGTAGTACGTCGGCGTGGATGCCGCGGTGTCCGACATCCGCTGGACGTCGGCGAGCGCGTCGTCGGCACGACCGTCCGCGGCCAGGGCCGCCGCGCGAGCGGCGTAGGCCACCGGGTGCTGATCGGTCGTGATCGACCCGGCGCCGGAGTCGAGTTCCGCGGCGAGCGTCGCGGAGTCGGGCAGGGCCGTGGCGATCCGACCGGCGAGCGCCCGATCGGCCGGGTCGCAGGACTCCGCGTACCGGATCGGGGTGCGCGCGGCGTCGTAGCCGTACCCGGGCTCGCCGCCTCCCCCCGCGGAGCCGGCGATGGCGACCGAGCCGTCCGCGCCGATCGTGGCCCAGTTCGTCGGCAGGGGGTTCGCCTCGAGGAGGGCGTCCGTGGCGGCGCGGCTGCCCGCCGCCAGCTCATTCCATCGTTCGTCACCCGAGGCCTGGGCAAGCACCTCGTACGCGGCGGGCGAGGCGTACGACGGGTTGTAGGCGTGCGGGGATGCCTCGGCCCAGGGGCCGGGGAGGAGGATCCGGCCCAGCGCCGTCTCCGCCGTCATGCGGTCGAGCAGTGACGCGCCGAGGGCGATGCCCTGCTCGCGCAAATCGTCGCGGTCGAAGGCGTCTCCGGCGAGGACGAGGGCGCGGGCGGCATCCAGGTCGGCGTCCGAGGCGGGCTGGTCGTCGACGACGGCACCGTCCTGCCACTGCCACGCGAGGAGACCGTCGTCCCGTTGCAGATTCTCGGTGGTCCACTCCCAGATGCGGTCGAACACCGGCTCGTCGTCCGCGGCTACGGCGAGGAGCAGGCCGTATGCCTGCCCCTCGCTGACGGTGTCGCCGCCCTGGTCCGTGCGCACCACGCGGCCGTCGTCGACGTACTCCGCGAGGAACGCGGAGGCGGCTGCGACGGTGTCGTCGGCCGACCCGTCCGCGGGCTCGCCCGGCGCCGTGCACGCCGACACCGCAACGGCGACCGCCGCGGCGAGGGCACCGGCGGGGAGGGCGCGTCGCAGGATGCTCACGCGTCCGCCTTCACCCCGCGGCGGTGCAGGGCCCCGATCGTCGCGAACCCTGCGAGGGCGGCCGCGACCGCGCCGGCGATGCCGATCGGGCCGACAGGGGTGGCCGCGGTTCCGCCGCCACCGGTGTGGATGCCGCCGACGGGCATGTCGGCGAGCGTCGCGGAGTCGGTGATGGTCTGGGCGGTGAGCGATCCCTGCGCGTCGTCGAGGACGAACAGGGTGGACACGGAGCCCGCGGGCAGATCGACGGCGGAGGTGGCCGCTTCGTCGGTTCCGCTGATTTCGAGATCCCACGACCCGGCGGGGACGGCGGCGTAGTCGGTGGCCGACCCCGTCGGGACGTCGCGCGCGATCGGGCGGCCTTCGGCGGTGTCGACGGTCACGGTCGGCTCGATCGTGGACGCCTGCACGACGCGGACGCGTGCCTGGCCCTCCTCGGGGGCGGAGAGGTCGTCCTCGAACACCGTCGTCTGGAGGTCGGCGTTGCGCCCGTACGCCGCGACGGTGAGCGGTGCGCCCTCGGTCACGTCGACGGACTGGCGCACGATGGGCTGGACGTCGTCTGCGGCGTCGGAGGGGACCATCGACACGACGTAGGTTCCTTCTGCGAGCGGGATGTAGGGGCTGACGGCGCCGTAGGCGACGTCGTCGAGCTCGTAGACGACCGCGCCGCCGGCGAGGGCGGTCAGCTGGACGTCGACCGACTTGGTGTCGGGCGAGAGGTGTGCCACACGCGCCCAGCCGGCGGGTTCGGAGGTCGCGGCCATCGCGGCGGGCGCCGTCGCGAGACCGAGCGCGGCGGGCAGCAACGCCGCGGTGGCGAGGGCGAGCCCGCGCACGGTGCGACGGGTCATCGGGGAGGAAATGCGGGTCATGGGGTGTCCTTTTCTTCGGGGGGAGGAGGAAGGTCAGGCGGTGGGTCGGGGGAGCAGGTCGACGGGTTCGTCGGGCGAGAACGTGATGATCACGCCCGAGTCGGCACGGTCGACCGACACCGGGCGGAGGGGCCCGGACAGCGATTCGTAGAAGCGGAGCAGCGCGTCGGCGCCCGGTCCATCCCCTCGCGCGTCCTGACCTGCGAACGAGCTGACGACGAGTCGGCGGTGGACGCCGGAGGGGTCGCCCTCGAGCTGCACGATGTCGGCGACGTCGACGCGTCCGCCGGCGGACAGCTGGCCGAGCGTCAGGAGGATGCGCCCGTCGACGACACCGGAGATGAGGAGATCCTGCTCCTCGCCGGGCACGCCGACGTCGGGGTTCTGCAGGACCTGCTGGCCGGCGACCGAGCGCGCGGCGTAGAGGTCGCCGTCAGCGGCCTGCGCGAGGGCTGCCTGGGCGGCGTCGACGAGTCGCACGTCGACCTTCTGCGCGCCCTCGCCGAACGAGGCGACGACCGCGCTGTTCTCGATCGCCTGGCGCACGGTCGGGAACTCCGTGGGGAAGGTGCGCATCGAGTCGGTCGTGAGGACGTAGTCGTAGTCGCGCCATCCGTCGGGGGCGAGTTCCTGCACGTCGGGATCGGTGTCGGCCTTGTAGTACCAGACGACGTTCTCACGCTCGAACCCGGCTCTGACCAGGTCGACCCACATGGCATCGTCGACGAGCATGCGCGCATCGGCGGGGGCGTTCTGCGTCATCCACGCCTCCGCGTCGCGCAGCGGCCGGTCGAGATCGGCGAGCAGGAATCCTCGCAGCTGTGTGGCCCAGAGCGGCCCCGCGGCCACGAGTGCGACGACGAGACCGGATGCCACCGCCACGCCGCCGAACCGGCGCACGGTGACGCGCGAGCGCAGGGCCTCGACGGCCACCTGTCCCATGCCCGCCACGACGATCGCGGCGAAGGGGAGCAGCATGATCACGTACGGCACGGGGAGGTACCCGCCGCGGAACATGAACGCGGTCAGAGCGAGAAGGGCGATGGCCCACGGGCGGAGGCGTCGCACGGCGAGGGCGGCCACGGCGGCGGCCAGGGCCGTCACGACGAGGACGGAATCCAACTGCCACCACAGCCCCACCGTGCGCGAGAACAGGCTCTCCGGATCGAACAGCGAGCCGCTGCCGTCGCGCGAAGCGAGCTGGAAGGCCAGCCCGTCCCACAGGCTCACCCGTCCCGGTCCCGGCGCTACCTCGCCCTTGACGAGCGCGAACGCGACGTAGGTCAGGCCGACGATCGCGAGCACCGCGGCCGCGACCGACAGCGTGTACCTCCGTGTCGTGCGATCCGCTCCGCGCCACATCATCCATGCCAGCAGCGGCAGGGCCAGGAGGTAGGTCTCCTTGGTGAGGACCGCCACGCCGAACGCCGCCGCGGCACCGATGTATCCGAGCAACTGCGCGCGCCGGCTCATCGCGAGCAGGAACGCGCCCAGCAGCCACGCGGTGGCGATGTTGTCCAGGTACACCTGACGGTGGAACTGCACGGCGAGCGGCGACAGCAGGAACACCGCCATCGCGACGGATGCCGTCAGGCGGGCGAACCCGATCCGACGGACCAGGAACCACAGCAGGACGGCCGCGATCGCTGTGGCCACCAGCATCGATTCACGGGCGGCGATCACGGCCACGTCGTAACGGTCCCACGCGTCGGTGAGTCCGGCCCACGCCGCGATCTGGATCCAGCCGAGCGGCGGGTGGTCGTACCAGTAGGTGTAGTGGGTCAGTTCGCCGAGGTTGGCGATGCTCCATGCCTGCGCGGCGTAGGTGCCCTCGTCGTCGATGCGCTGGGGGGAGCCGCCGAGGTTGATCGCGTTGACGATCAGTCCGATCAGCAGGGGCGGGAGCAGCCAGAGGGCGTCGCCGAGACGCGAACGCCAGGCCGAGACGCGTCGCCGGGGCGTGGCATCCGAGGACGTGCGTGCCTCGTGATGAGGAGCGTCGGTGGGAACGCGGTCGAGTGTCGAGGTCATCGGGCCGCCTCCGCCGCTGTGCCGATCAGTTCGGGTGTCGCCGGGCGCCCCTCATCGTCGGATGCCGTGGTGTCACGGTGCGCACCGGTGTGCTCGGTCTTCTCCCAGCTGCCGTCACCGCGCACCTGCCGGACGACGGAGCGCACCGCGGCGGCCGCGAGGAAGATCTGGTACGGCACGAGGCCCAGGACGAGGCGCACGTAGTCGCGCACCCGCACCTTCCTCTCGTAGACGCGGCCGAACTCCGTCAGGCCGGCCGCTTCGGCGACGAGTGTGATGACGGTCGGCACGAGGGGCAGGAACGTGATGAGGGCGACGGGCGTCGGGACCTTCACCAGCAGGATGAACGCGATCGAGACGGGGATGAGCAGGCCCGTCGCGGCCTGCAGGAACGGCATGTTCAGCAGGTAGCGCGCGTACAGGCGCTGGCGGAGAGTCGGGAGCTTCTTCCACTCGCCCTTGCCCAGCACCTGGAGGAAGCCCTGATTCCAGCGCGTGCGCTGCTTGTAGAGGGATGTCAGAGTCGGTGGGGTCTCCTCGCGGGTGACGTACTCGGGGTTGTACGCGACGACGACCTTGGCGCCGTCGCTCGAGAGGCGCACGCCCAGCTCGCAGTCCTCCGCGAGGCACTGGTCATCCCAGCCGCGCGACCATTCGAGCCGGTCACGGGTGACGAAGACGGTGTTGCCGCCGAGGGGGATGAACTTGGAGCGCGCGTGGAAGTGCAGGCGCGAGCGGAACCAGAAGTAGTACTCCAGAACGTTGCGCAACGACCACCAGCTCGTCTCGAAGTTCATCAGCTGTACGCCGCCCTGTACGACGTCGGCCCCGGTCTCCTGGAACTTTGAGTCGACGACCGTGAGCAGTCCCGGGTGCACTTCGTCCTCCGCGTCGAAGACGCCGACGATGTCGCCGGTCGCAATCCGGAGGGCTTTGTTGAGCGCCTTGGGCTTGTTCTTGGGGACGCTGTCATCGACGACGACGGTGATGAGATCCGGATGCCGCGCCGCAGCCTGTCGCACGACGAACTCAGTGCCGGGGTCGTCGTGGCCGACGATCGCGATGATCTCGAAATCGGGGTGATCCTGCTGAGCGAGGCGGTCGAGAGTCTGCCCCATCACCTCCTCCTCGTGACGGCCGGGGACGAGGAGCGTGAAGCGGTGGCGCGCCGGCCGGGGGGACGAGCTGAACTGCGTCGCGCGCAGATCCTCTGCGGAGCGCCATGCGTGCAGCATCCACCACAGGGTCGTGGTCGCCACGACGGTGAGGAGCACGGCGAGCAGGATGATGCCGCTGTAGCCGACCCATTCCCCGATCGACCAATCCGGGAGGAACCCGCCGCTGATCGATGACCCCGGCTGTGCGGGGGCGGGGATCTCCGTCACGTCGCCGGGCACCTGCCCGGGGACGGGGGCGACCGGTGTGAGCAACGGTTCGGGGGTGGGATCGGGGGCGGCCTGCGCGAGGAGGGAGAGGGAGGGGCCGAGAGCGGGCATGGGGGAAGTACCTCCAGCGTCCACGTGGACGGTTCGAGGGCGAGGAACGGGGGAATTGAGCGGCAGCCGGGGAACGCCGCACAGGGGTCATCCGCGGCGGTCCGTCGGGCGGTTTGGACCGGGCGGGCGATTGCCAGGGTTCTCTCCGCTAACGCATAGGCTGCCCCCACCGCCTGCGCTTCCCGGACGGGCGACGCTCTCGCGGCCCCCGGTATCCGAAGCCCCCGATAGCGTTGACGCATGGTCGGTTATCGCTACCTCGGCAACAGTGGATTCAAGATCTCGGAGATCACCCTCGGGAACTGGGTGACGCACGGTTCGCAGGTCGGTGACGACGCCGCGATCAAGACGGTGCACGCCGCTCTCGACGCTGGCATCACGACGTTCGACACCGCAGACACCTACGCCAACACGGCGGCGGAGGTCGTGCTGGGCAAGGCGCTCGAGGGGCATCGCCGCGAGTCGCTCGAGATCTTCACGAAGGTCTACTTCCCCACCGGTCCCATGGGCCCCAACGACACCGGCCTGAGCCGGAAGCACATCATGGACTCGATCAACGGGTCCCTGAAGCGGCTCGGCACCGACTACGTCGACCTCTACCAGGCCCACCGCTTCGACTACGAAACGCCCCTCGAAGAGACGTTCCAGGCCTTCGCCGACATCGTCCGTCAGGGCAAGGCGCTGTACATCGGTGTCTCCGAGTGGACCGCCGAGCAGCTGCGCGACGGTCATGCGCTCGCCCAGCAGCTCGGCATCCAGCTCATCTCGAACCAGCCGCAGTACTCGATGCTGTGGCGCGTCATCGAGGGCAAGGTCGTGCCGACCAGTGAAGAGCTCGGTATCTCGCAGATCGTGTGGTCGCCGATGGCGCAGGGCGTCCTCAGCGGCAAGTACCTGCCGGGGCAGCCGGTTCCCGACGGTTCGCGGGCGACCGACGACAAGAGCGGGGCGAACTTCATCAAGGGCTTCCTGCGCGACGAGGTCCTCGAGGCCGTGCAGCGACTGAAGCCGATCGCCGACGAGGCGGGCCTCGGCATGCCGCAGCTCGCGATCGCCTGGGTGCTGCAGAACCCGAACATCGCCGCGGCCCTCGTGGGCGCCTCGCGTCCCGAGCAGCTCGCCGACACCGTGAAGGCCTCGGGCGTGACGCTCGATGCCGACACGCTCGCCGCGATCGACGCGGCCCTGGGTGACGCGGTGTTCTCCGACCCCGAGAACACCTACCAGGTCTCACCCAAGCAGCGCCTGGTCTGATCCCTCCCTGAGCGGGGTCTGGGCCTGGCCTCAGCCCCCGCTCAGGAGCGGACAGGACTCGCGTCGTACCCTGTGCGAATGTCCTTTTCCGCTCACCGGCCCGGCCGCTTCGGCTCCGACGGCCGTATCGAGTTCACGACGGACGATGATCGCGAGCCCCAGTACCTCGACGACATCCTCGCCCAGCAGCGTGACGACGCCGACTCCTCGGCACGTGATTCGACCCTCGACGACCCGATCGAGCCGTGGGGCGCACCGCCCGCAACCGATGACGACACCGCTCCGTTCGAGTGGCCCGAGCCGGAAGCGATCCCCGCCGACCCGCAGCCGGTCGCCGAGACGGTCGCCGAGGACCCCGCACCGGAGCGGGAGGAGCCCGCGCTGCCCGAAGCCGCACCGTTCCCCGCGCCCGTGGCATCCCCTGCCCGTCCGCCGCGGTTGCGCCGCGCCGACCCCCGTCGCCCGAGCCTCTCGCTCGTTCGGCGCATGGCGGTGCTCGGCGGTGCCGACAACGACGTGCTCGACGAGGTGCCCGAAGAGGTGCCGCGCTTCGTGCAGATGTTCCTCGTGCTGCTGGGCACGGCGCTCGTCTCGGCGATATCGATGATGTTCGCGCTGATGACGGGTGTGCGCGTCAGCATCTTCCTCGCCATCCCGCTCGCACTCGTGTGGGGCCTCATCATCTTCAACCTCGACCGCTTCCTCACCTCGACGATGCGATCGACGAAGAACGTGTTCCGCCTGCTCGGCCTCGCCTTCCCGCGCGTGATCATGGCCGCGCTGATCGGCATCGTGGTCGCCGAGCCGCTCGTGCTGCAGGTGTTCCAGAACGACATCAATCGCGAGGTCAACTCGACCAACGTCACGCAGGCTCTGAGCGATCAGGATGCCGTGACGAACGGGCCCGAGAAGCAAGCACTCGATGCCGCGAGCGCCCAGGTCGCCGCGCTCGAGAACCAGGCCGCGACCGGAATCGTCGCCGGGACGTCGTCGACCTCGGCGGAGGCCGCCGCCGCGCAGCAGACCGTCGACCAGCTGACGCAGCAGCTCGCCGCGCAGCAGACCGTCATCGATCAGGCGCGTGCCGTCTACCAGTGCGAGCTGACCGGTCAGGGTGCCGGCACGGTCCCGGGGTGCACGGGCGTCGCCGGCGACGGCGCGAGTTCGGATGCCGCGCAGGCCCAGCTCACGCAGGCGCAGTCCGCGTACGACACCCTGTCGGCCCAGCTCGCGCAGGCGCAGTCGACGCTGGCCGCTGCCAATTCGGCCGGTGCCGAGGCCGCCGCCGCCTCCGCCGAGCAGAACAAGCAGCAGGCCGCGGACCAGCTCCCGGCGGCCCGCGCGCAGTACGATTCGGCGCTCGCGGCGTACAACGACCGCGCCGCCTCCGTCGCGGACGGCAATGCCGGAGCCGTGGGCCTGCTGAGTCAGATCTCGGCGCTCGAGCGGTTGTCCGAGCGTGAGCCGGCTCTCCGCTGGGCGCACTGGCTCATCGCGGCGCTGTTCTTCATGATCGAGCTGCTGCCGGTGCTCGTGAAGGTGCTCACCGGCTTCGGCGGCCCGTCTCTGTACGAGAAGGCCGAGCGCATGCGCGGGCAGATCGCCCTTGATCGGGTGACGGCCCGAACGTTCCGCAAGCGCGCCGATGTGATCGCCGAAGAAGCGGCGCGCGTCCCGGCGGGCGTCTGATGGTCGCCTGGAGCGCGGGACTGCTGCTGTACCGGCGGCATCTCGCGCTCGAGGTGCTCATCGCACACATGGGCGGGCCGTTCTGGGCCCGCAAGGATGCCGGGGCCTGGTCGATTCCCAAGGGCGAGTTCGAGCCGGGCGCCGAAGAGCCGCGTGACGCCGCTCGTCGCGAGTTCGTCGAGGAGCTGGGCCTCGAGCCCCCCGCGGGGGAGTGGGTCGAGCTCGGGCCGTTCGCCGCGACGTCCGGCAAGAGGCTCATCGTGTTCGCGAGCGACGGCACCGGGTTCGAGGCGTCCGGATTCGTGTTCGGCGAGTTCGAGATGGAATGGCCGCCGCGGTCGGGCCGCCGGGCGTCGTTCCCCGAGGTCGACCGGGCCGAATGGACCGACCTGGATGCCGCTCGCGAACGCCTCGTGAAGGGCCAGCGCCCGGTGCTCGACGCCCTGGAGCACTTGCTCGCTTGAGGTCTGCGCGCGCCTCCGCCGCCGCGAGCCGGGATTCGAGTGTCCAAGACACGCGGATGCCGCGTGGGGTCGTCCGCGTGTCTTGGACACTGAACTCTCTGCCCTCGGCTTACGGGCGCAGCAGCACCTTGCCGACGCGCGGGGAGAAGCTCGCGGCCGCGGCGTCGCGGACGTCCTCGAGCGCGAACGTGGCCGCGACGGGGAGCGTCACGGTGCCGTCGGCGAGGTAGCGCGACAGCTCGCCGAACAGGGCGCCGCGGGTCTCGGCATCCATCGTCTTGCTGACGACGCTGCCCCAGAAGCCCTTCACGGTCGCCTGGCGGAAGATGATGTCGCCGGCCGACAGCTCGAGCGTGGCGTCGCCCATCGAGCCGAAGATCACGAGCGTTGCGTTCTCGGACAGCAGCGACAGCACGTCGTTCGCCGCCGAACCGCCGACCGAATCGACGCCGGCCACGACGCGCCCGCCGTCGATGATCGCCGCGGCCTTCTCGCGCCAGTCGTCGGCGTCGGTCGAGACGACGTTCGAGATGCCCTGCTGGGCGAGTTCGTCGACCGCGCTCTGACGGCGCACCAGACCCAGGACATGGATGCCACGGGCCTTCGCGATCTGCGCGACCATGCGTCCGACGGCACCGTTGGCCGTGTTCTGCACGAGCCAGTCGCCGGCCGTCAGGTCGAGCGAATGCAGCAGGCTGATGGCGCTGAACGGCATCGACACGAGCTGAGCGGCCATCTCGTCGGGCAGGGCGTCCGCGACGGGGATGAGGCCGGCGGCGGGAGCGACGACGTACTCGGCCCAGACGCCGAAGGTTCCGCCAGTGGCGACGCGCTGGCCGACCTCGAGCCCCTCGACGCCGTCTCCGAGCGCATCGACGACACCGACGGCCTCGGTTCCGGCGCGGGCGGGGAGCTCGGGCTTGTACCCGTAGGTGCCGCGGATCGTCCACAGGTCGTGGTTGTGGATCGGAGACAGGAGGATGCGCAGCCGCACCTGACCCGGGCCGGGTTCGGGGGTCTCGACCTCTTCGACGTCCAGGACGTCGGTCGGCTCGCCGAACTGGGGGTGCACGATCGCGCGCATATCTCTCCTCGCGTGGTTATTTTGTAACGATCGGTCTAATATAGACCTTGACCGGGAAGAAGGAAACCCATGGGCAGGATGCCGACGTTCGACCGCCGCGCCGTCGTCGACGCCGCACGAGACGTGTTCTGGCAGCGCGGATACGCCGAGGCGGGGATCACCGAGCTCGAAGACGCGACCGGACTCACGCGGTCCAGCCTGTACAACGCGTTCGGCAGCAAGCGCGGCCTGTTCGACGCCGTGCTCGCGGCGTACCTCGACGATGTCGTGCGCACGCGCTTCCGGCCCCTCGGCGGCGGTGACCCGGGCGCGTTGGAGGCCTATGTCGAGGAGATGCGCGCCGCGATCGCGGCCGACAGCCCTCGCGCGCGCCTGGGGTGCCTGCTGCTCAACGCCGGCTCTTCGCCGCTCGCGACGGACGACGCCGAGGTCCGCGCGCTCGTCTCCGGGTACGCCGCCGAGATGCGCGCCGCGATCCGCGCTGCCGTCGCCGACCGGCGTCCGGATCTGGCCCCGGATGCCGTGGACGCCCTGTCCGCGGTGTGCGCGTCGCTCGTCGTGGCGGCGCTGACCCTCGCCCGCGCCGACCGGGACGCGGCCGTGGCCACACTGGCATCCATCCCGGTGACGGTGGAGTCGTGGGGGTGAGGCCCCCGGGGGCCGTCAGCCCAGCTTGACCGCCGTGCCGTAGGCGACGACCTCCTGGAAGTTCTGCGCGACTTCGCTCGTGTCGAAGCGCATCGCGATGACGGCGTCCGCGCCGAGCGCCTCTGCCTGTTCGATGAGCCGCTGTTTCGCCTCGTCGCGGCTCTCCTGCAGCTGTTTCGTCAGGCCCTCCAGCTCGCCGCCGAAGATCGACTTCAGGCCCGCGCCGAACTGCACGCCGATGTTGCGGGCGCGCACCGTCAAGCCGGTGACTTCGCCGTAGACCTCGACGATCTGGCGGCCGGGGACATCGTTCATCGTGGTGACGAGCATGGGGCCAGTGTGGCAGTGTGGCCGTCGCGGGGGAAGCCCGGATGCCGAGCGCCGACGCCCGGCCCGGACCCCCAGATCGCCGGAGGTCCGCATGTCATCGACCGAGTCCCGCATCGTTCTCGTCGCGGGCGCGCGCACGCCTGTCGGGTCGTTCGGCGGAGCGCTGTCGAGCGTCGACGCGCACGAGCTCGGCGCCGTCGCGGTGTCGGCCGCCCTCGAGCGCGCGGGGGTGTCGAAGGACGCCGTCGACGAAGTGATCATGGGCTGCATCGCGCAGAACGGACCCGACGCCTACAACGCCCGCCGGGTCGCGCTCGCCGCGGGGCTGCCGACCCGGGTGCCCGCGTTCACCGTCAACCGCCTCTGCGGATCGGGGCTGCAGGCGATCTGGTCTGGCGCGCAAGAACTGCGGTGGGGTGGTGTCGACGTCGTCGTCGCGGGCGGCGACGAGAGCATGTCGCGCACCCCGTTCCTGGAGTACGGCGCGCGCGGCAACGCGCGGCTCGGCGACCGAAAACTCCTCGACGGCACGCTCGCGATCCTCACCGACCCGTTCAGCGGCCGGCACATGGGCACCACCGCCGAGACCGTGGCATCCCGATACTCGGCATCGCGGGAGGAGCAGGACGCTTTCGCCGTCGAGAGCCAGCGCAGGGCGGCCCTGGATGCCAGCCGTGCGGCGTTCGCGGAGGAGATCGTGCCCGTGACGACCGGCGGGAAGCGGCCGGTCGAGGTCACGACGGACGAGCACCCGCGCCCTGGCACGACGCTCGAGGTGCTGGCGGGGCTGCGGCCGGCATTCGCCGCGGAGGGCTCCGTGACGGCGGGCAACTCCTCGGGGATCAACGACGGCGCCGCGGCGACCGTGCTCATGCGGGAGGACGATGTGCGGGAGCGCGGCCTCACCGGCCTCGCGACCCTCGAGGCCGTGACGACCGCGGGCGTCGACCCCGAGATCATGGGGTACGCCCCGGTTCTCGCGCTGAAGCGGTTGTGGGAGCAGACCGGGCTCACCCCCGCCGATGTCGACGTGATCGAGCTGAACGAGGCGTTCGCCGCCCAGGCGGTCGCGGTGATCCGCGATGCCGGCCTCGACCCCGAGAAGGTCAACCCGTACGGCGGCGCGATCGCGCTCGGGCACCCGGTCGGGGCGACCGGAGCGATCCTGACGGTCCGTGCCGCCCTCGACCTGCAGCGCCGCGATCTCGAGTACGCGGTCGTGACGATGTGCATCGGCGGTGGTCAGGCCCTCGCTGCGTTGCTGCGGCGTTTCTAGCCGCGTGAGGGGTCAGTTTCTGTCGCTTAGGGGGCCGTGAAGCGACAGAAAATGACCCCTCACGCGAAAGGGAACGGCCCCCACCCCGAAGGGTGAGGGCCGTTCCGGAGGTGGGGGTCAGACCGTGCGGCGCTTACGCAGGGCGAAGGCGAGTCCGCCCGCGACCAGGAAGAAGCTGCCCGCGAGGGCCAGGCCCCACGGGACCTGTGCACCGGTGGTGGCGAGCGCGCCTCCGGCGCTCGCGCTCGACCCGCCCGACTGTCCGCCCGCGGTGCCCTGGCCGGAGCCCGAATCCGAGCCGGAGCCCGAGCCGCTGCCATCTCCCGAGCCGCTTCCGTCGCCGGGAGTCTCGTCCGAGAAGATCACGGCGCGGCCGGTCGGTGCCGGATCGACGATGTCCATTGCCTCGAAGTAGGACAGGGTGGCATCCAGGTCGATCTGGCCGGTGTCGGTGCGGTTCGTGCCCTCGGCGAAGGTCGCGAAACCGTCACCGCCGTTGGCGAGGAACGAGTTCGTCACCACCGTGAAGGTGTCGGTGTCGGCGATCGGGTCACCGAGGTAGCTCATCGACACGACCGAGCCGACACGCGGGTCGGTGGCATCCTGCACGTACTCGTAGGTGAAGCCCTCCGAGACACCGAGGTGGAGCTTGGGGCGGTCGCCCGTCGCCTTCCACTGCTCGTTCAGGATGTCCCGGATCTGCTCGCCCGTGAGGGTGACCGTCACCAACGTGTTGGCGAAGGGCTGGACCAGCGCGGCCTCCTTGTAGGTGACGATGCCGTCCTCGCCCTTGAGCAGGTCGGCACGGAGGCCGCCCGGGTTCATCAGAGCGATCTGTGCGGGGGTGCCGGCGTAGCCCGGGTTCTCCGACGTCGCCCAGAGGTAGACATCGGCGACCCAGTTGCCCATCGACGACTCGACGCCGCGGTCGGCTCCCGAGGGGGTGCCCCCGCGCAGGATGTCGCCGCTGATCTCGCCCACCGGCTCCGCGCCGATCACGTCGGCCTCGGCGACGTACGCGTCGACCTTGGCCTGAATGGCCGGGTCGGCGGGGTACGCCCCGGCGAGGGGGAAGGTGGTTCCCTGAATGGATGCCAGCGCGTCGGTGCGGGTGTCGTAGCGCAGCGACAGCTGACCCATCGCCTTGCCGTACTCGGACGCCTGGATGACCGGGCGGGTGCGGTCGGTGCCCGCGATCGGCACGTCGCAGGCGTAGGTCTGGTGCGTGTGGGCGGAGACGATCGCATCGATCTCGGGCGACGCGTCGGTGGCGAGCTCGCCGAAGCCGGCCTGGTCGGCGACGAGGTCGGCGCAGTCGTTCGACGTGGCAGCCCCCGAGTGCGTCAGCAGGACGATGACGTCGGCGAGGTCGCCGGCGGTGATCTCTGCGGCGACGCGGTTGGCGGCCTCGAGCTGGTCGCCGAACTCGATGTCGGCGATACCGGCCGGGTCGACCATCGTGGCCGTGTCCTCGGTGACGGTGCCGATGAACGCCACGCGGACGCCGTCGATCTCCTGGACGTCGTATTCCTGGAGCGCAGGGTTCTTGGTGCCCTTGAAGTAGACATTGGCACCGAGACCGAACCTGCCATCACCGTACTCCGGGAGGACACGGTCGGTGAGGTCGGCGAAACCGCGGTCGAACTCGTGGTTACCGACGACCGAGACGTCCAGTCCCGACTCGACGAGTGTGTCGATGGTGGGCGAGTCGTCCTGGATCAGCGACGTGAACGTCGAGGCGCCGATGTTGTCACCGGCCGAGACGAACAGCGTGTTCGGGTTCTGGGCCTCCTTGGCCTTCACCGCCCCCGCGAGGACGGCGGCGCCGGCCTCGCCCTGCGAACCGGCCTCGAGGCGGCCGTGGAAGTCGTTGATCGTGAGGATGTCGATGTCCTTCACGTCGGGGTTCTCCACCGCGAAGACCGTCGTCGTGCCCGAGACCTCGTTGCCGACGGCAACCAGGGCGCGGCCGGTGGGCGAGGCGTCGGCGGGGATGAACTCCACGCCCTCGGGGCCGAGGTCGCCGGCCCGCGCGAGCAGCTCGCGGTCGGTGGTCTCGTCACCGGTGACGTCGTCCTCCATCGAGACGGAGAAGTCGCGATTGTTCACGTACGACGAGTACGTGGCCGCTGACGGGTCGGTGATGTCGTAGGTCATCACACCGCCGACGCGCTCCAGGCCGACGAAGGCGTAGGTGCGGCCGTCGACGGTGCCGATCGCAACGCCCTCCGGCTCGGGTCCCTTGTCGTCGCTGCGACCCTCCAGGTTGGACTCGGAGTGGTTCGAGTTGAAGAAGTCGGGGTTCGCTTCATGGGTGATCCGCTCGAAGTCGGAACCGGAGTCGAACACCTGCGCACCGGTCTCGGCATCCCAGATCGAGAATCCGCGGCCGCCGAAGGTGTACAGCTCCTCGTAGCAGGTGCCGTCCTCGCTGAGCCCCATGTCTGTCGCGACGTTGAGCCGGCCGAGGTCTTCATCCTCCAGCGCACCGGCGAGGGGGCTGTCGGCGCACACCGGAGCCAATCCGCCGTCGCCGAGGTCCTTCGCCCGTGCGGTGTCGGTGAAGTCTTCGCCCCACTCGCGCCCGTCACCTTCGTTGGCGGTGACGAGGTAGGTCTTGCCATCGACCTCGTACGCCTCGATGGCATCGGGCATGTACATGCCGAAGAGGCCGTCGTAGCTCTTCTGGTTGTAGATGGGGGCGTCGCGCGGGTCGCGGTCGCTGGCATCCAGCGTCTGCGTCCCGTAGTCCTTGAAACCGAGCGACCAGATGTCGGTCACGGTTGCGGAGGCGAGGTCGATCTCGGCGATCGCGTTGGCCTCCTGCAGCGCCGCGTACGCGGTGCCGCCGACGACGGCGACGTATTCGGGCTCGAGGTTCCGGCTCACACGGTTGGATGCCAGGGGCGCGCCGTCCTGGTCGGGCGCGGCCACGTCGGGACCGAAGACGCGCACGTCGGGGTCGAGCGCCTTCACACCGCCGTCTTCGAAGTCCGCGAATCCGGCGATCCGTACGGCGGACTGCGCGGGAGCCGACTTGTCGGCGGGGAGCGAGACGACACCGATCGACCCCTCGGGGTCGGTGGAGAAGTTGTCGGCCGGCTCTCCCTCGTTCGCTACTACGGCGTAGGTTCCATCAGAACTCAGGGTCACCATGTCGGGGAGGGAGCCCACCGTGACCTCGCCGAGCACGGTCGGCTCGGCGGCATCGGCGTCGAAGAAGACGAGGCGACCCGGGGAGGTCTTGTCCTCACTCTCGAGGGCGACGACGCCCAGTCCGTCGCCGCGGACGGCGAGCGAGTTCGCCACGCCCGTGCCGGTCAGCGAGTAGAGCTTGGTCGGTGCGGCGGGGTTGCTGTTGTCGAGCACATCGACGGCGCCGGCTTGCGCGTTCACGACGAACAGCCGGTTCTTGTAGGCGTGGACGATCTCAGCGGCAGAGGCGTCGAAGACGCCCGTCTCGAAGCTGCCGATCGGACGCAGGGTCACGGAGGTGTCGGGCGCACTGTCGCGCACGGGATCGGCGACGATCGCGGCGGATGCCGCTGTCGTTCCGGTCAGTGCGAGCGCGCACACGGCCGACGCGGTCGCGGTCAGCGCAACGGCACGGCGCAGGAATGTCGAAGGCATGGACGTCCTCGGGGTGTCGGGAGGGAGCGACGCGCGCGGGGGCGCGAATCCCTGCCACTCTGCCTACCGGCGGTGACGAAGGGGTGAACGAGGGAGGAAGGAACGGGGTTTCGCGGTTACGTCTTCACCCGACGACAGGCTGTAGCGGCGCCGGGACTAGCCTGACGCCGTGACCGACTCGCCCGCCGGAGTGCACCCCGATGAACCGCACCGCCAAGGACTCGCGCAGCGCCTGAACTGGCTCCGAGCCGGCGTCCTCGGCGCGAATGACGGCATCGTTTCGACGGCCGCTGTCGTCGTGGGTGTCGCGGGTGCCACGAGCGACGTCGGACCGGTCCTGATCGCCGGTCTCGCCGCCCTCGTCGGTGGCGCGATCTCCATGGCGCTGGGAGAGTACGTGTCGGTGTCGAGTCAGCGCGACAGCGAGCACGCGCTCATTCAGAAGGAACGCCGCGAACTGGCGGAGGGTCCGGATGCCGAACTCGCCGAGCTCATCGGCCTGTACGAGGCGCAGGGGCTCAGCCGCGACACCGCGAGGCGCGTGGCGACCGAGCTCACGGCATCCGATGCCCTGAAAGCCCACCTCGCGGTCGAGCTGAACATCGACGCGGAGGACGTGGTGAGCCCGTGGGCCGCCGCGATCGCGTCGGCGGTGGCGTTCACGGTCGGGGCTCTACTGCCGCTCGCGACGATCCTGCTCGCACCGGTCGAGGTGCGCGTGCCGCTCACCTTCGTCGCGGTGCTCGTCGCCCTCGCGATCACGGGGTACCTCGCCGCGTGGATCGGCGGTGCGCGCCGCGGCCGCGCGATCCTGCGCACGGTGATCGGCGGTGCGCTCGCGCTCGGCGCGACGTACGCGGTCGGGGCGCTGTTCGGGGTGGCGGCGGGCTGAGCTCGCGTCCCTCCGCCGGAACCCCCTGGGCGATGTCGGGGGAGCGTGCGACGATGCCACCAGACCTTTCCGCGACCCCTGGGAGTGACATGACCGACCACCGCAGTGCCGCGTACGAGACGATCCAGGTCGAGCAGCGCGGGCGGGTCGGGTGGATCGCCCTCGACCGCCCCGAGGCGCTGAACGCCCTGAACGCGCGGTTGATGACCGAGGTGGTCGCCGCGGCGACGGCGTTCGACGACGCCCCCGACGTCGGAGCCATCGTCGTCACCGGTTCGGAGAAGGCGTTCGCGGCCGGGGCCGACATCAAAGAGATGGAGTCGATGTCGGGCCTCGACATGACCCTGCCCGACCATTTCGGCGCGTGGCGGCGCTTCGCCGCGGTGCGGACCCCGGTGATCGCCGCCGTCTCGGGGTACGCCCTCGGCGGCGGGTGCGAGCTGGCGATGATGTGCGACATCATCCTGGCATCCGATCGCGCGAAATTCGGCCAGCCGGAGATCCAGCTCGGTGTCATTCCGGGCCTGGGCGGGACTCAGCGACTCGTGCGCGCGATCGGGTACTACAAGGCCGCCGAGATGGTCCTGACCGGGCGCATGATGGACGCCGCCGAGGCCGAGCGTGCGGGCCTGGTCTCGCGGGTCGTTCCCGCCGCCGAGCTGCTCGCCGAGGCGGAGTCGGTGGCCGAGGCGATCGCCGCGAAGCCGCTTCCCGCGCTGTACGCCGCGAAAGCTGCGCTCGACGTGGCCCTCGAGTCGACTCTCGCCGAGGGGCTGCGCTTCGAGGGGCAGACGTTCGCCGCCCTGTTCGACACCGCGGACCAGAAGGAGGGGATGGCGGCGTTCCGCGAGAAGCGATCGCCGAACTTCACGCACCGCTGACCCCCTACCATCGCGTGTCCTGCGGGCCAAGAACGCGCGGTGGGCAGGAGCGGGGCGACGGGGTTCGGTATCGTCGGGAGGTCAGTCCTCGCCCCGGCCCTGAGAAGTAGATGGCGTCCACACCCCGCATCCCGCAGCGCGGGTCGTCGCGCCTGTTCGGCGAGCTGACGGCCCGTCAGTGGATCGGATCCGTGCTCCTTCTCGGCGCGGCGGCGATCATTCTCGCCGTCTTCATCGTGCTGATCGCGCGGGTGCTGGTGTCGCTCGAACCGATCCGCGAGTTCCTCACCGCCTATCCCGGGGAGTACGCCCTGCCGGCGGCGGCCCCGGTCGGCATCCCCGCCTGGCTCGGGTGGCAGCACTTCCTCAACAGCCTGTTCCTGCTGCTCGTGATCCGCTCGGGGCTGCAGTTCCGCCGACAGAAGCGACCGGATGCCTTCTGGTCGCCGCGCGGCAACAAGCGGCGCCGCATCAGCCTGGCGCTGTGGTTCCACCAGGCGATCGACGTCCTCTGGGTTGCCAACGGCGTGATCTACATCGTGCTGCTGTTCGCGACCGGGCAGTGGATGCGGGTCGTCCCGACGTCGTGGGACGTCTTCCCGAACGCCGTGTCGGCGGCGTTGCAGTACGCCGCGCTCGATTGGCCCACCGAGAACGGATGGGTCAACTACAACAGCCTGCAGCAGCTGTCGTACTTCGCGATCACGTTCATCGCCGCGCCGCTCGCGATCGTCACGGGCGTGCGGCTGTCGGGCATCTGGCCGAAGGATGCCGAGCGGTTGAGTCGCCTGCTCCCCGCGGAGTGGGCGCGTCGCATCCACTTCCCGGTGATGCTCTTCTTCGTCGTCTTCATAGCCGTGCACGTGTTCCTCGTGCTCGCGACCGGTGCGCTGCGCAACCTCAACCACATGTACGCCGCCCGCGGCTCGGTCGACCCCGACGCCTTCGCCACCGACCCGACCGGCTTGCTTTTGTTCGCGGCATCCCTGCTGGTCATGGCCGCCGCGTGGATCGCCGCCCGCCCGCGCGTCTTGATTCCGGTGGCGCGCCTGTTCGGCGACGTCCGCCAGCGCTGACGCCGCCGCTGCTCGCCGAGCCCACACGATCCGGTCGAACGCACACGCTGCGGTCGTCCCGAACGTGTGCTCTCGGCCGGATCGTGTGCCTTCGGGGCAGCGGCGGG
>NZ_RBZY01000033.1 GCF_004022425.1 Microbacterium enclense | reverse complement strand
ACGAGCCGGTCGTAGATCCCCACCGCCAGCACCGTGGGGAGCGTAGCGATCAGGTCGGACATCCCGTCCTCCCCCGGCACCACCCGCACGCACCGAGTTTGGCGGCCGCGGTGGTGCCGCTCGGTTAGGGTCGTGGGCTGCAGCGACTCCGCCAACGCCAGAAGACGGGTCTTCAACCGTCCGGGGCTGAGCCCGTCGGCGGTGGCGACGGCGAGGACATCGAATTCGTGGCGACGATCCTGCGGCAGGGAGATGCCGGCATCCATGATCACCTGCACGTGCAGGCGGGACAGAACCCCCGCTTCCCATGCGTCGAGCGTGACTGGGAAATCGTCGGCGAGGGTCATCGCCCGCCCGATTTGCGCCTGCACGCTCCGATCGGACAGGTGCGAGGCGGCCGCGATCTCGGACGCCACCTCCCGTACCGCCATCTCCGCCGCCCGTGACGACGCCCGCACACCGGCGGAAGAGTCCAGGGCGAGGTGTCCCGCGCGAGCCAACGCCCGCACCCGCCGCGCTTCGGCGGAGGCCAATTCGGCATCCACTCCACGAACCTCGATCAGCACCGACGACAGGGTAGAAGCCCCGTCATCGGGTGGTGTCGAACGCGGATCAAAGGTCATGTATGCATGCTAGCGAGGGGGTCCGACATCGGACTCGCCCCACCCGCCCGAATGGGGACAGATCCAACGCACCGCCCCATGAGGAGGAGGAGTGCCGCCGACTGCAGCCTCAGGCAAAGCGCCACCTACCTGCGGTTTCCGCAGCCGTAGGCGCCGCGGGTGAAGTTTCTGTGGTGCACAGTTGCGGTCACGCCCGGGTGCGGCCTCCGAGTTCGCGCGACCACGCGACCTCGCGGCTCAGCTGCCCGGTCCGCTGGAACAGCCGCACCTTCTGCGTGTCCGCCAGCGCTGCGGCAAGCTCGTCGCGATCGGCCGGCTCGAAACCAAGGCTCTGCCAGAACGGGCCTGACCAACGGCGGAAGGGGATTCGGGGGATGCCGGGCTCATGGCCCTCCGCGCGCCGAATCTCCTCCGCCCGCCCGGCGCAGCGGCATCCACCCGTCTGCCCCGCCCTCGCAAGTACCTCAGCCCTCCCACGACCCCCCGGCACCCAGCCCGCCACCAGCCCGCCCCGAACACGCCGCCGCCCCGTGGCATCCACACGACACCACGGGGCGGGAGAGCGCGTACCGGTTACAGCGTCCGGGCGAAGGGGTCGAAGCCCTCGTCGAGCAGCGGCACGGGCGCCACGGTGCTGCCGATCCGCAAGGTCTCGCCGGAGGCCGCGGATTCCTCGGCCGACAGCATGACGTCGAGCACGTGGAAGCCGAGCTCGCCCGTCGCGATGTGCGGGCGGTCGGCGGCGATCGAGCGGGCCATGTCGAGCACGCCCAGGCCACGGCCCACGACGACGCCCTCGTTCGGGATCTCGATCCACTCCTGTTCGGTCTTCATGCCGTCGCGGAAGACGCCGAGCGGCTTCACGTAGGCGATGCGCCCCTCGAAGCGGTTCGGGTCGGCCAGCACGATGGTGCCCTCGGACCCGTGGATCTCGACGACGCCGTGGCGTTCGAGCGCGGAGTCGAAGCTCAGCAGGTGCGTGCCGTGCTGCCCCGCGGCGAACGACGTGAGCACCTGCACGGTCGAGGGCACCTCGACCGGGAACGTCTCGCCGGCGCGGGGGCCGGTGTGGATCGTGCGCTCGAGACGCGGACGCGAACCGCGCGCGGTCACGGCCGCGATCGGCCCGAGCAGGCTCACGAGCGCCGAGAAGTAGTACGGCCCCATGTCGAGCAGGGGTCCGGCGCCGCGGGCGAAGAGGAACGCGGGATCCGGATGCCAGAGGTCGGGGCCCTGCGTCTGGAACGAGGACTGCACGAACAGCGGCTCGCCGATCACGCCGCCCTGAATCGCGCGCTTGGCCGTCTGGAAGGCGGGTCCGAGCAGGGTGTCGGGCGCCGAGCCGATGCGCACGCCCGCGGCATCCGCCTGCGCGAGGAGGGCGCGCGTCGCGTCGCGGTCGAGACCGATCGGCTTCTCGGTCCACACGTGCTTACCCGCGGCCACGGCGGCCGACGACACCGCGACGTGCACCTGCGGGATCGTGAGGTTCACGACCAGGTCGACGTCGGGGTTCGCCAGCACGTCGTCGGGCGTGCCGGCAACAGCGACGCCGTGCTCGTCGGCCTTCGCGCGGGCGCGGTCGGGCAGCAGGTCGCCGACGGCGATGACGTTGACGTCGGGGAATGACGTGAGGTTCTCGAGGTACGTCTGGCTGATGACGCCGGCGCCGATGACGCCGACTCCGAGCGGCCGGGTCATGCGACGAACCCGCCGTCCTTGAGGAACGCCAGGCTCGCGGCGACGTCCGCGAACACGTCGCCGGGGGCGCGGTCGTACTCGATCACGGCGTAGCGGATGCCGCTGCCCGCGCGCAGAGCCTCGGCGAGCGGGACGTCGGCGGTGCCGGCGTGACGCTGGTCGAGGGTCGCGGACGACATCTCGCCCGCGCCTGGAGCCCAGGGGTTGGAGGCCGGAACGACGCCGTCCTTCACGTGCACGGCGGTGAGGCGGTCGCCGAGCTTCGCGACGAGCGCGGGAACGTCCTGGCCGCCGGTGAGCGCCCAGAACAGGTCGAGCTCGAGCTGCACGCGCTCGTCGGTGAGCGACACGAACCGGTCGTAGGCGGTCTGACCGGCGAAGTCGGCCACGAACTCCTGCGCGTGGTTGTGGTAGCCCACGGTCAGGCCGAAGGTCGCGGCGACGTCGGCGGCGCGGTTCAGACGCTCGGCGATGTCGGCGACGCCGTCTTCCGTGAGCCAGCGGTCGGGCGAGACGAACGGGTCGATCACGGTCTGCATGCCGATCGTCGCGGCCGCCTCGAACACCACCTCGGGCGCGGGCGTGGGGATCGAGCCGTCGGGGGTCCACAGCTCATCGCTGAGCAGCGGGGCGTGGCCGGTGGGGGAGGACAGGCCACTGGCATCCAGGGCCGCCCGGATCTCGGCGGGACGGTCGACGAACGCGAACGCCTCGACGTTGCGGAGGCCGAGGGCGGCGAGCTTGTCGAGCGAGCCCGACATATCGGCCGAGAACTCGGATGCCAGCGTGTACAGCTGCACCGAGGCTTCGGGGAGGGCGGCGGGAGTGGTCATGGAGTCCTTCTGAACGTCGTCGTCGGAGGGGCCGTGCGGCCGTGCCGCCACTCTAACCTCCATGTGGAGGTTACGCTAGCCCCAACGGATGCGAGAAGGTGGGCGGATGAGCGAGGACGCGACGATCGGCCGCGCGGGGCAGCGGCGCCGCGGCGTCGAACGGCGGCAGGAGATCCTCGACCGCGCGATCGAGGTGTTCCGTCGCCGCGGTGCGGACGGCACGTCCTTACGCCGGATCGCCGAGTCGATCGGCGTCTCGCACGCCGCGCTCCTGCACTACTTCGACTCGCGCGAACAGCTCCTCGTGGCGGTGTACGACCACGCCGCCGCGAAGCAGGCCGAGGTCGAGGCCGCCCATCCCGCGGAGCCCGGCGTCGAGGGGATGATCGGCGCGGCGACCGCAAACGTGGAGGTCCCCGGCTTCGTGCAGCTCTACTCCACGCTCGTCGCCGCCGCGCTCGAGGCCGACAGCGGCGTCGGCAAGGACTACTTCACGTCGCGCTTCGAGCGCCTGCGCGCCGAGTTGGGCGAGACGTTCCGCGCGCAGCAGGCCGAGGGGCGCATCCGCGACGACGTGCCCGCCGATCATCTCGCGGCGCTGCTCATCGCGGCGTCCGACGGTCTGCAGATCCAGTGGCTGCTCGACGAGTCGGTCGGCCTCAGCGACACCCTCCGCACGTTCGGGATGCTGCTGCAGCCTCCGCGCGGCAGCTGAGGGCCGCGCCGGCACAGCCGGCGCTGCGGCAGGTGCTGGCATCCGTGTCCCATTTTTTGTGGGTGTGGGGTGGCGCAGGGATGGCGAAGCCCGTGCCGCGTGCCCGATCAGACCGGGGCGGCGTTCTCGATCAGGTTCAGCTGCGTCCCATCGGGGTCGATGAGGAATCCCGCGCGCTGTCCCCACGGCTGCCGACGAACGGGGTGGAGTCGGGGGTGGCCGGACGTCGTCTCGACGACTCCCGCCGAGGCGATCCGCCCGTACAGCTCATCGACATCATCGACGCGGAGACTGCACAGGAAGGAGCTCTCCTCGGGGACGAGTTCGGGGAAGGGGAAGAACTCCAGCTGCAGCTCTCCTCGCCGGAGGATCAGCCACGCCTCGTCGTGATGAGCGACCTCGAACCCGAAGGCCCCGTAGAAGGCGATCGTCGCGTCGAAGTCGCGGGACGGCAGATTCGGAACCGCGTGATCGGACATGTCCGAATCGTAGCCCCGCGGAACTCCGTCGACTCGGGTCGCCCGTCCGGTCGATGCGGGGGTCGGGAAGGACAAGCGCCGCCTGAACCGGGGGGTCGATGCCACATCCTCTCGGTGCGCGTCAACCCCTGGCCGCTCTCAGGATTCTCTTGATCACGGAACGGTAACGTTCCCGGGTCCGCGTGGCGCTCGTGTCGCCGACGTGAGCGTTCCGGGAGGCGATGATCATCAGCAGCACGACCACCGCTCCCCGGATCGACGCCTCTCCCGTGGCCTCCCCGCCCCCGAGGGCGGCCCGCCACCTGCCCTCGCTCACGGGGCTCCGCTGGGCGACGGCGATGCTCATCTTCGGCCACCACATCATGGCCGTGCAGTACATCGGCGGGCAGGCCGGCACCGTGTGGGGCTTCCTGTTCGAGGCCGGGAAGACCGGCGTGACGCTGTTCTTCATCCTGTCGGGGTTCGTCCTGGCGTGGGGATACAAGCCCGCGCAGAGCGCCCGATCGTTCTGGCTCCATCGCGCCGCGCGCATCTACCCGCTGCACGTCGCCGGTGTCGGCCTCGCGCTCGTCGCGGCGGCCACGCTCGTGCCCGAGATCCGCTCCGACGGCGCCGCGCCGGTGGCGGCGAACCTGCTGCTCCTCAATGGCTGGATCCCCGACTGGTGGCAGGCCGGCAACCCCGCGAGCTGGTCGCTTGTGTGCGAGGCGTTCTTCTACCTGACCTTCCCCCTCGTGATCCGCCTCGTCGCCGGCCGCTCGGCGCGCGTACTCTGGGCGGTCGCCGCGGCCGCGCTCGTGCTCGTCGCCCTGGCCCCCGCGATCGCGACGGCCTCGCCCGTGCCGATGTCGGCGGCATCCACCCCTCTCCTTCGCCTGCCCGAGTTCGTGCTCGGCGTCGTGCTCGCGCTGCTGATGAAGCAGACCGCGTGGCGTCCCGCGCCGTTGCGGTTCGCCGTGCCCCTCGCGGTGCTCGGGTACGCGCTGTCCGAAGCGCCGACGCTGCCCGGCACGGAGATCCACCCGGGCCTTGCGATCACGGTCGGGGGCTTCGCGCTGCTGGTCGCGTCGCTCGCCTCGGCGGACGCGCACCGTTCGTCGACGTTCCTCGCCCAGCCCCTGTGGCAGGAGCTCGGCCGGCTGTCATTCGCGTTCTACCTCGTGCACCTGCTCGTCATCGCCTCGGTGTCCTCGGCGTGGCCGGACGGGCATCCGGAGCTGCACTGGCCCCGCGCGCTCGCGCTCGCAGCGCTCGCCTTCGCGATCTCGCTCGGGCTCGCGTGGCTGCTGCACCGCGGCGTCGAGGTCCGCCTGCAGCGCGTGCTGCTGCGGTTCGACCCCGACCGCCGAGGCGTGACGGCGCGCTGAGCGCGGCGCGTGTTTTTCGCGATGCCGCAGATCCGTCCTGTGCCGGTGGAATCGCCTGTCGCGGGAACAGGGGTGGTGGGTGCGCGGGGTCGCGGCTAGAGTCGCGTGATGGCAATCGGGGGACTGCACGCGATCATCCTTCTTCTGGTCTGGGCCGTGGGCCTCGCGGTCGCGATGGGGGCGATCTACCTCGCGGTGCGGCTGGCCGTGACGCACGCGCTGAAGTCGCACACGCGCTGGGTCGACAACGGCAAACCCGCCCGGTGAGGACGCTCGCCACCGGCGTTTGACCGAAGCGTCCCGCGTTCAGCCACGGTGGGGCGATCCGCGGGGACGATTCCCCTCACGGGACGTCTGACCCCGGAGGAGAAGATCGCCCCCCTTCGCCGACGATTGTCCCCAAACGTGGACAAACGTCCCTAAATGCGGACAAACGTGTCAAAATTGAGACATGAACCTGTCCGAGCCTCTCGAGGGCATCATGCCTCCGGTGGAGGCGGCGGTGCTCCGGGTTCTCAATCGGACGGATGCCGGGATGTCCGGCCGGCAGGTGCACGCGGTCGCGGGAGTCGGGTCGACCTCTGGCGTGCACCGGGCCCTCACGCGTCTCGCGCGGACGGGTCTCGTGCGTGTCGAATCGCGGCCCCCGGCGCTCATCTATCGCCCGAATCGTGCGCACGTCCTCTGGACGGCGGTCGAGCGTGGGCTGAACGCTCGCAATGACGCGATCGACAAGATTCGTCTGTTCTTCGTCGACGAGATACCCGAGGAGGTCCCGGCCGACTCGCGCGTCACCGCGACCCTCTACGGCTCGGTCGCGCGACGGACGTCGACCTCCGAGTCAGACGTCGACGTGCTCGTGGTCTTCCCCGACCGGTTCGACGTCGACGCGCGCGCGGAGCTGCTCCTCGCACTCGCCGAGCGGATCGAGGAGCTCACTGGCAACGCCGCGCAGATCAACGCCATGGATCGCAGCGAGTTCCTCGCGGGGACGGCCGACGGCGACGTGTTCCTCGCGAACGTGCTCCGTGACGGCGTCCCTCTCTTCGGGCCACAGCCCGACACGTGGGGAGCGGCATGAGCCCTCGGATGAGCTCGCGCCGACACCCGATGGATGCCACGGCGGTCGGCATCCGGATGAAGGACGCCCACACGCGTCTCGACTCGGCGGAGCTGCAACTCGCCGGAAACAGCCCGCACGAGTGGAAGCACGCGGCGGAGGTCGCGGTCAGCGCGGGGATCGCGGCGAGCGACGCGATCTGCGGGCACGTCCTCGGCTACAAGATCGCCGCGGACTCCCATCGCGACGCCGTGACGGCACTCCGGGAGGCTTCCGCGTCGGCGGTCGCCAAGCACCTGGAAGTCCTCGTCGCGGCGAAATCCACGCAGTCCTACGGAGATCGGCTCCCGACCCACTCTGATGCGGAACGGTTGGTCCTGCACGCGCGGCGCCTGTTCGAGGCGGCGACGACCATCCTGCGTTCCTGACGAGCGCCCGGGCCGTGCGGCCTCCCAGCCGCGCCTCGGTACACTCTTCCGTGCCCGAAACACTCCCGACACCCGATCGCGAGGCCGGCCGCGTGGCATCCATCGATCCCCACGAGCTCGAGATCGCGCTGCGCGTGCTCGACGCCGCGTCTGCCCTCGACCCCGAAGATCCGGCCTACATCGCGCTCCGCCGCCAGACCGGGAAGCTGTACAAGGACGTCAAGCGGCAATCCCGCAGAGAGAAGCGGCAGCGTATCGCCGACGCCGACAAGGCCGTGGTCGCGGCCACCGCGACCGGTGCCGCCGACCGCATCGACGACGAGACGCGCGGCATCCCCCTCGCGACCCGCGTCGAGACGCCGTACGCCGGCGAGCTGCTCAAGGCCCGCAACTGCTACATCTGCAAAGAGCTGTACACGCTGGTCGACGCGTTCTACCACCAGCTGTGCCCCGACTGCGCGGCGATGAGCCACGCCAAGCGCGACGCGCGCGCCGACCTCACCGGCAAGCGCGCGCTGCTCACCGGCGGCCGCGCGAAGATCGGCATGTACATCGCGCTGCGGCTGCTCCGCGACGGCGCGCACACCACGATCACGACCCGCTTCCCGCGCGACGCGGTGCGGCGGTTCTCGTCGCTCCCCGACAGCGCGGACTGGCTGCACCGCCTCAAGATCGTCGGCATCGACCTGCGCGACCCCGCCCAGGTCATCGGACTCGCCGAGTCGGTGGCATCCGACGGTCCGCTCGACATTCTGATCAACAATGCCGCGCAGACCGTGAGGCGCTCGCCGGGTGCGTACAAACCCCTGGTGGATGCCGAACTCGCACCGCTCCCCGACGGACCGCTGCCCGAGCTGGTCACCTTCGGCCACACCAACGACGCCCACCCGCTCGCCCTGGCCCAGTCGGTGTCGGCGCACCCGATCCTGGCGTCGGCCGCGCGGACGGCCGAGGAGCTCACCGCCGAGGCGATGGCCGCGGGGTCGTCGTCGCTCGAGCGCCTCATGACGGGGACCGCGATCGACGCCGGCGGGCTGATCCCCGACGAGGACCGCATCAACAGCTGGACGCAGCACGTCGACCAGGTCGAGCCCCTCGAGATGCTCGAGGTGCAGCTGGCCAACATGACCGCGCCGTTCCTGCTCGTGAGCCGGCTGCGTCCCGCGATGGCGGCGTCGACGGCGCGGCGGAAGTACATCGTCAACGTCTCGGCGATGGAGGGCGTCTTCGGGCGCGGATACAAGGGTCCCGGTCACCCGCACACGAACATGGCCAAGGCCGCGCTGAACATGCTCACGCGCACGAGCGCCCGCGAGATGTTCGAGTCCGACGGCATCCTGATGACCGCCGTCGACACCGGCTGGATCACCGACGAGCGCCCGCATTTCACCAAGGTGCGCCTCGCCGAGGAGGGCTTCCACGCCCCGCTCGACCTCGTCGACGGCGCCGCCCGCGTGTACGACCCGATCGTGCGCGGCGAGGCCGGCGAAGACCTCTTCGGCATCTTCCTGAAGGACTACCGCAAGAGCTCGTGGTGATCTGACGCGGCGCGGGGCGCCGGGTCACGCCGGTAGGAAGTACTCCCGCGCGAGCGGGGCGATCTCCAGACCGGATGCCGTGGCGGCGGTGACCCAGCGGAGCTCGGCGATCTCGGCATCCGGGATCGGCCGCTGGTCGCCGATGTCGACGCGGAACACGTCGGCGACCACCGCGAAGCCGGGTTCGTTGGCCGCGGTCGCGGTGAAGGAACCGAGCGGCTCGAGGGCATCGGGGTCGACGCGTAGCCCGACCTCCTCGGCGAGCTCGCGCGCGAGGGTCTCGGCCGGGGTCTCGCCCGGTTCCGGTTTGCCGCCGGGCTGCATGAACGCGGTGGTCCCGGCCTTGCGGACGAGCAGGAGCCGCCCGTCGTCGTCGGTGATGACCGCGGCCGAGACGTGGATGAGGCGCGGGGTCGTGGCATCCGGGATCACCCCCGCACGGTAGCACCGGTGCGTTTCCCGCCCGTGTCGTGCCGCCCCCCACCGTTCGCTGTCCAGGACACGCGGATGCCGCGCGGCGCGATCCGCGTGTCGTGGACACTCGAGCCGGGCGCGGGCTCCGCCGGAGCGGTGGGCCTACCGGGGCCGCGCGGTGCCGTCGTCCTCCGGCACCCCGTACGAGGCGATCACCCGCTCGAGGTACCGCGTGATCACGGCCTGCTCCTCGTCGTCGAAGTCATCGAGCACGGAATCCACGCCCGCGATCATCGGTGCGAGACGGCTCATCGCGCGCTGCACGGACGCCTCGGTCGGTACGACGAGGAGGCTCCGGCGGTCGGTGGGGTGGGGCGCCCGGGTGACATGCCCGAGGGCGACGAGGCGATCGATGGCGGCGGTCGTCGCCGCGGTCGTGAGGTCGAGGCGCCGAGACAGCTCCCCGGGGGACAGGGGTCCCGACATCACCAGGTGCCCCATGGCATCGAGGCCGGTGGGGTTCACGGAGAGTTCGTGCTGCAGCGACTTCTCGAACTCGGCACCGGCTGCGAAGAGCGCGCGCACCAGCGCCGTCGCCGGTCGCACGGGTGGGACGGCGGGGCCGGCGGGGGGAGTGGAAGAATCCGTCGCTTCCATGAGTGGCATCCTACGTGCGGTTTGCAGTACCTTTCTCGTATCTCGATTTTCGAGATACTTCATATTCGAGCGAAAGACGGCGATGAACGGCTTCCTGCGCTTCCTCACCTCGGCCCGCACATCGTGGATCGTGCTCGTCGTCGCGTTCGCCGGCGTCGCCGCTCTCTTCGTCCTCGGGTCGGGGGCGTCGTCCGAAACGGCTCCCGGTTCCGGGCTGCCCGACTCGGCCGAGTCCGTGCAGGTCGACCGGATCCTCGACACGTTCCCGGATGCCGACACGACCTCCGCCCTCCTCGTGTACGCCTCCGACGACGGCGAGGCGCTGCCCGCCGACACCGTCGCCGCCATCCAGCAGAAGGCCTTCGGCGACCTCGTCGACCTGACCCCCGACGGCTTCATCCCTCCGCCGCAGGTGTCGGAGGACGGCACCGTCGCACTCCTCGTCCTGCCCCTCACCCCCGAGGAAGACGTCGAGGCCCAGAGCGAGCGCGCCGCGGAGATCCGCACCCTCGCGGCCGACGGCCTCGACGGCGTCCGCACGTACCTCACCGGGCCCGAGGGATTCGAGGTCGACATCGCGGCCGTCTTCGACGGTGCCGACTTCTCGCTGCTGCTCACGACGGTCATCGTCGTCGCCGTGCTCCTGCTCATCACCTACCGCAGTCCCTGGCTGTGGCTCGTCCCCCTCGTCGTGATCGGCACGGCCGACGCGTCCGCCGGCATCGTGGCCCGTCGCGTCGCCGCGCTCGCCGGAGTGGAATTGGATGCCTCGGTCACCGGCATCCTGTCCGTGCTCGTCTTCGGTGCGGGAACGAACTACGCCCTCCTCCTGATCGCGCGCTACCGCGACGAGCTGCGCCTCGCCGAGGACCGGCGAGAAGCCATGCGGCGCGCGGTGCGGGGCGCCGGACCGGCCATCATCGCCAGCGGCTCGACCGTCGCCCTGGCGCTGGCGACCCTTCTGTTCGGCGAGCTGTCGGGCAACCGGGCACTCGGACTCGCGTGCGCGGTGGGTGTCGTCGTCGCCATGGCCTTCGCCCTGCTGGTGCTGCCGGCGGCCCTCGTGCTCTTCGGTCGGTGGCTCTTCTGGCCCTACATCCCGCGGTTCGGTTCCCCCGACGCGATCGCTCGCAGCCCGTGGGGAAAGCTCGGTCGTGCCGTCTCGCACCGCCCCGTCGTCGTCGCGATCGCGGGTGCCGTCGCCCTCGGCGCCCTCGCGAGCGGGATGTTCTTCGTGCAGACCGGCCTGTCGCAGAACGACCGATTCCTGCAGACGCCCGACGCGGTGAAGGGGCAAGAGGTGCTCGCCGAGGCGTTCTCCGCGGGGGCGACGTCACCCGCGACCGTCATGGCGCCCGTGGCCGACGCCGCTGAGGTTGCGGAGGCGATCGAGAACATCGACGGGGTGGACTCCGCCCGCGTCGTCGAGGAGACGACCGACTGGACCCGCATCGACGTGACCTTGAACGCCTCCGCCGAGACCCCCGAGGCCTTCGCCGCGATCGAACGCCTGCGGGCCGACGTGGACGACATCGGTTCGGGTCAGACGCTCGTCGGCGGTCTCGACGCTCGCGCCCTCGACGTCGCCGGCGCGCAGGAACGCGATCAGGCCCTGATCATCCCGCTGATCCTCGTGCTCGTGTTCATCGTGCTCGTGATCTTGCTGCGGGCCCTGCTCGCCCCCGTGCTACTGCTCATCGCGGTCGTCGCGAGCTTCTTCTCGGCCGTGGGTGCCGCATGGTGGCTGTTCCAGACGCCCCTGTTCGGCTTCCCGGCGATCGACACGAACGTCCTGCTGTTCAGCTTCCTGTTCCTGGTGGCCCTGGGGGTCGACTACAGCATCTTCCTCGTGACGCGCGCGCAGGAGGAGACCCGCACGCTCGGCACGACCAAGGGCATGATCCGCGCGCTCGCCGCCACCGGCGCGGTCATCACGAGCGCCGGCATCCTGCTCGCGGCGGTGTTCGCCGTCCTGGGCGTGCTTCCGCTCATCACGCTCACCCAGATCGGCGTCATCGTCTGCATCGGTGTGCTGATCGACACGCTGCTCGTGCGTACGGTCATCGTGCCGGCGATGGCGTTCATCGCAGGGGACAAGTTCTGGTGGCCGCGTCGCCCCGCGGTGACGGATGCCGAGGCCGCCGCCGAGCCCGAGATCCCGCCGGCGCCCGCTCAGCGCCGAAAGCGCGAGCCGGTCTCGTAAGACCTCCGGGCCGGGGGACGCCCCCAGATACCTCCCGGCCCGGAGCCCTGCGTCACTGGAAGGCGATGAGACCCGCCCGAGCTGCCGCGACGATGATCTGCACTCGGTCTCGCACCCCCCACTTGGTCATGATGCGTCCGAGATAGGCCTTCACCGAGCCCTCGGAGACGAGCAGCTCGGCCGCGATCTCGGCGTTGGACATGCCTCGCGCGAGGCACCGCAGGACGTCGCTCTCCCGATCGGTCAGCGGCTCGAGGGAACGAGCAGCACGCGGCGCTCGATGGTCGCGCTCGCGGACATGCTCGATCAGCATGCTGGCGATCCGCGGGGAGAGCGAGGTCGTGCCCTCGTGCACGCGGCGTACTCCCTCGACGATCTCGCCCGCGGGAGAGTCTTTCAGGAGGTACCCCGATGCGCCCGCGTGCAGCATCGGGAGGACGGTGTCGACCGTGTCGAAGGTCGTCACGGCGAGGACGCGCACGTCCGGCCAGCGCTCCGCGATCTGAGCCGTCGCATCGATTCCGTCCATCCGCGGCATTCGGACGTCCATCACCACCACGTCCGGCCTGTGACGTCCGACCTGGTCGAGGGCGTCTCGCCCGTCCTCCGCCTCGGCCAC
Source organism: Microbacterium enclense (assembly GCF_004022425.1). Lineage (GTDB taxonomy): Bacteria > Actinomycetota > Actinomycetes > Actinomycetales > Microbacteriaceae > Microbacterium > Microbacterium enclense_A. The sequence goes on along the minus strand of NZ_RBZY01000033.1, from coordinate 30,531 downwards.
GACGACGGTGTCCGGCTCGCGACCGAGGAAGTGCGACAGGGCTGCCCGTACCAGCGGGTCGTCGTCGACGAGCAGCACCCGGATCTCGGCCATGCCGGGAGCCTACCCAGCGAACGGCCTGGACTTTCGGCCAACGACGTGGCCGATCGTCCACTGTCCACGGGCATCACCGTCGGCAGCATCGATGTGGGGCACGAAGAGGAACAGGAGGCGATCGTATGGTGATGCCGTTCGGGATCTGGGATTCCCTCTGCCGCTTGCTCGGCCTCTGTTCCTGACGCGTGCCCCCGGGTTTCGGGTGCCACGGGGGCACGCGCGTCACAATGGGACAGTGACGACAGGTCGGGAATCACGCGTCCTGTGGACGCGTCCGCGGTGGCCGGCGGCCTCGGCCCTGACGCCCGTGGAGCGCATCGCCTTCGTCGTCCTGCTCCTGGCCGGCCTCGCGCTGGGCGTCGTTTCCATGGTCACTGCCGCCGACGGCGCCGAGGCCGGGGCCCTGTTCGAACTCGTCGTGACAGCTCTCTTCGCCCTGTACCTGTGGTCGGTCGTCGCCGGTACCGCCTCGCTCGGCGCAGCGCTCGTGCTGTCGTTTCCGGCGGGACTGCCTCAACAGACCCTTCTCGCGTTCGCCATCGCCGCCCTCTGCGTCGTGCGTCTGGGCGGGTGGGCGCTGGTCGTCGGGTACGCCGCCGCCTTTGTCGTGGCCGCCGTCGCGGTCGCGAACGAAGCCTCGTCCGGCGTGGCGATGGTGGTCGGATTCGTCGTCGTCGCGGTGGTGCTGGGTGGTATCGGTCTGCTGCTCCGTCTTGCTCAAGCTCGGGGTGAGCACCTCGATGCGCAACTCCTCCACTCCCGGGAACGGGAGCGCGAGGCTGCCGCCCTCGAACGCCGCCGCCTCGCCGGTGATCTGCACGACGGGATCGCACACGACCTGACGGTCATCGCCCTGCACGCGCAGCTCCTCGACGACGAGGACGACGCCGTGCGTCGAACGGCACAGACGACGATCGGCGTCACGGCGCGCAACGCGCTCGGTGACCTGCGGTATCTCATCGAGATCGCCGCGGACGACACACTGCCCACGCCCGGCTTCTCGCCCGATCCCGCCGCTGCCGTTCGTGAGGCTGCCGAGACCCTTGCCGCCGCCGGCTACCGCGTCGACGTCGACGCCGCGCTGCTGCCTCGTGCACCTCGCCGCGTCGGCGTCGTCTTCGCGCGAATACTCCGTGAGTGCGTGACGAACGTGTTGAAGCACTCGGGGGTCGGAACAGTGGCGCTGACGGTTCGCGCCGATGACGATCGTGCGGAGTTGATCGTGCGCAACGTCCTCCCCGACGTTCGTCGCGAGGACCTGCCCTCGACCGGGACGGGAGTCGGCCGCATGGCCGGTCTCGTCCGGGAAGTCGGCGGGGAGCTGGATGCCGGACAGGTCGGCGATCAGTGGGTGGTCCGCGCGCGGGTCCCCCTCTCCTGACTCTCCCTACCGTCCGGCGAACCTTGGTCGCACGTCGAGGCGACCTGGCCGGACGGGCATGCCGACGGTTGCCACCCCGGGCCTAGCGTCGGCGTGCGGGCGGAACCGCTCGCCTGGACGAAGACGCAGGGAGACGGAATGAAGAAGAAGAGAATCGCGGCCTGGGTCGCGACAGCGGCCCTCGTGTTGACGGCGGTCATCGCGCCGCCCGCCGCGACAGCTTCGGCCCCGGAAGAGCTCACCGACGAGCAAATCGTCCTGGGCCTCGTGTTCGGTGTAGGAGACTTCGCGGATCGCATCGGGACCACCGCCGATGTCCGGCCGGTCGGCGAGCAGGATGCCGCCGAGGCTGCCGCGGAGTACGAGCGATCAGCCCAGGCGGTCACGGGTGAGCTCATCGCCACTTCGCCGGAACTCGGGACGGCGTTGGATCAGATCCGGGCGGGCGATCCGACGCTGACGGAGGAAGCGTTCGCCACGATCGGCGATGTCCTCGACGAGTACGCCGCTGCGCAGGTGGCGGCAACCGATGTCGCCGCCGCCGATCCCGACCAGGTGCAGGCGCTTTCGCCGTGCGGTGTCGCGGTCGTCTGCTGGGCCTACGCGGCCGCGGCCGTCCACAACACCGTGGTGGTGACGGGTGCCGCGGCGGTCGTTGTCGCTGCGGCGCTGTGGTGCGGAGCATGGGCCTGGTGCGGCAACAGCGTCGCACCGACCTCGGAGAAGTCGCAGTTGATGCGCGAGCAGTTCGCCGTCGATGTGACGCGCGCCGTCGCCGCGAACTGAGGGAACCGGATCGCATGACGCACACGACGCAGGGCCGAGAGCAGGCCGACCGGACGGGCGTGGCCCATCTTCTCGGCGTCACCGCCCTGGTGTCGGTCCTGCTCGTGGGCTGCGCCCTCGCGTGGCTGCCCGTCGGCGAACTGCTGCCCACCACCGTTCAGTCGCAGGTCCGCGCAGCGCAGGCCATTGCGCCGCAGGGATGGGCGTTCTTCACCAAGTCGCCCCGCGGCCCTGTTCCGACGGCGTACCGCTGGGACGGTGACGAGTGGGTCTCGGCAGATCGCGGACCGAATGCGCAGCTGCGGTGGGCATTCGGTCTGAACCGGGAGTCCCGCCTGACGGAGTTCGATATGCAGACAGCGCTCGCCGAGGTCGACGAGTCCTGGTGGCGCGACTGCCCCGGCCGCCATGACGATGCGGAATGCCTGTCGGACACAGCTCCTCGCCCCGTCGCATCCGTCGGGCACGATCTCCGGCTGTGCGGCGAGGTCGGTCTCGTGCGGCGGGAACCGGTGCCGTGGGCATACCGCGAGTACGTCGAACGGACGGCCGGGCAGTCCCTCCGTCTCACCGTCGACTGCGAGGAGATTCCGTGAACATCTCGACCTACGCCGCCCGCACCCGCGGCGCGATCGATCTCGCCCTGCGGGGTCCCTGGCGGTCGATCCCCGATGCCCTTCGACGCGCGGACCGCGATATTCGTGAGGTGAGCCCGTTTACGCCCGTGCTCGGCGCCGCCCGCTCGCTCCTTGCGCTGGCGACTCTCCTCACGATCCTCTTCACCCCGAACGGTCAGCTGTTCTTCCGGAGCGTGACCTACCCCGACGGGGTCACGTGCGACCGGGTGCTCTCCGCGATCTCGCTCTTCTGCGTCTGGAGGGGGGACGCCGCCGGGGTGGCCGTCGCGGTCGCGGTGGTTCTGCTGGCCGCCGTGATCAGCGGCTACCTGCCGGCGGTGACGGCTGTGCCCCACTGGTGGGTCGCGTGGAGCTTCAACATGTCGAGTCCCATCCCCGACGGGGGCGATCAGGTGTCTGCGGTGCTGACGCTCCTCCTCGTGCCGATTCTGTTGATGGATCGTCGCCGACACCACTGGCAGCTCGATCGCGGGTATCCGTCGCGTCGACCGGTGGCCAAGGTCATCGCCTATACGGCGCTGGCGCTGTGCGCGGTCCAGGTCTGCGTCATCTACTTCCACGCCGCCGTGGGGAAGTTCGCGGTGGAGGAGTGGGCAAACGGAACGGTCCTCTGGTACTGGTTCCAGGACCCCACATTCGCTCCCGCCGAACCGCTGCGCACGCTGATGCTCGGAGTCGTCGGATCGGCCGCCGGCGGCGCCGTCCTGGCGTACGGATCGCTTCTGACCGAGCTCCTTCTGGCTTTCGCCCTCGTCGCGGGTCCGCGCTATCGTGCGGTCATGCTCGTCGCGGGCGCGCTCTTCCACCTGGGCATCGCGGTGTGCTTCGGACTGTGGTCGTTCTCAACGACGATGCTCGCGGCACTTCTGCTGTATCTCGTGAGACCGTCGCGTCCGACGGCAGCCGAGATCGTCGTTCCCGCGGACGAGGCTCTGTCGTCGTTCGACGAACGTCGCCCCGTCCCCTCCCCGTGAAAGGACTCCCGTGCGAACTCTGGCTCGTCGCCCCTTCACCGCTCCGCTCCGAGCGATCCTCTTCGTCGGCCCGGCCATCATCCTCCTCGTCGGCGTGCTCAACGTCGACACAGCGGCGGGTGCGATCGTCGCGCTCCTCGCCGTGGTGCTCCTCGTCGTGATCACGTTCTTCTCCGGGGTCCTTCTGCGCGCGGGTGAGAGGGGGGTCTCCTTCTCTCTCGTCCCGTTCTGGGGACGGCGCCTGCGGTGGGAGAACCTCGCGCGCGTGGATGTCGAGGAGGTCCGCCCCTTCGAGGACTTCGGCGGCTGGGGGATCAAGGGAAGCCAGCGTCGGCACGGAATCCTGCTCAGCGCCGGCGAGACGCGGACCGTGCGGTTCACCACGACCGACGGACGGCGGTACCTCCTCGGTCTCGGCGACGAGACGGAGGCCGCCGTCCGGGCGTTGCAGCAGGCGGCGCCCGTCGGTACGGGCGTCATCTTCGCCGGATGAGCTGAGCTGCTCCGATATCTCGACGTCGGCGCACACGGAGGGCGCCCAGCCGCCGGGGAATAGACTGGATGCCATCGACACCGTCTCACCGGGACCCTCCGTGACCACTCCTTCTTCTGTGCGCTCCTTCGATGTGCGCCACGTCCAGTTGGCGCGCGCGCTCTTCGCCGCCCTGGCCGCCGTGATGGTCACGTTCTCGTCGGACCACTCGGCAGCGGTCGGTGGCAGCGTCTTCAGCGGGTTCGCGCTCTCGACCGCCCTCGTCTTCGCGCTCTCGGCCTGGCTCGTGTACCCGCGCGGGCAGCGGGCGGTGCCGATCCTGCTGGCGGTCGTCACCGGAATCGCCGGTCTGGCCGCCGGCGTCGGCACGTGGCGGACGACGACGTTCTTCTTCGTCCTCATCATCGTGTGGGCCGTGATCTCGGGGGCGATCGAGATCCTGGGCGCCGTGCGCGACCGTCGCGCGGGCCGGCCGGAGGCCCGCGACGGCCTCGTCGTCGGAGTCCTCACGCTGATCCTCGCGGCGGCGTTCCTCTTCACCCCCATGGATTTCTCGTACGACTACGCCATCGAGGGCGCGGGCACGTTCACGCTCACCGGGATCATCATCGCCGTCGGCATCTTCGGCGGCTACGCGGCGATCGTCGCCGTATACCTGGCGATCGCGGGCTTCTCGCCCCGCCGCCCGGAGCCGGTTCCGGCCGTACCCGCCCAGGAGGCCGCATCATGACCGATCACAAGCCCACCCGCCGCGATCTCATGAAGCCCGTCCAGCTGCTCGGGCTCGCCTTCATCGCCGCGCTGTTCGCGGGGGTCGTGACGCTCGTGTCGATGGGGGCGTTCCAGGCCCGTCCCGCCGAGGAGATCCAGCGGGCGATCGTCATCGGGGCGATCGCGGCCGGGGTCACGTTCATCGTGGTGCTCGTCAGCGTCGCGCTGCTGCTTCTCGCGGTCGACCCCGCGCAGGTCTCGAAGCAGGTCGATCGGCCGCTGCTCGTGCCCCGGGAGGACGAGCAGACCGCGGCCTCCGACCCGAAGGACGGCCCCGAGACCCCTCGGACCTGATCTCCGCGGGCGGGCTCAGGCCCGGCGCGGGTCGATCATCGTCATGCCCGCCGGGGCAGCGGTGTCCATGCGCGGGAGCAGGTCCGCGGCCTCACCGAGCCCCACGACGCGCTGCACCAACTCCTGCGGGCGCAACACCCCGCGCGCGATGAGGTCGAGCATCTCGGGGTAGTCCGCGGCCGCCATGCCGTGGCTGCCGAACAGATCGAGCTCCCACGCGATCACGCGTGCCATCGGCATCGGCGTCTGACCGTCCGCGGTGGGCAGCAGCCCCACCTGCACGTGGCGGCCGCGCCGGCGGAGGCTCAGCACGGCGTCGCGCGCGGTCTGCGCGCTGCCCACGGCGTCGATCGACACATGGCTTCCGCCGTCGGTGACAGCGGTGACGGGTGCCGGGACGTCGGTGCCGTCGGCGAGGATCGTGTGCTCCGCGCCGAGACGTCGGGCCACCTCGAGCGCGGCGGGTGTCCGGTCGACGGCGATCACGCGGGCGCCCAGGGCGGCACCGATCATGACGGCGCTCAACCCCACGCCCCCGGCCCCGACGACCGTGACCCACTCGCCGGCACGCACGCGCGCGCGGCCGGTCAGGGTGCGGAAGGCCGTGGCGAAGCGGCAACCGAGGGCCGCCGCCGCCTCGAACGAGACCTCGTCGGGGATGGTGACGAGGTTGGTGTCGGCCGCCCGCACGACGACGCGCTCCGCGAACGAACCCCACTGCGTGAAGCCGGGCTGCTCCTGGCGCGGGCAGACCTGGGCGTTGCCGCTCCGGCACCAGGCGCATTCGCCGCAGCCCATGACGAACGGCACGGTGACGCGTGCGCCGACGGTCCAGTTCTCGACGCCCGGACCGACCTCGACGATCACGCCGGCGAACTCATGCCCCGGGACGTGCGGGAGGGCGATGTCGTCGTGTCCGATCCACGCGTGCCAGTCGCTCTTGCACAGTCCCGTCGCGTGCACCTCGACCACCACACCGCGGTCCGGAGCCGTCGGCGCGGGCACCTCCCGCACCTCGAGGGGAGCGGCCAGGGCGTTCATGATCATCGCGCGCACGGCATCCATTCTCCGGGGTCGAGGCCGGGCCGCGGGGCCGCGCCCTAGACTCGCCCCGACCCGAGGAGGCGACATGGAGCGTTTCGTCATCGACGCGGCCGATGCCCGTCGGATCGCGGTTGGAGATGCCCTGGTCGTCGCCGACGACGGGGCGGGCGAGGTCGTGAGGGTGGCCCGAGCGGTTCCCGGATTCGTCGACCTCCACTGTCACGGCGCCCGGGGGTTCGACTTCGGGACGTGCACCATCGACGAGGCTCGTCGTGCAGCGGAGTTCCACCTCGACCGGGGCGTGACCGGTCTCGTCGCCTCGGTCGCGACGGCACCGCTCGACGAGATGCGCGCCGCGATCGTTCGGCTGCGCGGGCTCGTGGCGGAGGGCGTGCTCGCCGGCATCCATCTCGAGGGACCGTACCTGTCTCCGCGGCGTCGCGGCGTGCACGCGCCCGACCTCCTGCGTCTGCCCGACCGCGGTGAGGTGCGCGCCCTCCTCGACGCGGGGGAGGGCGCGGTGCGGGTCGTCACGCTCGCCCCCGAGCTCCCTGGAGCCAGGGACGTCATCGCCGACATCGTCGACGCCGGTGCGGTCGCGGCTGCGGGCCATACCGACGCGAGCGCGGACGAGATGCGCGCGGCGATCGATGCCGGCGTGCGCCTCGTCACGCATGCCTTCAACGGCATGCGTCCGTTGCATCACCGTGATCCGGGGGCGATCGCGGTCGCCCTCACCGACGAGCGGGTGACCCTGGAACTGATCGTGGACGGGCAGCACGTCGCCGACGAGGTCATCGACCTGGTTCGCAGACTCGCTCCCGGTCGTCTCGCTTTCGTGTCGGATGCCATGTCGGCGACCGGGTGCGTGGATGGGCGGTACGAGGTCGCCGGCTCCGTGGTCGAGGTCGCCGACGGGATCGCCCGGTCCGCGGCGGACGGCGCGCTCGCGGGGAGCACCGAGACGCTCGGCGACGCCGTCGACCGCTTCGCCGCGCTCTTCGCCCCGACGACGGACGAGCTGGCAGCCGTGTCCTCAATCACGGCGTCGCGCCTGCTCGGGCTCCCGATTCCGCTGACGCCGGGCGCGCCCGCCGATGTCGTCGCGTGGACCGACGTCGGCGAGCGCCGCGTCCTCCGCGCGGGGCGGTGGCTGCGTTAGAGCGCGTCGACGACGCGCGACGCCAGGCCCGCGTACGTGGCCGGGGTCAGGGCGAGCAGGCGCTCCTTCGCGGCATCCCCGATGTCGAGCCCGCGGACGAACTCGGCGAGTTCGGGGCCTCCGACACGGCGTCCGCGCGTGAGGTCCTTCAGCAGCGCGTACGGGTCGGTGATCTGCGAACGGCCCGCGGCGATCTCGGCGCGGACGACGGTCTGAATCGCCTCCGCGAGCACCTCCCAGTTGCTGTCGAGATCCGCCAGTAGCACGTCCTCCGCGAGCGAGATCTCGGTGAGGCCGCGCTGGAGGTTGTCGAGCGCGAGCAGCGAGTGGCCGAAGGCGACACCGATGTTGCGCTGCGTCGTCGAGTCGGTGAGGTCGCGCTGCATGCGGCTCGTGACGAGGGTGGATACCAGGGTCGCGAAGAGCCCCCCGGCGATCTCGAGGTTCGCCTCGGCGTTCTCGAACCGGATCGGGTTGATCTTGTGCGGCATCGTCGAGGATCCCGTGGCACCCGCGATCGGGATCTGCGTGAAGTAGCCGAGCGAGATGTACGTCCAGATGTCCGTGGCGAGGTTGTGGAGGATGCCGCCCGCGTGACGCGCGCGGTCGTAAAGCTCGACCTGCCAGTCGTGCGACTCGATCTGCGTCGTGACCGGGTTGAAGCCGAGGCCCAGCGACTCGATGAACGCGCGGGTGAGCTCGGGCCAGTCGACGTCGGGCTCGGCGGCGACGTGCGCCGACCAGGTTCCGGTCGCACCGGAGAACTTCGCGAGGTACTCACCGGCATCCAGCTGCCGGATGACGCGCTCGAGGCGCCACGCGAAGACGCCGATCTCCTTGCCCATCGTGGTGGGAGTGGCGGGCTGGCCGTGGGTGCGGGAGAGCATCGCGGCATCCCGATGCTCGACCGCCAGCTCGGCGAGCGCGGCGGTGACCGCGCGGAGCTTCGGCAGCCACACGCGCTCGACCGCGCGCTGCACTGTGAGGGCGTAGGCCGTGGAGTTGATGTCCTCGCTCGTGCAGGCGAAGTGCGTGAGCTCGGCGAGGGCCGTGAGACCGAGGCTGTCGAGACGGTCGCGCACGAGGTACTCGACGGCCTTCACGTCGTGGCGGGTGACCGCCTCCTTCTCCTTGAGCCAGGCGATCTCGTCGGCGCCGAACTCCTCGTACAGCGCGCGCAGGCGCGCGCGGTCGGCGTCCGAGACGGGGGAGGTGCCGAACAGCGAGCGGTCGGTCAGGGCGAGGAGCCACTCGACCTCGACCTCGACGCGGGCGCGGTTCAGACCCGCCTCCGACAGGTAGTCGCCGAGCTCCGCGACGGTGGCGAAGTAGCGTCCGTCGAGCGGGCTGAGGGGCTGCGGGGGCAGAGCGGACACGGGTCTCCCGGGGGTCGCGCGAAAGGGTCAGCCCGCGGAACGGATGGCGGGCTCGAGCTGCCGGAACAGGGCGCGGCTGGCGCGTTCGATCATACCGAGCACCTCGTCGAACATCGGGGGGCCGGCGTAGTAGGGGTCGGGGACGTCGAGGGTCTCGGCATCCGGAACGAACGACAGCAACAGGGCGATCTTGTCGGCGTCGTCTTCGTGCCGGGCCCAGCCGCGCAGCACGCGCTCATGGCTGCGGTCGAGGGCGACGACGAGGTCGTTGTGCGCGAAGTCCGCGAACGTGAACTGTCGCGCGCGATGTGCGGCGCCGTCGTACCCGAGCCGCTCGAGGGCTGCGAGCGTGCGGTGGTCGGCGCGTTCGCCGACGTGCCAGTCGCCCGTGCCCGCCGAGGTCGACACGACGCGCGAGCCGAGGCCCGCCTGGTCGGCCATGCGCCGGAACACCACGTCGGCCATCGGCGACCGGCAGATGTTGCCGCTGCAGACGAAGACGACGCGGAAGGGCGCGTCGGCACTCGCGGTCATCCCTCCATCATGGCGGGGACGCGCCCTGAGCGCATCAGCGGCGTGAGCGTTCGTCCTTCCGCGGGCGCAGGATGCCGCCGAGGATCGCGTTGATGACGCCGATCACGAGCGCCGCGACCACGGTGAGCCAGAACTCGCCGGTGCGCAGCCCCCAGTCCCAGTTCGCGGTGATCACGGCGGTCAGCCACAGCAGGAAGCCGTTGATGACGAGCGAGATGAGCCCGAGGGTCAGGATGTAGAGCGGGATGGCGACGATCTTGACGATCGTGCCGACGATGGTGTTGACCAGGGCGAAGATGAGCCCGACCAGCAGCAGCGTGAGCGCCACCTGCAGTCCTTCGCCGGGCGCGAAGGGGATGAGCGTCACCTGCAGGGCCGGGAGCAGGGTGACGATCCAGATGGCGAAGGCGTTGACGGCCACGCGGACGACGAAGCGCATGCCCCCATCGTGGCACGAGGGTCCGACACGTGCACGGGCGCGCTCGTTAGGCTCGACCCGTGAGCGAAGAGCCGGTCCTCCCCCGTATCCGTCCCGAGATCGCCGCCCTGCCGGCCTACCGCCAGGGGCGACAGGCGAGCCCGGACGCGTTCAAGCTGTCGAGCAACGAGAACCCGTTCGACCCGCTCCCCGGTGTGCTCGATGCGATTCGCGCGTCGACGGGCGTCAACCGATACCCGGATGCCACGGCCGCGCGGTTGCGCGAGAGACTCGGCGCGCGCTACGGGGTGTCGGCGGACGACATCCATATCGGCGCCGGGAGCGTCTCGCTGCTCGCGCAGCTGCTGCTGGCCGCGGCCGGGCCGGGGGACGAGGTCGTGTACGCGTGGCGCTCGTTCGAGGCGTACCCGTCTCTCGTGGCCGTGACGGGGGCGACCAGCGTGCAGGTGCCGTTGACGGCCGATGCCCGCCACGACCTCCCCGCGATGGCGGCCGCCGTCACCGACCGCACCCGCGTCGTCATCGTGTGCAGCCCGAACAACCCGACGGGTCCGACCGTCGGCTTCGACGACTTCACGGCCTTCGTCGAGGCCGTCCCCGCCGACGTCCTCATCGTCCTCGACGAGGCGTACGCCGAGTTCGTGACCGATCCGAACGCCGTCGAGGGTCACCGTGTCCGCGCCCTGCTCGCGCGGCCGAACGTGGTGATGCTCCGCACGTTCTCGAAGGCCTACGGCCTCGCGGGCCTCCGCGTCGGCTACGCCATCGGTCACACGCGCGTGCTCGACGCCGCCCGCAGCACCGCGATCCCGCTCGCGGTCACGGCGGCGGCGGAAGAGGCGGCGCTGGCGAGCCTGGATGCCGAGAGCGAGCTGCTGCACCGCGTCGCCGTCCTCGCCGCGCGGCGCGACGCCCTGGTGGCCCGCCTGCGCGAGACCGGCTGGGACGTCCCCGACGCGCAGGGCAACTTCGTGTGGCTCCCCGCGGGGGATCGTGCCCTCGAGGTCGCGGCGGCGTTCGAGGAGGCCGGCCTCATCGTGCGCCCCTTCGCGGGCGATGGCATCCGGATCTCGGTGGGGGAGGAGGAGTCCCTCGACCGCATCGTCGAGGTCGCCGCCTCCGTCGCTCCGCGCTGAGCCATGGTTCGGGATGCCGCCACGACCCCCGTGCTCCCGGGGTTCTTCCCCGACCCCTCGGTGTGCCGCGTGGGCGAGGACTACTACCTCGTCAACTCGTCGTTCGAGTACGCCCCCGGCATCCCGATCTGGCACAGCCGCGACCTGCTGACGTGGACGCAGCTCGGCAATGTCCTGACGCGCGAGACGCAGTTCCCGGCCGGGGTGTCGGCGGCGAGCCGCGGGATCTACGCGCCCACGATCCGCCACCGCGACGGCACGTTCTTCGTCGTCGGCACGAACGTCGAGCGCGGGGGCGAGCAGTTCATCGTGACGGCGACCGACCCGGCGGGGCCGTGGTCGGATCCGATCGTGTTCCCCGGCCTCGGCGGTATCGACCCGGATCTCGCGTGGGACGACGACGGCACCTGCTTCCTGACGTACTGCGCGCTCGATGAGGCGCTGCGGCCCGAGGGCGGTTCGCTGCCCGTGATCGCGCAGGCGCGCGTGGACCTCGATCGCGGCATCCGTCTGGAGGACCCGCGCGTGGTCTGGCGGGGCTCGGGCCTCGCGCATCCCGAGGGGCCGCACCTGTATCGCCGCGGCCCGTGGTGGTACCTGCTCACCGCGGAGGGCGGCACCGAACGCGGACACGCCGTGTGCGTCGCCCGGTCGCGCGCGATCGACGGTCCGTTCGAAGCCGCACCCGCGAACCCGGTCTTCAGCCGCCGCAGCACCGGTTTCCCCGTGCAGAACACCGGGCACGCCGACCTCGTCGAACGCTCCGACGGCTCGTGGGCGATGGTGTACCTCGGCGTCCGGCCGCGCGGCTTCACGCCCGGGTTCCACGTCGTGGGCCGCGAGACGTTCCTCGGCCGCATCGCGTGGGTCGACGACTGGCCCGTGGTGCACACCGACGACGTGCTGCCGGACCGCGCCGACACGGCGTTCATCGACGACTTCTCCTCCGCGCGGCTGCACCCGCGGTGGGTGTCGCCCCAGGGGGCGCTCCCCGGCCCGCATCCCGACGGCGGTCTGGCGCTGGGTTCGCACGAGGTCGCGGTGCGCGTCCGCGACCTGCGCTGGCGTTTCGAGGCGCGCGTCGACGCCTCGGCAGCCGTGTCCCTCCGGGTCCGGCTCGACGAGCGGCACTGGTGCGAGATCTCCCTCGGGTCCGGCGCGGCCGAGGTGCGGGCGCGCATCGGTCCGCTCGAGGCATCCGTGGGTTCCGGTCCTGCGGCCGGCGACGTCGTGACGCTCGTCGTCGAAGCGGTGGATGCCACCCACGACGGCCCCGACGACCTCCGGTTCGGCCTGATCGACGCGGACGGCGAGCGGTGGATCGCGGCGCTCGACGGCCGGTACCTCTCGACCGAGGTCGCGGGCGGCTTCACCGGCCGCGTGCTGGGCCTCAGTGCGCGGGGATCGGCCCCGGCGCGGGTCGTGAGCGCGCGCTATCTGCCGCTCGGCGAGGACTGACCGCCCGGCAGGCAGCTAGGCGCCGGAGGCTTCTCGCTGAGGAGTGTGCGCGGCCAGCGAGACCTCGAAGGTGGTTCCCTCGCCGGTAACGCTCGTTACCCGGATCGTGCCGTCATGGGCCTCGACCAAGGCCTGAACGATCGCGAGGCCGAGACCGGAACCGCCGGACGCGCTGCGCGCGGAGTCACCTCGCCAGAATCGTTCGAAGATGTGAGGCAACGCCTCGCTGGGGATGCCCGATCCCGAGTCACGGACCCGGATGGTGTGGCGCGCATCGCCGGCGACGACATCCACCTCGACATCACCGTCGGTGTGCTGCAGGGCGTTGCCCACGAGGTTCCGCACGACCTGCGCGAGACGTGCCCCGTCGCCGAGCACCTTCGGCTCCCCTGTCACGACGATGTCGATCGAACGAGCGGGATGAACGATGCGCGCGTCTGCGACAACATCGCGGGCGACTGTTCCGAGGTCGACTTGCTCGCTCAACAGAGGCCGCCCAGCGTCGGTGCGAGCGAGCAAGGCGAGTTCGTCGGTGAGTTCGCCGAGACGCTGGAGCTGGCGCGCAACCCTCAGCATGGCGGCATCCCGCTGCTTCTCGTCGCGGAGACCACCGCGCAGGTAGAGCTCGATCCACCCGTGCGCGGCCGTCAGCGGGGTCCGCAATTCGTGCGAGGCGTCGGCGACGAATGCCCGGACCCGATTCTCCGCGTCTTCCTGCGCGTCGAAGGCCGTGTTCACCGTGTTCGCCATGCGGGCGATCGCGGGGTCGCCCGACTCGTCGACGGGTAAGCGCAGCGTGCGGTCGCCCCCCGCGATCCGCTCGGCCCGGTTGGCCATATCCGCCAGCGGCCGCAGTCCGCGGCCGACGACGATGGCGGCGACCGCGATGAGGGCCGAGGTCGTGGCGAGCGCGACGACCACCAGGGCGGTGACGACGAGCGTGGTCGTGATGTCCCTCGGCGCGCTCCGCATGCCCAGGACGACCGCCGTGACCTCCGAGGACCTGCCGTTGTCGGCGTAGGCGAGGCCCAGGCCCTCGACGTCGATTCGTTCCGTGAGGTAAGGGCTGGACGCGCGGCTGATTTCGGGTCCCGCCTCGGCGACGATCTCGGCGACGTCCTCCGCGGGAAGCCCCGATGTCGCGACGGCTTCGTCTCCGGCGAGGAGGACGACGCCGATGTCGTTCGCGACGAAGTTCTGCAGCACGTCGAGGTCGATCGTGACGCCGCCGCTGAGGCGCAGACTCGTAAGCACGCGATCACCGGCCGCGGTCAGGCGGTCGGTGTCGCGGTTCAGCAGAATAGATGGCACCGCGACCGCCCCGATCGCGGCGAAGCCCAACACGATGACGACGACGACCAGCGAGAGACTGAGGGTCAGGCGGCCGCGGATCGAACGCATGAGCTACGCCGCCCCCGGGGCATCGATGCGGTAGCCGAACCCCCGCACCGTGACGATCATCGAGGGCTGATCGCCGTCGATCTTCCGTCGCAGACTCGAGATGAAGCGTTCGACGACATTGGCGTCGCCCCCGAAGTCGTACATCCAGATCTCCTGCAGGATCACGGTCTTGGAGAGCACCCTCCCGGCGTTGCGCATGAGCAGTTCCAGCAGGCGGAACTCCGTCGGAGACAGCTCGATGGTCGTGCCGCCTCGCGAGACGACGTGCCGGTCGACGTCGACGCGCAGGTCGGCGATCTGCAGGGTGTCGTGGGGAGCGGCCGACATGTCGCCGGTGTCCCTGCGACGCAGGATCGCTTCGATCCTCGCGATCAGTTCGATCGCGGTGAACGGCTTCACGAGGTAGTCGTCGCCGCCGAGGCGGAGGCCGCGCACGCGATCGTCGACGCCGTCGCGAGCTGACAGGAAGATGATCGGGATGCGGGCATCGCGCGCGCGGATGAGACGAGCGAGCTCGAACCCGTCCATGACCGGCATCATCACGTCGAGCACGACGACATCCGGAGAACTGGAGGAGATCGCCTCCATCGCCGCGAGCGCTCCGTCCGCGAGGACCGTGTCGAACCCGCTGAAGGTCAGCGTCGACTCGAGCATGGCTCGGATCTCTTCGTCGTCGTCGACCAGCAGCACGCGCGGGTTCATGCCGCCATCCTTTCAGCGCGCCTCCCGAACGAGGGAGACGCGGCGGGAAGCGATCGGGAGCGACGGATGCCGAGGAGCACCAGTCCGGCACCGATGAACGACCAGATGGCGAGACAGACCAGGGGGGCGACCAGGTCGGACGAGATGGTCCCCTCGGCGACCTGCGCACCGACCTGCAGGAAGGCGGAGACGGGGAGGAAGGGCGCGACGGCCGCCAGCCACGACGGCGCGGTCTGAAGGGGGAGCACGCCGGAGAGCGTCGACACCTCGAGAAGGGTGAGAAGCGCGATGGCCACGACGGCCCACCTCCCGAGCAGGACATGGAGCCCCGAGACCAGGGTGATAAAGGTCACCGCCGCCAGCGCGGCCAGCGCGCCGAACCCGAGGACCGACGCGAGGTCGACCCGGAAAATCGCGAGCATCGCAGTGACGGCGAGTCCCTGGGCCGCACCGATCGCGAGATTGCGGCGGAACAGGGCCAGTGTGAGGCGCCCGCTCGACATCGGCGAGACGAGCGCCGCCGCCGAGAGCGCTCGCGAGCGGATCGCGAGGGTGGCGATGGCGCCGATCCACAGCACCGCGGCAGTGATCACCGCGGGGAGCCACCCGGCTGCCGAGCCGGAGCTGGTCGTCGCAACGGTCACGGGCTGCGCGACCACGTCGGCGACCTGGGCGATCTGATCGTCGGTGTAGGACGGCGCCGCGGCGGCGCCGTCGCTGAGCTTGGTGGCCAACTCCTCTGCCCCGGATGCCACGTCCGTCGCGCCGGCGACCAGGTCGGTCGCACCCGTCGAAAGAGTGTCCGCACCGGTGGCGGCGGACGCCGCGGCAGCGGCGAGGCGCTCTGCGCCCGAGGCAGCGTCTCGAGCACCGGCCGCAAGATCCGCTGCGCCCTGCACGAAGGCGCCGGACGAGGCCGAAAGCGTCTGGGCTCCGCTCGCGGTCGTCGCCGCTCCCGCCGCCACCTGTCCCGCTGACGATGCGAGAGAGCCGGCAGAGGTCGCTGTGGCCGCGACAGCGGCGCAGTACTGCGCGCCCGCCGTGGGCGGGCAGGAGGAAGCGAGCGTGGCGAGGCCATCCGCCAGCTGCCGGGACCCGGCGGCGGTCGCGGACGTGGCTTCTCCGACCTGCGCCGTCCCCGCCGCGACTCCCGCGGTTCCGTCGCGCAGATCCGCCGCTCCACCCGAAAGACTCGTCGCCCCGTCCGCCACCCGACGGCTTCCGGCCGCGAGGTCGTCTGCCCCTGTGCTCAGCTGCTGAAGCCCGTCCGCCACCTCGGCGGTCCCGGAGGCGACCTGCGCCGCGCCGTCCCGGACCTGCCCGGTGCCGTCGGCCAGTTGACCGGCGCCGGTGGCGGCATCGGCGAGCGCGGTCGAGAGCTGGTCGACGCCCGTGATCGTGCTCGAGACGAACGCCGTGGTGACCTCGCGCCCGAGAGTCTCGGTGGCGGTGCGAGCAACCACCTGCGACGCCACGGATGCCGCGGCGGAGGCGCCGGGGTCGGTCTCCAGCATCACTTGGGTGGCGACAGGATCGTCGCCCCCGGCCGAGAGCACCGAGGCGGAGAACTCCTCCGGGATGGTCAGGACGGCGTAGTAGTCCCCATCCTGGAGCCCTTCGGCGGCATCCGCCTCGTCCGTCACGACCCAGCCGAGCGCGACACCGGCGTCGTCGGGGTGGACGAGCGCGTCGGTGAGGGCGCGACCCGCGGCCATGGGGCGATCGCCGGTCACGATCTTGTCGTTGTTGACGATGGCGATGGGGATGTCGTCGGACCGATTCATTCGATCAGCGAGGCTGGCGGAGGCCACTGCGGCGCCGAGGAGGGGGATGACTATCGCGACGGCGCCGGCGAGCGCGATCATGCGTCGACTTTTCAAGGTCACGCGGAGGCTCCGATCTCGAGGGGGGATGAGGATTCTTCAGCGACTGCTTCACGGACGATGACGACGCTCGCGCCAGCCGATGTGAGCGCGTGGATGTCATCGGGGCGCGAGCCGACGGGGAAGAAGATGACCCGCGCGCCGCAGGCGTAGGCCACCGCCGCCGACAGCATCTGACGGCCCGCGAGGTCGAGGTCAGCGATCCGGACGTCGAGATCGGGCACGAGGTGCTCGACGGTCTCCAGACGTCGACGCCGGCGTCGACGACCGCCACCGGCCAGGGCGATCATCGTCCTCGCGAACCTGCGCGCAGTGTCGGACCCCGAGACGTCGTCCGGCGAGACCACCGCGGTGAGACCACGTACCGCGGCGCCGCTGTCCGGCAGAACCCTGCCGGCGACGACCAACGTGCCCGAGACGAAGGCCGCGCGGCCGCTGAGCGCGGGGGCGAGGCGGTGTCCGAGCGTGTCGTCGATGGTGACGGCCTCACCGAATCGGACGTCGAGCGTGAGGGGGACATCGTCCCGATCGACCCGGAGGTCGCCGGCGCTCAGAGCGAGTGCCGCCACTGGGCCGTCGTCGACCGCCGCCTGCCGCATCACCGCCTCTCCCTCGATGTCCACGGTGGGCAGGATCCGGTCCAGCCACCGCGGCAACCACCAGGCGTGACGATGGAGCGCGAGCATGATCGCCGGGACCAGCGTCATCCTGACGAGGAAGGCGTCGACGAAGACCCCCACGGCGAGACCGACCGCGATCGGCTTGATCGTGTCCGTCCCTCCGGGGATGAACGCGACGAACACCGAGATCATGATCACCGCGGCTGCCGTGACGACCGGAGCCGAGTGTTCGAATCCACTCGTGACGGCCGCGCGCGGGTCGCGGATGTGGCTGTACTCCTCGCGCATCCGGCTGACCAAAAACATCTCGTAGTCCATGGCGAGCCCGAACAGCACGCCCATGACGAGGATCGGCAGGAAGCTCACGAGGGGACCAGGGGAGTCGCCTCCGAGCAGTGCGGGGAACCATCCCCATTGGAAGATCGCGACGATGGCTCCGAACGACGCCCCCACGGAGAGCAGGAAGCCGAGCGTCGCCTTGATCGGCACCCAGATGGAGCGGAACACCAGAAGGAGCAGTACGAGCGACAGGCCGACGACCGTGAGGGTGAACGGCACGAGGGCCGCTTGCATGCGCGCGGAGATATCGATGTTCACGGCGGTGGTCCCGGTGACGCGGATGTCGGAAATGCCGTACTGCTCCTCCCACGCCGCTGCCTCAGCGCGAAGCTCGGCGACGAGGTCGGCCGTGCGAGGGTCGTTCTGGCCGCCTTCGGGAATGACCCGGAACAGCGCGGTGTCGCCCGCCGTGTTGGGCGTCGCCAGAGGGACGGCGACGACCCCGTCGAGCTCCTCGAGGTCGTCCTGCAGCTGATCCACCACCTCCACCGGGTTGCTCGGCGAGAGCACGTCCGCCGTGATGAGGAGCGGAGCGTTCCATCCGGGGCCGAAGGATGCCGCGATGGCGTCGTAGTGATCGCGGGGGATCGTACCGACCGGCTGGGTGCTCGCATCCCGCAGGCCCAGTTGCATCGACATCGTCGGTACCGCGACGACTCCCAACCCGAGCACGACCAGCACGATGGTGATGGCCGGCGCACGGGTCACCAACCTCACCCACCGCTGCGCGAGCGGCGGTCTCGATGCTCGTTTCGTGGACCTGGCGCGATCCCGTGGTCGCAGGCGTGCGCCCGCGAGCAGCGCGACGGCGGGCAGCAGGGTGAGCGCGACCAGAACCCCCATCGTCACCGCGAGCGCCCCGCCCACCGCCATCGTCGTCAGCGTCGGGATGCCGACGACCAACAGTCCACCGAGCGCGATGACGACGGTGATACCCGCGAAGACCACGGCGCTTCCGGCGGTGCCCAGGGCCCGTGCCATCGCCTCCTGGGGCGACTGCCCCCGCGCGAGTTCGTGGCGGTGGCGGGAGAGGACGAAGAGGGAGTAGTCGATGGCCACGGCGAGCCCGAGCATGCTCGAGAACGCCGAGGTCGACGGGGAGATCGCGGTGAGATGCGAGGCGAGGAACAGTGCGCCGAGCGTCGTGCCCACGCTCGTAAGCGCACCCACGAGCGGCATACCGGCGGCCAACAGGGATCCGAAGACGATGATCAGAACCAGAAGGGCGATGGCGAGGCCGATCACCTCGCCGAGGTGGCTCTGTTCTTCTTGAATGTTGTAGGCGCTTCCGCCGATGGTGGAGGTGACACCGTCGGTGTCTGCGGCGGCCGCGTCCTGGACGGCGTCGAGCACCGACTCGGAGGGTTTCCGGTCATCGAACTGGACGTTCGCGAGCGCCGCGTCGCCCCCGTCGTCGATCGTCAGGCCGTCGACGGAGCTGACCCCGGCGACACCGTCCACGGCGGCGATACGGTCGAGGCGCGCCTGCATGACCGCGCGGTCGTCCGCGCCGGTGATGTCACCGTCGTCCGCGCGGAACAGCAGCTGAGCGCTGGCTCCCGACGCCGACGATCCGAAGCGCGTCGCCAGGACGTCCTGCCCTTCCTGGGACTCGGTGCCCGGGATGGAGTTGTCGTCTTCGAACGCCGCTCCCGTCCCGAAGCCCACCCCGCCGATCAGCAGCAGCACTGCCGTCCAGACGCCGATGACGGCAAGACGGTGGCGGCCGATGAAGCGGCCGAGGCGATGAAGAGCGAGTGACATGGGTCCTCCGGAGCGAACGTGGAATCGCCTCCCATTCGAGTGGTCGGGCCTGACGGTCGCCGCGGTGCCGACCTGACGATCTCCTGACGGCATCCAGGCTGGCGACTGTTGTCAGCGACCCGTCAGGACTTCGCCAGCGTCCGTGCCCGTCTTCCGCAAGCCCGCCGTGCTCGACTCGCGGCATGGCCCTCACCCGCTCCTGTCGCGCTGTTCTCATTTCGCTCGGCTCGGTCCTCGTCGTGGTCGTCACCGTCGCCATCGTCGGGGAGATCACGGTCCGTGGGCGTATCGATGACCGCCTCGGGGCTCTCTCCGAGCACGTCCCGGGCGTGCACGCCACATCCGCCGGAGGGTTCGCGCTGTGGTCGCTCGCGACCGGGAACGTGGAAATGGATGTCGCTCTGGACGACGCCGCGGTGGCGAACGTCCTCGAATGCCGCACGGGCAAAGACGTCGAGGTCGCCACGAGCGCCGACGGCATCGCTGTGCAGACCGCCCTCGACCTCCGCGGCAGGTCCGTTCCGGCGCGCGCCACGTTCGTCGCCGACAGCCGCGATGGCGAGTGGGTGCTGACCGCCGAGAGTGTCGACGTCGGGGGGTTCCCCCTCCCGCCGTCAGCGGTCGGAAGGCTCCTCGGCGATCGGGCGCCCGAGTGGCTCTCCGCCGGATTCCCCCTGCCCTCGATGGGTGGGCTCACCGTGACAGGCGTCCGCCTCGCAGCGGGAGAAGCGCACCTGATGGTCACCGCACCCCTCGACGCGGGCGGCTCGTCCTCCACCCGCCCGCTCGCCGACCTCTCGTGCGACCCGACGTCACCCCAGGAGTCCCGATGAATACGCCTTCTTCCGACGAGTCCGCGTCGGACGCGACGGCCGACCACGCGGGCGGTCGACCGCGACGCACGCGCCGCCAGTTCCTCTGGGGCGCCGGCCTCGGTGCGCTCACCGCGGGGGCGGCGGTCGGCGTGGGAATGCCGGTCATCCACGGCCTGGCGTCCACCCCACCCCCGCCCCGCACTGTTGCGCCGGCGCCCGGCTCCCTACGAATCGACCACGTCACGGTGGTCGACCCGCGCGACGGGAGCCGGCGGGACGACGCTTCCATCCTGATCCGCGACGGGCGGATCATCGCGGTCGGGGACGTGGCATCCCTCGCATCGGATCCGAACCCCCCGGTGGTCGATGGCGCTGGGCGCTTCGCCGTGCCCGGGTACAACAACATGCACACGCACGCTCTTCAAGCGCAGAATCCCGCTCTGATGATGGCCACCATGCTCGCGGAGGGGGTCACGGGCATGCGGCAGATGCTGGGGACGTCCGAGATGCTCGCCCACCGTGCCGCCAGCCGGCTGCCACTGTCGGTGCATGCACCGCGTCTGCTCGCGATGCCGGGTGACATCCTCACGCCTTTCAACGCGGGATCCGTGGATGCCGTGCAGAAGGTGATCGATGCCCAGTACGACGGCGGTGCTGACTTCATCAAGATGGTTCTCACCGATCGTGACGTGTTCTTCGCGGCGATCGAGCGCGCCCACGCGAGGGGTCTGCGTATCGCCGGGCACCTGCCGGAATCCGTTCTCCCGTCGGAAGCCTCGGCGGCAGGATTCGATTCCATCGAACACTTCGGTGCCTCCGACGGGATCTGGATCGAGACCTCGTCCCGCCGTGAAGACCTGTGGGCAGCCGACGAGACCGGGCTGCCCGTGCCGGCGTGGATCGCCGGCCTTCCCGGAGTCGGCGAGGTCTACACGGCCACCACGGCGAAGAACCTGATCAACCCCGCAGCCTTCGATTCGCCGGAGGCCGTCGCTTTCAAACGGGAAGCGGTGCAGGCATTCGATGAGGGCGCAGCTCGTGCGCTCGCCGCGACCTTCGTGCAGAACGACACCTGGCACGCGCCCACCTTGGTGCGCCTGCGCACCCAGTACCTCATGGACGACGCCGAGTACGAGGACGACCCGTGGCTGACCTTGATGACGCAAGACGTCCGCCGTGACTACGACGATGTCCTGACGACCTTTCGCGACCTCCCGGACGTGGTGCGCGAGAGTTACCGCGAGGTCTACGACGCGGTGCTGCGGGTGACGAAGATCCTGCACGACGAGGGGGTGCCGATGATGGCCGCCACCGATGGGCAGGGCAAGGCCCCGGGCCAGCGCCTGCAGCTCGAGTTCCAGGAGCTGGCCAAAGCCGGCATCCCGCCCCTGGACGTCCTTCGGATGGCCACCACCGCGCCTGCTCGATACCTCGGCCGGACGGCGACGATGGGCGTCATCGCACCGGGGGCGGATGCCGACCTGCTTCTGCTTGCCACGGACCCGACGGTGGACGTGGCCGCTCTGGGATCCATCACCGCCGTCGTCCGCGACGGCCACCATCTGCCCATCGAGGACCTCGACGCGCTCATCGAGCGGCTGGCCGAGCAGCCGGGGGAGGGGAGCGTCCTCGGGTTCACGGAGGGCACCGCATACCGGTGTTGCTGAAAGCAGGCGGATCCGGCTCGGGGTGGAGCGGACCGGCGACGAGAAGGGCGCGCTATCTGTCGCTCGGCGAGGACTGAACCGGCACGCGCACGAGATCGGCGCCGTTCTCGTCGCCGGTGGAGACGAGGACCGTGTCCTCGTCGAGCCAGACGAAACCGCGGGGGACGCATGGTCCGTCGATGCGGGACGATCCGGTGTCGCCGATCGTGAGCCACCTCTCACAGTCCCGGTCGCCGTCGGCGGTGGCCACCACGCGGCCCGCGCGACTGATCGCGAGACCCGTGCTCTCGGAGGGAAGCGCCCACTCGGTCAAGGTGCCGTCGTTCGGGAAGAGCCGGGCCACGCCGTCCGCGGTCGTCACGGCGATCGTTCCCGTCGCGTCCGCGGCGATCGCGGCGCGACGGCCGTCCCCGGCGAGCTCTACCAGATCGGCGATCTCGCCGGTCGGGCTCGCCCGTCTCACGTTGAAGGACCGCTCGTCGTCCGCCGCGAACGAGACGAAGACGACGTCGTCGCCCACGACGGCCAGATCTCCCACCGGGGACTCCTGATGCGCGACGACCGTGTGCTCACCGGTCGCGGCGTCGAACGCGACGATGTCTCCGAACGCCTCGCCGTCGCTCCACACCGCGCTGAGGAAGAGGCGGTCGTCGCCGCCCGCGGCGAGAGCCGTGATCGTCCACGGCGAGGGGAGGAAACCGAGCTCGATCTGTCTTTCGACGCGTCCGGAGGGGTCGATCTCGACCGCCGTCGACCCGCCCAGGCCCCAGATCTCGCCCGAGGGGGCGCGATCCAGCGCGACGGGGAAACCGGGTCCGTTCGTCGGAGCCGCCCCGCCGGGCATGCCCGGCGCCGCACTCGCACACGCGGTCAGGACCAGCGCGGCCGCGAGCGCGGTGACGGAGCCGGCCGCTCGGCGCGCGATCCGGACGGTGGATCGGTCGATCATCGTGCCCCCCGGGTGGATGCCGTGAACACCAGTCTGCCGTCGTTCCGACCCGGGCCCGCGCCACCCGGCACTCCGTGACCGTACGTTCACCTCCCCTGAACCCGCGCGCCACCCCGCACGCGTGCGCGCCTCGGAGACGGGGCCGTTGTCGGAATCCGACGCCGGATCGCGGCATCCGTTGTGCACCTCATGCGGTGCGGGGCATGGCGCGACCGTTAGCGTAGGGACATGACCCCGCTCGACGACCCGGCTCTCGTGCGCGTTCTGGCGGCCAACGGCACGCTCGCGCCCACTCCTGAGGCCGAGCGCTATCTGCCGCTGATCGACGCCCTCACCGACGCCGAACTCGAGACGTTCTACCGCGACATGGTCTCGATCCGCGCCTTCGACGTGCAGGCGACGAACCTGCAGCGTCAAGGGCAGCTCGCGCTGTGGCCGCCGTCCTTCGGCCAGGAGGCCGCGCAGGTCGGCTCGGCTCGCGCCGCCCGGCCGCAGGACCACATCTTCCCGTCGTACCGCGAGCACGTCGTGACGCGCATCCGCGGCGTCGACCCGCTCGACATCATCCGCCTCATGCGCGGACTCACGCACGGCGGGTGGGATCCGTCCGACCCGAAGAACGGCAACACCCACATCTACACGCTCGTCCTCGGGGCCCAGACGCTGCACGCCACCGGCCTCGGTATGGGGCTCGTGTTCGACGGCAAGTGCGGCACCGGAGACCCCGAGCGCGACGAAGCCGTCATCGTCTACTACGGCGACGGCGCCTCCAGCCAGGGCGACGTGCACGAGGCGATGGTGTTCGCCGCGAGCTTCCAGACCCCCGAGGTGTTCTTCCTGCAGAACAACCAGTGGGCCATCTCGGTGCCCGTCGCCACCCAGTCGCGCACGCCGCTGTACAAGCGCGCCGCGGGGTACGGCATGCCGAGCATCCAGGTCGACGGGAACGACGTGCTCGCCAGCTACGCCGTGTCGAAGGCCGCGCTCGACGAGGCTCGCGCCGGTGGTGGTCCCCGCGCGATCGAGGCGATGACCTACCGCCGCGGCGCCCACACCACGAGCGACGACCCGACGAAGTACCGCACCTCCGCCGAAGAAGAGGCGTGGGCGGGGCGCGACCCCATCGCCCGCCTGCGCACCTTCCTCGAGGCCCGCGGTGCATCGGAGCAGTTCTTCGAGGACGCGGATGCCGAGGGCCGCGCGCTCGCCGATGACGTCCGTGTACGCACCAACGAGCTGGGCGGGCTGCCGCGGTCGCACATGTTCGACAGCGTCTACTCCGAGGCCCACGCGCTCATCACCGAGGAGCAGCGCTGGCTCGACGACTACGAGGCGTCGATGGAAGGGGGAGCGCAATGACCGAGAACATGCCGATCAGCCGCGCGCTCAACGCCGGCCTCCGTCGCTCGCTCGAGACGAACGACCGCGTCCTCCTCATGGGCGAGGACATCGGTCCGCTCGGCGGTGTCTTCCGCGTCACCGAGGGGCTGCAGAGCGACTTCGGCCCCCGCCGCGTGATCGACTCCCCGCTCGCGGAGTCGGGCATCGTCGGCACCGCGATCGGACTCGCGATGGGCGGCTTCCGTCCCGTCCTCGAGATCCAGTTCGACGGGTTCGTCTTCCCCGCGTTCGACCAGATCACCTCGCAGCTGGCGAAGATCACGAACCGCCACGAGGGTGCGCTGCAGATGCCCGTCGTCATCCGCATTCCCTACGGCGGGCACATCGGCGCGATCGAACACCACCAGGAGAGCCCCGAGGCGTACTTCACGCACACTCCGGGCCTGCGGGTCGTGAGCCCCTCGACCGCGAACGACGCGTACTGGATGATCCAGCAGGCGATCGACTCGCCCGACCCCGTCGTCTTCCTCGAACCGAAGGCGAAGTACTGGCAGAAGGGCGAGGTCGACACCGACGCCCCCGCGCTGCCGCTCCACGCGAGCCGGGTCGTCCGCCGCGGCACCGACGTCACGCTCGTCGGCCACGGTGCGATGGTGACGACTCTGCTGCAGGCCGCGTCCCTCGCGGAGAGCGAGGGCACGAGCTGCGAGGTCATCGACCTGCGCTCGCTGTCACCGGTCGACTACGGCCCCATCCTGGACTCGGTGCGCCGCACCGGGCGCATGGTCTACGCGCAGGAGGCGCCGGGCTTCACCTCGCTCGGCTCCGAGATCGCGGCGACCGTCACGGAGAAGGCGTTCTTCGCGCTCGAGGCGCCGGTGCTGCGGGTGTCGGGCTTCGACGTGCCGTTCCCGCCCGCAAAGCTCGAGGGGACGTACCTCCCCGACGCCGATCGCATCCTCGAGGCCGTCGACCGTTCGCTGGCCTACTGACCCCCCCGCCCCCGTGGACCGCGAGACTGCACTCCACCGACGAGACCGCGGCATTCCGCCGCTGCCTCGTCAGTGAGATGCTGTCTCGCGAGCAAAGGACATCACCGTGACCGAGCAGACCTTCGTCCTCCCCGACGTCGGTGAAGGACTCACCGAGGCCGAGATCGTCCAGTGGCGCGTCGCGCCGGGCGACACCGTCGCCGTCAACGACGTGATCGTCGAGATCGAGACCGCGAAGTCGCTCGTCGAGTTGCCGTCGCCGTTCTCGGGCACGGTCGGCGAGCTGTTGGCATCCGAGGGCTCCACGGTCGAGGTCGGCGCCCCGATCATCACGATCGGATCGGCGGATGCCGCGCCCCCCGCGCCCGCGCAGCCGACCACCGTTCCCGAGCCCGACGACGCCGGCGGGGCCGTGCTGGTCGGCTACGGCACCGGGGGCGCCGTGTCGTCGCGGCGGCGGAAGCCCGCGGAGCGTCCGGTCAAGGCATCCGTCGGGGTCGTCGCGAAGCCCCCGATCCGCAAGCTCGCGCGCGACCTCGGCGTCGATCTGGCGGCCGTGACGCCCAGCGGACCCGCCGGCGAGGTCACGCGACAGGACGTCGTGAAGCACGCCGAGCAGGCCAGCGTCTTCCGCAACATCGAGACGCCCGAGTGGGGCGCGGTGCGCGAGGAGACCATCCCGGTCGCCGCCCCCGCCGCGCCCGCCTCGATCGATGATGCGCGCGAGGAGTCGATCCCCGTCCGCGGCGTCCGCAAGGCCACGGCCACCGCGATGACCTCGAGCGCCTACTCGGCCCCGCACGTCTCTGTGTGGGTCGACGTCGACGCGTCGCGCACGATGGAGCTCGTCAAGCGCCTGAAGGCCTCGCCCGACTTCGCCGACGTGAAGATCTCGCCGCTGCTGATCATGGCGCGCGCCGTGATGTGGGCGCTCCGCCGCACCCCGATGATCAACGCCGCGTGGGTCGACACCGAGGACGGTGCGCAGATCCGGGTGCGCCACTACGTCAACCTCGGTATCGCCGCCGCCACCCCGCGGGGCCTGCTCGTGCCGAACATCAAGGACGCGCAGGCGATGAACACGCGCGAACTCGCCAAGGCGCTGGAGAACCTCACGCTCACCGCACGCGAGGGCAAGACGAGCCCCGCCGATCAGGCGGGCGGCACGTTCACGATCACGAACATCGGCGTGTTCGGAGTGGATGCCGGCACCCCGATCATCAACCCCGGCGAGGCGGGCATCATCGCGCTGGGGGCGATCCGCCAGAAGCCGTGGGTCGTCGACGGCGAGGTGCGCCCCCGGTGGGTGACCACGGTCTCGGGCTCGTTCGATCACCGTGTGGTCGACGGCGACGGCATCTCGCGCTTCATCGCCGACGTGGCATCCGTTCTGGAGGAGCCGGCGCTGCTGCTCGACTGACCGTGACCCTTGTCGGGGGACTCACTCCGGCAGCGACGGGTGCTTGTCGATCGGCACGCGCCGCGTCGGGATGAGCAGCGCCAGCACCAGCGCGACGATCGCCGCACCGAGGCCGAGGGCGAACGAGACCTGGAACGCCTGTGTCGTGGGGACGCGCGTCTCGCCGTCGCCGGTCGACAGGGTAGCCAGGATGACACCGACGACCGCGGCCGACGTGCTCGTTCCGAGGGAGCGGGCAAGAGCGTTCAACCCGTTCGACGCGCCGGTCTCGCTCTGCGGCACCGAGCGCATGATGAGCATCGGCATGGCGGCATAGCCGAAGCCGATCCCGAAGCCGATGAGGATGTTCGCGACGACGAAGTGCCAGACCTCGGTCGAGAAGATCAGGCTGAACCCGTAGGCGACGATGAGCGACACGGCCCCCGCCACCAGCAGCACACGCGGCCCGATGGTGCGAGCCAGCGCACCCGACAGCGGGGAGAGCACCATCATGACCAGACCTGACGGCATCACGACCAGACTCGCGGCGAGCAGCGACAGCCCGAGACCGACTCCGGTGGAGGTGGGGAGCTCGAGCATCTGCGGGTGCGACACGTTCGAGGTGAACAGTGCGAAGCCCATCGCGACGGATGCCAGATTCGTCAGCAGCACGGGGCGGCGGGCAGCGACCCGCAGGTCGAGGAGCGGTTCGTCGATGCGGAGCTCGTACCAGCCCCACGCGATCAGGACCAGGATGCCGCCGATCGCCAAGCCGAGGGTCAGCGGCGACGTCCATCCCCACGCGTTGCCGCGCGAGACCGCGAGCAGCACGCCGATGAGTCCGGCGGCGAGTCCGATCGCGCCCACGTAGTCGAAGCGTCCGGCGGTGCGGAGAACGCTCACCGGTACGATCCAGATCACCAGCGCGAACACGACCGTCCCGAGCCCGGCCGCGATCCAGAACAGCCAATGCCAGTCCGCGTTCTCGGACACGAGTGCGCTGATGGGCAGGCCGAGCGCGCCGCCGACGCCGAGCGTGGCGCTCATGAGGGCGATCGCGCTGTCGACCCGGTTCTCGTGCAGCACGTCCCGCAGGATCGAGATGCCGAGCGGCACGACGCCCACCACCGCGCCCTGCAGTGCGCGGCCGACGATCATCCCGATGATCCCGCCCGACAGTGCGGCGACGACCGACCCGAGGACCATGATCGCCAGGAGCACGAGCACGATGCGTCGCTTGCCGTACATGTCACCCAACCGCCCCGCGATCGGAGTGATGACTGCAGCAGCCAGCAGGGTGGACGTGACGACCCACGCGGTGTCGTCGCGTGACGCGTTCAGCAGTTCGGGAAGCTGTGACTGGATGGGCACCACGAGGGTGAACATGAACGACGAGCACAACCCCGCGAGTGCCAGCACCGCGACCACCGCGCCGTTCGGGGTGCTTCGGGACAGTCTTCCGCGCGCCTTCTCGTCCCGTGACATCGCTCTCAGGCTATCCGTCCGGGCAGGGGAGTCGGGTCTCGGAGCGCGGTATTGAAACGCATCAACGCCCGGCTGGGATCGGCTAGCATCCGAGAGGACGGTCGAAGCGGACACGGAGGGGCGCAGGTGTCGAACGGTATGCGAACGCCGAGCATGGCCGATGTCGCGCGCGTCGCGGGGGTGGCCCTCGGCACGGTCTCGAACGTCCTCAATCACCCCGCGAAGGTCTCGCCGGCCACGCTCGCAAAGGTGCAGGGGGCGATCGCCGAGTTGGGCTTCGTGCGGAACTCGAACGCTCAGCAGTTGGCAGCGGGCCGCTCTCGCAGCATCGGCCTCGTCGTCATCGACATCAGCAACTCGCTGTTCGTGGACATCGCCCGGGGTGCCCAGAGGTTCGCCGCCGAGCTGGGAATGAACGTGCTCGTGGCCAACAGCGACAACCGGATCGATCAGCAGCGCGCCGACCTGGACTTCTTCGACGAGGCCCGGGTCAGTGGCATCCTGTTGGCTCCGATGCAGGACGCCGGGGACGACGTCGCACGCATCCGCAACCATGGCCGGCCGACGGTCGTGCTCAACTACGACTCGGGCAAGGGCGACTGCTGCCAGGTGCTGATCGACAACGAGGAGGTCGGATACCTCGCGGCGCGGCACCTCATCGACCTGGGACGAACCCGCCTGGCCTTCGTCGGCGGTCGCGACTACCTCCAGCCCGTCGCCCTGCGCCGTCGTGGCGTACGTCGCGCCGTCGAGGAAGAGGGCGGACGCGTCACGTTGCAGGAAGTGCCCACCGAGAACCTCGACCCCCCCGGCGGCCTTCGAGCAGGTGAGGAACTGGCGGGGGAGGTGCGCGCCGGTCGCCTCGACGGTGTCATCGCCGTCACCGACCTCCTGGGAATGGCGATCATCCAGGTGTTCAACGCGCACAGCATCGACGTGCCCGGCGATGTGGCCGTGATGGGCTGCGACCACAACTCCGCGGCGTGGGGCGGGATGATCCCGCTGACGTCCGTGCAGATGCAGGGGCTCGACATGGGACGCGAGGCGGTCCGTCTGCTCCTGGCGGAGATCGACGAGGGCGCCGAGCACGCGCATGTCACGACGGTGCTGCGGCCGGAGCTCGTGGTGCGCGAGAGCACGGTCGGGCGCCTTCGGGCCGCGCTCGCGGAAAACTGAAGCGTTTCAAAAAGTTCTTGACTCCAAGTGGAGCCCCTTGCATAATCCTCTTGAAGCGCTTCAATGACGGAGGCGCGTTTTCAAGGAGGAAAAGTGTCCACAGCATTCACGCGGTCACGGCGGACGGTCGCCATCGTCGCGACAGGTGCCGCCGCGCTCCTGGCCCTCACCGCCTGCGCGGGCGGCGGAGGCAACGCGGCCGGCGCATCGACGTTCTCGTTCTTGGTCAACCAGGAGAACACCACGATCCCCGAGCTCCTGACCAGCCTCAGCACCGACCAGTGCAAGGCCGAGAACGACGCGCAGCCTCTCGAGGTCGAGACGGTCCCGCAGACGCAGCTCGACCAGAAGCTGCAGTTGCTCGCCGGCCAGAACGCCCTGCCCGTCCAGTACGCCGCCGGCAATGCGCCCGCCCTCACGAAGGAGCTGGCAGACGGCGGTCAAGTGCTCGACCTGGAGCAGACGCTCACCGACCTCGGTGTCATCGACAAGATCCAGCCCGCCGCGATCTCCACCATCGAGCAGCTGTACGGCGGGTTCAACGTGCTGCCGTACCAGTACAACATCGAGGGAATCTGGTACAACAAGACGCTCCTCAGCGACAACGGCATCCAGGTCCCCGAAACCTGGGACGAACTCACCGCGGCCGCCGCCGCACTCCAGGGAGCCGGCGTCCAGCCGTTCTCCGCCTCGGGCGAGCAGGGCTGGCCGATCACCCGACTGATCAGCGGTTACCTCTTCCGCGACCTCGGTCCGGACGCGATGCAGAAGGTCGCCGACGGCGAAGCGGAACTGACCGACCCTGAATACGTCGCCGCGGCTCAGGCCATCGCCGATCTCGGCACGGCCGGCTACTTCGGTCAGGGTGTGGGCTCGATCGACTACGACACCGCGTTCAACACCTTCCTCACCGGGAAGGCGGCCTTCTTCTACATGGGCAGCTGGGCGCTGGCGAACTTCGCCGATGAGGCGGCGAACCAGATCGGATCCGAGAACATCGGGTTCCTGCCGTTCCCGAACGTGACCGGCGGCGCGGGCGACGCCAGCCAGACGCCCGCCAACGTGGGCCTGCCCATGGCGTTGTCGGCCAAGGCGTACAACGACAACACCGGCGCATGGCTGACGTGCATCGCGAACAACTACGGTGCCGCGTCGCTGTCGCAGGCCGACACCATCTCGGGATTCACGGTGGACGGCGACGTCGAGGTCGACGATCTCACCGCTCTCGTGCAGGACCAGATCTCCTCCACCCAGGAGTCTGTGCTGTGGTTCGAGGCGCTGTTCAGCGCGAAGGCCACCGAGACGAGCCAGAAGAATGCGGCACAGCTTCTCACCGGCGCGACCTCGCCCCAGGACTTCATGAACCTGGTGCAGGCCGACCTGGGCTGACGCGTCCTCCGAGGCGGGGGCGACCAC
>NZ_RBZY01000032.1 GCF_004022425.1 Microbacterium enclense | reverse complement strand
GGCCGCCAGGGTCGCGGCGGCCGCCAGACCGTTCGGACCGCTGCCCACGACCACCGCACGCGTCACTTCGGGACCCGTTCGCCCCGCCTGCGCGAGACCGTGCGGACGCTGTTCGTCACGTCCGCCACCCGGCCCTCCGCGTCGGCACGCCAATACTGCTCGAGCGGAATGGGGCCGTCCGCGAGCCACGGCTGTGCCGCCACGGCATCCGCCACGCGCCATCTTCCCCGCTCGATCACACCGCGGGCCGCGTCGATCACTTTGTACTCCTGGAAGTTCGCGTGGATGGCCTGAGACTCCACCCATACGACCACGAATTCGCCGGGTTCGAAATGGCAGCGGCTCTGCAGGGCGCGGATGAGCGACTCGTCGTGGAGGTGACCGTCGCCGAAGTTGAACCCGATCACCGAGTTGCAGGCGAACTCCCCCTCGCGGATCGTGCGGGTCTCGATGTCGGGCAGCGCGCGGTAGAGCACCGAGAAGAGGCCGCGACCCTGGCTGTGCATCGAGCGCCACGCCAGCGTCTGCTGCATCGTGATCTCGGCGATCTCGGGCGCGTAGCCGAGCTGCGTGAGCTGGTCGACCTGGTTCGAGGTCGGCCTGATGACGGCATCCAGCTTCTTCTCCGCCCCGGGTGTGAAGGTCCACAGCGCCGACGCCCAGTTGCCCGCGTACTGACGCATCGACGGCAGGAACGAGACCTTGTCGGGGCGGAGGTTGCCGAGCACGGGGAAGAACAGCAGGGCCGCAACGATCCCGGCGAGCAGCCACCCGTTCGAGAAGTCGGTGACTGCGTATCCCGCCTGCGCGGGGAAGCCGAGGAAGAGGAACACCGCGGCGTAGCAGAACAGGGTGTTCCACTCCAGCGGGACGGCGAGCGGGAAGGTCGAGAAGATGAAGAGGTGGAAGCCCACGATGAGGACGACCGCCGCGAGCGTGACCCAGAAATTCTGCGAGAACAGCAGCACGAGCGGAACGGCGATCTCGACCGTGGTCCCCATCGCGTGCGCCATGAACTGCGCGAGCTTCGACGGGCGCACGTCCCGAGGGAAGTCGCGGTACAGGGCGCGCTTGAGCCATCTCGGCGGCCAGAACGGCGTGTTGCTGAGCATCGGCGGGATGACATTGACGAAGTGCTTTCCGAACTTCGAGATGCCCGCACAGACCCACACGGCAACGATGAGCAGTTTCAGCGCGATGATCATGTCCACGAACGACAGCACCGAGAAGAACACCAACGCCGGCAGGTACTGCTCGATGCGCGACGCGACCGCGATCGTCTTGTCGCGCACGCCCACGATCACCAGGAGCGCGATCGCGACGATCACGGGGGTGGTCTGTACCAACCCGCTCGTGTTCTCGGGGAGCGCCGCAGCGAGCGCAGGGGTCACCGTGCCGGGGAGCACGAGCGCCGTGGCGAGCGCCGCGAGAAACCCGAGGTAGACGACGACGTCGAAGATCGTCCGGGTGTCGCCGGCCGTCCCCGGCACCCAGGCCCACGGCCGCAGCCGGATCGTGCCCGGCCGCGCCCAGAACTGGATGCCGCCGGTCATGGGCTTGAATTTGCCGGCCGTCGGCCCCCACGATCCGGCGAGGCCGATCGCTTCGAGCAGCATGGTCCAGATGATCGCCTTCTGGTAGACGATCGGCTGGTTCCACCACTGGTCGACCTGCCAGAACCATCCCACACCGCTTGTCGCCGTGATGATGATGCTGCCGATGAGGAACCACAGCACGGCGATCTTGACGAGGTAGGTCGCGGCGATCATGCGGGGCGATCCGAATCCGTACTCCACCCAGTGCAGGGTCAGGGCCTTGATCCGCTCGCGCAGCGGCTGGTGCAGGAACGTGGTCGTGTCGAGGGGCGGGAAGTCCGCGGTCTTGAATCCCATGATCAACTCCTTCGGTGACGGGATGAGGGCAAGAGAAGTGTTCAGACGGCGGCCGCGGCGAGCGCCCGGCGCATCGCCGGTTTGTCGACCTTGCCGACCGGGTTGCGTACGAGATCCGTGACGATGCGAATCTCGGCGGGCACCTTGATCTTGGTGAGACCCTGCGCGCAGTGGGAGCGCAGTTCGTCCTCGGTGACCGCCTCGCCGGGGTGGAGGACGACGTCCGCGATCGGGACCTCGCCGTACACGGGGTCGGGACGCCCGATGACCGCGGCCTCGAGCACCGCTGGATGCGTGGCGAGGAAGGCCTCGATCTCCTTGGGGTACAGGTTCTCGCCGCCGCGGATGATCATGTCCTTTGCCCGATCGACGAGCGTCAGGTAGGCATCTTCGTCGAGGATGCCGATGTCGCCCGTCCGCAGCCACCCTCCGCGGAGCACCTCCGCGGTGGCATCCGGTCGTCCGAGGTACCCGCGCATGACCGTGGGGCTGAGGACGGCCACCTCGCCGCGCACGCCCGGGGGCAGGAGATGTCCCTCCTCGTCGAGGATCGCGATCTGCTGGCCGGGCAGAGCTCGACCGACGGTGCCCGGCTTCCGCTCGCCCCACAACGGATTGCACGCCGAGGCGCAGGTCGCCTCGGTGAGGCCGTATCCCTCGAGGATGGGGATGCCGAAGCGTTCCTCGCTGAGGGCGAGCAACTCAGGGCTGGCCGGGGCGGCGCCGCAGATCGCGAGTCGCAGCGAGGGCAGGCGGGGGATCTGTTCACGCGGTACCTCGGCGAGACGAGCGAAGATCGCCGGGACTGCTGAAAAGTAGGTGGGCTCGTACCGCTGTGCTGCGGCGAGGAATGTGGCGGGGGCGAACCGCTCGAGGATCGACACGCTGCCCCCCGCGCTGATGGGCGCGAGGAAACTCACGCAGAGCGAGTTAACGTGGAACAGCGGGAGGACCAGGAGAGCCTGGTCGTCGGGCCCGAGCTCGATGTGGCGACGCAGGGAGACCGCCATGGCACTGAGGTTCGCGTGGTCGAGCATGACGCCCTTGGGCTGGCCGGTCGAGCCGCTCGTATACACCAGGAGGGCGAGCGTGTCGGGGCTGAGGGTCGGGTCCGTCAGCGGGCCGCGCAGGGTGTGCGGAAGGTCGGCCGGCGCCAGCGTCTCGACCTCGACGTTCGGTGTCCCCGCCGTGACGAGCAGACGCGCTCCCGAATCCTCGAGCTGATAGCGCAGCTCTCGTTCGGTGAAAGTGGGGTTCACGGGCGTCACCGCGGCGCCCACCCGCCACGCGCCCAGCATCGCGGCGAGGAAAGCGACGGAGTTCGGCAGCATGATCGCCACGACGTCACCCCGACCGATGCCCCGCGAGGCGAACAGCTCGGCGCAGGCGGCCGCTCGGCGCTCCAGCTCCCGGTAGCTGAGATCGACGGTGACGTCCCGCACCGCGGGCCGCGAGGTGCCCGCCGAGGGACTGCGCCACGGCAGGTGCTCCAGTCCGGAGCCGGCGCGCCGCGTCGTGGCCCGACTGTCGAATTCGTCGAAGGACATCATCGTTCACCTCCCCGCGCCGACCACTGCGTCGGGCGCGATTCGAGCGTCTTCGTGCGCGTCTTCGCGCTCCCCTCACGCTAGGAACATCGCGCGGGTGGCACAGTGGCGCGGGTGGCGAACTTCACACCGGCGAGTGTGCACGGTGCACGGGTAGGCGGACGACGAGAGAGAGCGCCGTGTCCGACCGCGCTTCCCGACGGATGGCCCGTGACGCACGGCGCCGGCGCAGACGTCAGGAGCGTCAGCGAACGGGTTGCCGGAGGATGGTGCGGAGCTTGTCGGGAGAGCTTCGGCGGACGTCGCTCAAGTAGATCTCGTGGTGCTTCCCGCTCAGGCTGAGCCCCTGACCGGGGATGAACGCGTGGTGCAGCTCGTCCAGCACGTCTGCCTCATCGTCGAAGGAACCGAGGTGCAGCGTCTGCACGCACAGTCCTTCGGCGAGGGTCTCCATCCGCACTTCTTCCGGCCGACCTGTGGATCCTGCAGCGCGCACGGTCTCGACGGCGGAACGGAACATCGCCTCGTCGATCCAGTCGGGAACCAGGAGCATCATCGTCCAGTCCCACTGCGACTTGTCCCTCGCCACGGTGAAGGCATCCATGTCGTCCGCCCACCACAGGCCCTCCAACGGAGGCACCACGTAGTCGCGGCCGAGTTCGCGTTTGCTCGCGAACTTCAGCTTGTACGCGACGGGGTACAACGCCTGCAGGGCCTGCGTGTAAGCCGGCGCCGTATTGGGGTCGCCGTGCCCGTCGATCATCAGATATCGCAGGTCGGGAATCTCCACGATCCTGAACTCGCCGACCCTGGCCTGATAACTGTCGAGAGACTTCTTGAAATCGACCTTGGCCGTCATGGTGCTCCTCCCCTCGCTCCGCCAGCCTGGCAGGCCACCGCGATCCGAGGTAGTGGCACGCGCCTTGATCGATGCCCCGTTTCCTGTCAACGCCCGCGCGCACACCGCGCTCGGCGACCTACCGTGCCGCCATGGCAGTGGAACGACTCTGGCTCATCCGACACGGCGAGAGCGAAGGCAACGTCGCGGCTTCGAGGGCCGAGCACGACGGCTCGCCGGTGATCGCGCTCGACACCCGCGACAGCGACGTGGAGCTCTCCCCCGTCGGCGTGGAGCAGGCGACGGCGCTCCGGGCGTGGGTCGATTCCCTCGACGTCCCCGTCGACGAGTACTGGGTGTCGCCCTACTGGCGCGCGCGGCAGACGCTCGCGCTCGCGCTCGGCGATCGGCCGACGTCGGTTCCCACGCTCATCGACGAGAGGTTGCGCGACCGGGAGCTCGGCATCCTGGATCTCCTCACCACCCGCGGAGTGCAGGAACTGCATCCGGAAGAAGCGGCCCGCCGGCGCCACCTGGGCAAGTTCTACCACCGGCCCCCGGGCGGAGAGTCGTGGGCCGACGTCACGCTGCGGCTCCGGTCGTTCCTCGGCGAGCGCCTCGACGCGTCGCCCGCCACCGTGTTGGTCGTAGCGCACGACGCCGTGATCATGCTGGTGCTGTACGTTCTGCTGCGGATGACCGAGGCCGAGCTGCTCGCGTTCAGCGCCAGCCACACGGTCCGCAACGCCTCGGTGACCGAGCTCGTGCGCACCGACGACGGCTGGAAGCTCGCGACGTTCTCGTCCGTCGACCACCTCGCGGCCGAGGGCGCCGACATCACCGTGCACTCGGGAGGCGACGATGTCCACCACGCCTGAAGAGGTCACGCTGGCGCTGCTGCGCGAGTGGGGTCGCCCCGACCCGGCCGGGTCGAAGAAGTCCCGCGGGCAGGTGGTCGTGGTCGGCGGATCGCCGCGCTCCCCCGGCGCCGTGCTGCTCTCCGCCGAAGCGACGCTGCGCGTCGGCGCCGGGCGCACCGCCCTCGCCGTCCCCGCCGAGATCGCGCCGTACCTCGGACCCGCGATGCCCGAGGCTGGCGTCCACTCCCTCCCCACCGGCTCCGCGCCCGTCGACGACGCCTTACGCGCCACCCTCGAATCCGCGGATGCCGTGCTCCTCGGCCCCGGATTCGACGACCCGGATGCCACCCGCGCGGCCCTGCACGCCATCGCCGAGGCCGACATCGACCGACTCGTGCTGGACGCGTTCGCGCTCGGCATCCTGGGGTCGGTCGACCGCGGCATCCTGCCCGCGGAGCTGATCCTCAACGCCAACGAGGAGGAGGCCGCGCTGCTTCTCGAACGCGACCTCACCGAGGATCGCGCCGCCGACATCCGGGAGATCGCCGAACGCTACGCGGCCGTGGTGCACTGCTTCGGCACGGTGGCACACCCGGACGGACGCACGTGGCAGGCCGAGCCGGGCAGCTCGGGCCTCGGCACCGCCGGGAGCGGCGACGTGCTGTCGGGCGCGATCACCGGGTTCGCCGCGCTGGGTATGGAACCCGAACGCGCCGCGGTGTGGGGCGGGTGGACGCACGCCCGTGCCGGCGACCGGCTGACCGAGCGGGTCGGCATCGGCTTCCTCGCGCGGGACCTGCTGCCGGAGCTGACCGCTGTGGTGCACGAGAGCTGAGGCGCTCAAGAGATAAAACGTAGGCAGATAGCTCTATCTGGGTACGATCCGTTCCGCCATCCTTCTCACCCCGTCAGAACCGCCGCGCCTCGCCCCCGAGCAGCCCCGCGTTCAGCGCCCCCCGGCGAGCGTCACCAGCACGATCGCCCCCGTCATCGCGAGCAGCTGAATCGGCTCGGTCAGGATGCCGAGACTCACGATCAGCGTCGTCGCACCGGCCGGAGGGTGCGGGGTCTTCAGCAGTGTCAGCACGACCGTCGTGAGGGCCACGGACAGCGCCCCGGCCACCAGATATCCCGGTGTGAGGCCCCCGACCGGCGCGGGCGGCTGTCCGCTCAGCCCCAAGGCGTAGAAGCAGGCCACACCGACGAGCAGCCCCACCGCGTGCCCGATCAGCGCGTTGCGCGGCCACGACGCGGGCTGCTCGGGCGACTCGAAGAACAGCATCACCGTCGGCCCGAGGCTCGGGAACAGCCACGGTTGATGCAACGCCAGGCCCATGGCGCCGGTGAGCGCGAGCACGACGAGCGACAGCGCGCCGGCGTACGCCGCCGCGCCCGCTCGCCCCTGCCGGACCCGCTCGCCGATCATCACGACGCCACCAGCAGCGCCTGCGGTGCCGCCTGCTTCAGCCGGGTCGAGAGCCAGTCCTGCTGCAGCTTCGTCTGCCGTTCGCAGTCATCGATGATCGCGAGCAGTTCCTCGTCACGCAGCGCGAGCGCGGCCTGCTTCACCACGGTCCACGTCGTGTCGACGAAGCCGACGAGCGCGTGCAGGTCCTGCAGGTCGCGCAGCAGCCCGAGCGGCCCGCTCCGGCTCTCGCTCATCGCGTCGGCGTGGAAGCGTTCGGGCTCGGCATCCGGCGTCTCCCCGTACCGCTCGACGACCGGACCCAGCCGCCGTCCGTGCTCGTCGCACTGCTTCGCGAGCGTGTGACAGAGGTGGAAGACGTCGGGCTCATCGCCGTGCCCGTCGGCGAGCTGGCGGAACGACTGCGCGAGAACCTCCTCCCCCGCGTGCAGGAGGCCGATGTACGACGCCAGATTCATGCTTCCTCCCGGGTGGCAATGCGCGGCGGCTCGACGGGCCGGAGCGACTCCTCGGCTTCGCCGTCGGGTCCGCCGACGGTGGCGGGCACGCGCGCCGGATCGACGGGACGGGATGCCGTCGTGGTCGGCGCCGGCGCGGGTCCGGTGGCATCCGCGATCTTCTCGATCTGCACCGCGGCGACCTTGAAGATCGGCTGCTTCGAGACGGGATCCCATTCGGTCATGGTCAGCTCGTTCGCGGCGGTGGGGTGCCCGTCGGGTCCGGTGCGCCCGTCCTCCCAGTACCCGTAGTGGAAGGGGGCGAAGACGCATCCCTCGCGCACCTGGCCGATCCGCGCCGGAACGACGATCTCCCCGCGCGCCGACCAGACGCGCACGAGGTCGCCTTCGTGGATGCCACGCGCCTCGGCATCCATCCTCGAAAGCTCGACCCACGCCGACGGAGCCGCCTTCTGCAGCTGCCGCGCGCGGCCGGTCTTCGTGCGCGTGTGGAACTGGTAGACGGTGCGGCCGGTGGAGTACTGCAGCGGGTATTCTTCGCTCGGCGTCTCGTGTGGAGGGTTGTACGCGGCGGCCTTGAGGATCGCGCGGCCGTCGACGCGCATGGCTCTGTAGTTCGTCGGGCCGATCGTCGCGCCGGTGAGCAGGTCGTGGCCGAAGGTCTCGGCGCGGTCGACGTCGGTGGGGAAGATGCCGTCGCCGTACAGGCGGACGGTCCCGTCGGGGTGCTCGTCGTTGCACGGCCACGGGATGCCACTTCCCCCGCGCAGCTTGTCGTAGCTCAGGCCCGTGTAGTCGCAGAGTCGCCCGCGGGTGCACTCCTGCCAGGCGCGGAAGCCGTCCTCGGGGCCAGTCCAGTCGAGCAGCGGCGAGCCGTCGTCGCGGCGGAAGTCCATGCGCCGGGCGTAGTCGAGGAAGATGTCGAGGTCGCTGCGCGCCTCCCCCGGCGGCTCGACGGCCTTCTCCGACAGGTGCACGGTGCGGTTGACGTTGGTGAACGTGCCCTGCTTCTCGCCCCAGCCCGCGGCCGGCAGCACGACGTCGGCGAGCATCGCGGTCTCGGTGAGATAGAGGTCTTGCACGACGAGGAACAACTCGGGCTTTGCGAGGATCTGCCGGATCCGCTCGGACTGCGGCATCGACACCGCGGGATTCGTGGCCTGCACCCACAAGAACTCGATGCTCCCCTGCTCGGCGTACCGGAAGATCTGCATCGCGTGCGTCGGCGGCGACCAGTGCGGAATTCTGTCGACGTGCACGCCCCACAGCTCGGCGAGCTGGCGCACGTGCTCGGGGTTCTCCCAGTTGCGGAAGCCCGGCAGGTCGCCGTCGGCACCGCACTCCCGGGCGTTCTGGGCAGTCGGCTGCCCGTTCATCTGCAGGATGCCGGCTCCCGGCCGCCCGATCTTCCCCGTGAGCAGGTGCAGGTTGTTGACCTGGCACGCGGATGCCGTGGCATCCGACGCTTGATAGAACCCCTGCAGCACCGTGGAGAGGACGCGCGGCGACTGGGCGTAGATCCGGGCCGCGGCTCGGACGTCGTCGGCATCCACCCCGCAGGTCTCGGCGACGGCCTCGGGTGTCCACGGCTCGACCGTGGACTTCAGCTCGTCGAAGCCGATCGTGTGCGCGGCGATGTAGTTGTAGTCGACCCAGTCGTTCACGAGCAGCTCGCGGATGAGCCCGTTCATCAGGGCGAGGTTCGTGCCCGGGCGCACCGCGAGGTGCACCTCGGCGCGGCGCGCGACCTCGGTCAGCCGCGGGTCGACGCACACCACTAGCGGCGGATTGAGCCCGGCGAGCCGGTCGAGCACGCGCGTCCAGAGCACCGTCTGCGTCTCGGCCATGTTGTGGCCGAAGAGGAAGATCGCGTCGCATTCGTCGATGTCGGCGTAGCTTCCGGGTTGGCCGTCCGACCCAAAGCTTTCCTTCATGCATGCCGCGGCCGTCGCCGTGCACAGCCGGGTGTTGCCGTCCATGTGCGGGGTTCCGAGGCCCGCTTTGCCGATGATGCCGAGGGCGTAGTACTCCTCGAGGAACAGCTGACCCGACGTGTAGAAGCCGAGACTGAGCGGGCCTTTCTCTTGCAGCAGGTGCTGGCTGCGCTCGACGATGCGCGACATCGCGCTGTCCCAGTCGGTCTCGACCAACTCGCCGTTTTCGCGGATCAGCGGGCGGGTGAGTCGGTCGGGGCTCGCCATGCCCTGCCAGCTGCCGAACAGGCCCTTCGGTCCGAGGCGGCCGTGGTTGACGATGTCGACCGCGCGGCCGCGGACGCCGACCATTCGGCCGTCCTTCACGGCGATGTCGGTGGCGCAGCCGTTGCTACACAGCACGCAGGCGGACTGGACCCAGCGGTCGACGTCGAGCTCGGTGAGCCCGTCGGCGAGCTTCAGGTCGACGCGGACCGGCCACCGCTCCCCTCGCGCGAACGTGTGCGCGTGCCCCAGATGTGCTCGATGCGATCGACCATGATCGTTCCCTCCCTGCGGTCCGCGGGAGAACGTACGGCGGAGGATCGCGATCACCGAGAGCCTCGACAGGCGGTGGGCGCAGTGCCAAGGTTCGCCCGGCTGACAGACTCTTTCGTGGTTCACCGCCACGAATGGGAGACGCCTGCATGGAGATCGAGCCCGGCATCTACGAGCACTTCAAGGGCCAGCGGTACGAGGTGTTCGGAATCGCTCGGCACTCCGAGACCGAGGAAGTCTTCGTGTCGTACCGGAAGCTCTACGACGACTACTCGTACTGGGTGCGCCCGGTGGAGATGTTCCTGGGAGATGTCGAGCGGGACGGGTACGCGGGGCCGCGGTTTCGGCGGGTGGGGTGAAGGAGCGCGCACTGGCCCCACCCCCTAAACGCGGTGGTGCAGTCAGACGAAAAGCTCTAGGACGGCGTCTCGATTCCAGCCCCCTGGAGGAACTTGCGGACCTTTGCGGAGGGCTTTTCGCTAGACCTGGCTGCCCCTGAACTGCTGGCTACACCGTCGGACGCAACGTTTAACGCCTCAATCTATGGGATCAGCTCCCGGACCGATTGATGCCGCATCTCCGCCTGCGAATTGATGCACTTCTGAACAATGCGGTCCACTTGGGTACCGCTACGGTGTCGGGATCGGCCTCGATCTCGCCCGATGCGATCGGCTCATCAAGGTCCCGCGCCGTTATACGTCCACGGTAGACGGGAGCCGGCGCGGTGCCTCATCCTTTCGCGGACGAAACGCGGCCCGCCAAGAAGGCTGATTCCTACCGCGGATTCTGCGTTTCCTATGGACACGCTGAGCGAATCTTGCGTAAGACCAACCTCGGAATCACACGTTTGTAATTCCTTGCGCTTGCGAGTCTGGACGGGAGATCCGGACTGACCTAGCTTGATCGACACGGAACGTAGAACGACCCCGGGACAGTCCTGGGGGCTGCCGGTCCGGGGTCAATCACCACACTTGCCAGAGAGCGGTCTTACGACTCTATACCGGACCTGAACGCGCCAGATGCGCTGGGAGGGTGAGCCACGAGAGCTACGTCCGGGAAGGTAAGACAATGGGCAAGACGAGCCCCTGGCATTCCATCCTTCGGAATGTGCACCACAACAACACCAACTGCAACACCGGGAACAACATCGAGCGCGAGAACCGCCGCTCGGGCACGGGCGG
Source organism: Microbacterium enclense (assembly GCF_004022425.1). Taxonomy (GTDB): domain Bacteria; phylum Actinomycetota; class Actinomycetes; order Actinomycetales; family Microbacteriaceae; genus Microbacterium; species Microbacterium enclense_A. The sequence continues at coordinate 34,419 of NZ_RBZY01000032.1, read as the reverse complement.
CAAGCCGCTGTGTTCCGAGTGCGCCGGTCTGAGCTAGTTCCCTCGCAGGCGAGCGTTGGGAGCATCCCTCCCAACGCTCGCCCACGGGTGAGTGTGGACCACATGTGAGCAGCACAGCCGGGCTGCCCTCACCGCATGCTCGTGGCAGCGCTGGACCCGAATAGGCCGCACGCGGCACCCGGCGATGCCGACCCGCTCGACCGCGCACGCTGTACCACGCGACACGACCCCACCTTCGCTCGTGTTCCCGCGGGTCCCCGGCTGCCACGCGCAGATCCGCCGCTGAGTTGAGGGCCTGCCCCGTATGGTGGCTCTATGAACGGTGGAACAGAGCAGGGATGGGAGACGATCAGCCGCGCAGAAGTGGATGCGGGCCGGGTTCGACTGGTCGATCACACCGTCGTGCTCGGGGACGGGACCCGGTCGAGCTACGAGGTGGACGAAAGTATTCCGTTTGCCGTGGCCACGCTTGTCGTCGATGACGAGCACATCCTCCTGACTCGTCAATATCGGTATCCACTTGACCGGTGGATCTACGATCTCCCCGGTGGGGCCGGTGCCGAAAATGAGACTCCAGAGGCCGCGGCAGGCCGTGAACTGGAGGAGGAGCTCGGACTCATCCCGAACAAGCTGACCCGACTCCACACGTTCTACATGAATCCAGCGCGCGCACCTTTGCCCACCCACCTCTTCCTCTGCGACACCGGCACAGCAGCAGGAACCGTCGACACCTCAGACCCGGCAGAACAGGTCGACCAAGCCCGCGTGAAGCTGGCTGAACTGGACGCGGCGATCGCGAGCGGAGAGATCGTAGACCCATCACTAATCGTGGCTCGCGCCTGCGCGGCCGCGAGAGGCCTCCTGCCACCCCTGATGATTAGTAACACGCCCTAGTTCCTTTAGCTAGGTCCAGCTCGATCTCGCAACTGTGCCGTACCGCTTCTCGCTTCGAGTCGTACGTGCCGTGCGTGACTTGCTCCCCGTTCGGCAGTCGATACCGAACCTGGATGCGCCCGCTCGGAAGGTGCGATAGCTGACGCTGGGTGCCGTCTTGCCCATGATTCTCACAGTCGTGACCCGCGCGGGGCCGGGCGACGCTACAGCATCGCCGAAAGCCGTTCTCGGTAACGGCAAGGCACGCGATAACCCCGATCCCAAAAAAGGCCGGGTCGCGGTGCGAAAGTAGGTGGAGGTCCTATCAGCCGTTGACGGTGGAAACTGGTCGACGGTACTTCAGGAGCTCACACGCTTGGAGATTGTGAATGCGAACTCAACATCTACGTCGCCACCGTTCGTAGATTATGAAGTAGTCGACCACATCTGCCAACAGCAACGACGTCTCGCGCCTCAGCAAATTGAGGAACTCGTTCAGCTGTTCAAAGCAGGCAAGAACACTACGGAGCTCGCCAGTCACTTCCGTTGTAGCCGCTCGACGGTGAGCAAGCATATTCGCAACTCGGGGCTTTCAGTACGAGAAAAGCGCTTCAGTGAAGCGGACTTGACCCGCATGCAGCAGCTATATGAGTCTGGATTGTCGCTCGACAGGGTGGGTCAAGCCCTCGGGACGTCGGGTACCACGGTGACCAAGTACCTATGCGCTAATGGCGTGAGAGTCAGGGGCAGGCACGAATGGGAACAGGACTGACCTGCGGTCACTCTCTTCGCGGCGAAGACGAACGCGCGCCACGAGCGGCCAGTCTGTGTCAGAGGGGCTGCCAGGAGGTTAGACGAAGTTGTTGCGCAGGTGACCGTGAAGAGAGAAGTATCAGCGGATGAGCACGCACAGCCGCGGCCCCGCTAAGAAGCGTACGCCTCCGACGTGGGAGCAATTTAAGACTGCGGTTCGGAGACACGACCGTGACAGCCTTCTGTTGGTTTTGGCGAGCCTCAGTGCTGCAGACGCCCGAGACGAGATGCCGGAAGTAGCGGCCAGGTACGGGCTAAACCCGTGGAACCTTGCCAGTGTTGCGCGAACCGCGCTCGCATGGGGCGGATTTCAACGACCCGTCGCAACCCCGGAGAACGCTGCCTATCTCGGAATGGTGGATGCGAACATCGGCGACGAGGCGGTGGTCACCGGGGACGTCAAGGACGAGAGCGAGCGGCTTTCGAAGGTGCTCACTCGCATCTTCTTCGAACAGTTTCCGGGCCAACGCCACGCGCCTGCTGAGGTGGCGCGATCTATCCTCCTCTTCGGGTCAGCAGGCGAGCAGCCCCCAGACTTCGCCCCAGAGGCTATGGTTCCCGGCTGGTTTGAGGAAATCACCAGTGGCATGTCGATCGACGACTACGTCGCTTCGGTGTTTTTGATCTTCGTCGGGGCCAGGATGAACAGGGGCATATTCGATCTTCGCTGGTTAGAGGGTGCGCATTTCGCTGAGCTCGGTGAGGTGATCGACCTAGATGCCGTGCGACGGACGTTCAATGAGTATCTCGTGACCACGCCGAAAGCGTTCAAGGCAGAGAACCGAAAGTGGCAAGACCCGCTCCCGTCTCCTCAGAAGAAGTACGCGTTCAATCCTCTCCAGGACAAACCCTTCATCGAGATAGAGGCAGGCACAACGGTAGCGCCGTGGGTGCAAGCAATCCTGATGAAGGCTCTTCCCCCGTCGATCTACTTCATGGGCCTACGCGCCTACAGGAACGCGTTCTCACGCGACCTCGGCCATATCTATCAGCACTACGTCGGCAGGCAACTTCGACAGATAGGGGGACTATCATCCGTCATTCCCGAGGTGGCATATGGGCCAAAAACCTCGCGGCGTGATTCCTGCGACTGGTTTCTTGATCTACCCGGGGTGCTTGTGCTCATCGAATGCAAGGCTCGGCAACCGATTGAGTCGCTTCGTGTCGGCGGCGATGACTGGATGCGGTCTATCGAGGAGAGTATCCATAAGGGCATCAATCAAGTTAACCGTTCGAATGCCGACATCGAAAAGATTGCCGCCTTGAACCCCGAAATCGATGTCGAGAAGCCGCGCGTGGGCCTTGTTATCACGCTTGAACCTTTCTACATCAACAACAACCCCTTACTGCAGGAAGAGCTTCCGGCGGCCGACGTTCCGGTGGCCATCATCTCCGTGGGGGAACTTGAGATGCTCGTGTGCGCGGATGCGGACGAAATCGCACGCGTGCTGCTCGAGGCCCCACGATTAGCTGCCAACGAAATCATGCGACTGGCTCCGGCCCTTGACGTCCCGACCAACTCGGAGAATAGCCTGTTGATGCAGACATGGGATTCGCTGCCGTTCTTCCGGCGGCTTGAGAGCTACGTAACCGAAACGACTCCATCGACAACCCCGGACCCGTGATCACGTGATGCCGTGCTCGCATCGACCGTCCAAAAGTCGGCAGCCGCGGGATCGGCTCAACGTCTGCGGGTACACGGTGTATATGCTGCGCGTCCGTCCGGTTCTTCGAAGGACGTAGCGCGGCCGCGATACCATTCGACCGATGAGCACCGAGGAACTGACCGCGGCGGAGGCCGCGTTAGAGGCCGCGCGGCTTGGGCTGATTGGCACGATCACCGTTGGTGTACTCGCGACGCTGGGAACGCTGGCCGGAACCTTGCTTGCGCCGTTCCTCATACGTCGGTCGGAGGCGAAGAGCACAGCAGCCCAGCGACGGCGTGACGAGCTGGCCGAGGTTATACCCCAGGTAATCTCGAGGGGAATGCGTGGCGCAGGCTCAAATGCGAGCGCCGACGCGATGGTGGCATCGATGGAGGCCCATGCTCGGCTGGGCGTTCTTCTTCGCCCGGACGAGTGGCAGATTGCGGCCATTGCCAAGGACGCCCTCTCGAGCGGCGACGGCAGCACGGCGGCGATGAAGTCTGCGGGCACCGCCGCCACGCTGATTCCGATGTGGGCGCGTGGTGAGATCACCTCGGAGCAGGCGGCGGCGATCTACGAGCGCGATGGCGGCAAGAAGGTGACACGTCCGACCCCGCCGTGATCAGACCCGATGTTCTCAAAGCGGGCGGGGCGGTCTCGCCATAGGCGGATGACGGCAACAGGAGATTACTCATCAACATCGTCGATGGTTACCGCCCCATCGATGACAGCCCGCACCTCGTCCTCCAACGTATGGAGCCCGCGCGCGCCAAGCTCATTCATGAACGCGTCCGCCTCCTCAGCGAGCTCCGCATCTCCACTCGTGATCGCGTTCGCGATCACCACGGGAACCGCGTGGCGGCTCATGTCGTAGTACACGCGACTTCCCGCACTGCGTTGGTGGAGGAGAAGTTTGAGCACGGCGAGCGCAGTCGCGGGGTCGTCTTTCGATGACTCGGCCAACTCCTTAGAGATCATGTACCGTTCGGTCGCGATGCTGGGTTCGAGCTCGAGAGCCGCTCGCAGGCGCGGCAGCCACCAATCGGACGAGAATGCTTGCCCCTTGGCGAGCCAGAAGATGCCCTCAAGTTCTTGGCTCTCATCTGGGTGCGCCTGAGCGTGAGCGATCCGCTCATCCCACAGGCGCCCGAACCGGTCACGAATCTCATCGTCCACGTGCGTTGCGCGCGAGAAAGACCAGGCCACTTTGCCGAGAGCTTCGGCGCGAGTCTTCGGACTCATTTCCGAGAAGAACGCTTGGAACAGCTGGCCTTGAGTCGTGCGGTGCCCGAAGATCACGGCGTCTATGACCCATTCGCCGATTCGCGTTAGCGGCTCACTTTCACCGCTCCATCCGGCGCGCAGCGAATTACCGACTCGGAGGGCCGCTTGCATTGCGTCATCAAAGAGGTCGTACAGGTCGGGATGGTATCCGTGCGTTGCCATCGCCGTGGTTAGCACCACCTGCTGGTCGGTGGAGATCTCCGATTGCGTGCCCACGAGCAGCTGCAGGCGAGTGTCGAGCCAAGGGCGCGCGTGGAGGTAAAGTTGCCCAAGTTTCTCCCCGATGGCTGCGCGTCCGGCACCATGGCGATCGACCCTGGCGAGCTCTTTGTCCAGCGCGGCTAGCGCCTCCTGCTTCCACGGGGTGTCGCCGGGGTGTGTGGCCGCGACGGCGAGGGCACGAATCCGACTGGGCCATTGCCAGTTGAGAGACATGGTGAGCGGATCCCAGCCGCCGCCGCTAGGGATGTACGCGTCATACTCAGTCCACGCCGATTCATCGTCGGCGTCTCGCATGAGCAAACGGGCGAAGCGCTCGGCGTACACGTCGTTCATCGCCGGAGTTTCGCGTGGCTTCACGAGTTGCTTCAGCAGGTCAACGGCCGCGTCCTTAGCGCCGCGGAAGTTTTTGTCGTCATCGAAGTCATCGCCCTCGGCTGGCAGGGTGGACTCCAGATCATGCCCGAGGACGAACTCAACGAGTTCAGCGACTTGTCGCCAATCGAGTTCCAGATCAGCCTTGAGCGCGGCATCCCAACCTTGCAGAATCGCGCGAAGGTAGGTCGGGCGCAGCTTCTCACCAAGCGCAGGAACCCCGTGAAACGCCATAGGGTACGTTGCCAGCAGCGCCGCAAGCGCTCGCCCCTGGCCCTCGTGAGAAGGATTAGGCCCCCACCGGCCGTCCGTATCGTGCCAGCCCGCGAGACAGGCGACAAGTTCCAGCGGTGCCATCTCTGCCATTTCCTCTTGGCTCGTGTGAGCGTTAGGACCGGTCCAAGTCGTCACCTGACCAAGTGGTTCCAGTGGCTTCTCGATCTCGCCGTGAGTCGCGTCCAACTTGGCTAGCTCTTCTTGCAGTTCAGGAGGGAGCGCGTCGTGGCCGATGGCAGCGAGCCAACCGTGGCGGTAGCGATCGGCCTTGTCCTGGATCTCCGCTTCTGCCTGTCCAGGGTCGGTGCCTTCGGGCACAAGTCGCTCGCGCATCCATGCCAGGTCGGCACGGTAAGCCTGTTCAAGAAATGGTGTGATGACCGAACTCACTGAGTAGTCGATCTGCGTCGCGATACGCGCGAGGTGTGCGTACTCGACCCGCAGGTACTCATCATCAGACTCGGACTCGCTCAGCAGGCGACGTGCCGCCGCGACGAATCGATGAGCGTCACCGCCACTCTCTACTTCACGGTGCATGCACTCACGGACGACATAGATGGCGATCTTGCGAAGTAGCTTGACCCTTGGTTTTAGGAACAACTCGATCGTCTCGTCGGGCTCGCGGCTCGCGGCGATCATGCCCTGGTCGCGGGCGGCATCGATGAGTGCGTCCTCGGGTCGGTCGTAACCGCTTCGCGGCTCCGCAATCGAGGGTCGGTCCATTCCGCTGAAGTCCTGCGCGCCGGACGCGTGGCCGTTGATGGCCACATAGCTGCGCAGCCACCCGATGAGCGCTTTCAACGCGTCAGCACCAAGCGCCGGCACGATCTTCGGCAATGCGTCGGCGTACCAATAGTCGTCGAGGCCAACTACAGGCTTGTGGGGCTCATCGGCGCTATCAGCTCGGCGCGGCTCGAAGAGCGTATTGGCGAGCCACCGCCCTTCTTTGCGGCGCCCCCCTTCAAGAAGTGTGACAGCGAACGCGACGAGATCGTGAGAGTCCGTGCGCCAGCCGAACCCGGACGCCTGCCACTTTCTAAGGAGCGGAATGAGCCGAACAGCCTCATCCGCTGGTATGCGCGCGCCGATCTCAAACACGGCCCGCCTGACCCACGGGTTTGAGCTGTGTTCGAGGGCGAGGAACACATCAACGACGTCGGCCGGAACTTCCGAGGAAATGCGCGTGAGATACGAAATCTCCGGCCAGTACGGGTCGTAGATGTATCCGTCGCTCGTTGGACGCGGCTCAGGTGGCTTCGAGAATGCGCCCGCATTAAGAAGGGGACGCACCCAAAGGGGATTCTTCAAGCCCTCGAAGAAGACCTGCCGCAGTTGCACGGTAGGTATCTTGAGGAGAGCCGATTCGACCACTTCTGGTGTCGGCGCCTTGTATCTACTCATCAGCTGACCCCTCCGTGGCATTGATCTCGGCGAGCAAGTCTTGGACTGCATGTTTTCTAGCAAAGAAGGCCGTGATCACACCATCGAACAGCTCCTCGAAGATGGCGATGTTCGCAAGCATTTCGTGATCACTAGGCAGCGACGCGGGATCAACTTCATGATCATGCAAATGCGCCCACTTGACGAAGAATGCTTTTGCCTCGACCCATCGCTCCACGGCGGCATGGCCGTCGTTACCGTCGTCGGTGAGCAGGGCAGCGACGTCGCCGCGAACTCGACGTTTCTCATGAACCGCCGCTTTGAAGAGCTTTACCATAGCCGAGGCGACCTCAGCGGGCACGACTACCTGGCTGTCGCCCTCACGTTCAAGGTCGAGCTCGGGATGGCGTACCAGAAGCTCCGGAAGCTTCTTGATCTGATCCGATGACGTCGGCTTGAACACCGGCGTCGTCGGGCGCCCCATTGCGCTGAGCACGCGATTCATCACCTCTCGCATCGCGTGTGAGATGAGGGAGACTCGTGTGCGCTCACCCATCCATTCCGGTCTTGACTCAAGAAGCGCGAGTGCGGATTCATACGCGTTGGCCAGTTCAGGGCGCCGTTCATCGAGCGCGGCGACAAGTCGCAGCCGACGCTCGTCCAACCGGGGTCGGCGCTCCGCGTTCACGCCTCGCGACCATTCTGAGAGTATGTCCGTCGGATATTCATCAACGCTTCCTACTTTGCGTCATTGTACTTTTATCGTCAAGACCCGTTGCTTCGCCCGCAGGCTATGCATCAATACGTCGGAGGTCACCCGACACTTCGTGACGCCACTCTCGACCATCAATTAGATACGTAACGGACCCCGAGTATCGGGGCACCGGTTGATCGCTCAGCTCATCCGGTCCTGCTGGAACTTCTTCGATTTCAACCAGGCTGTGCCAGGTCTCGCCTGGTTGCACGCGGATAGGGAAGGAAAGAGGTCGCTTCAGGCGTAGGAGTTCGTCGAGCTCTATGTTGTAGATGCTCACTCGCTGATCCGAATCGTTGTGAACTCGAATGTGAAGGCTGGTCATCACTTGATCCGGGATATTCCCATACCCGCCACCGCCTCGTAGCTCCAAGACGACCTTCTTGGCCACCGAACGAATCAGGACTTCACGAGCGTCAGCCGCTGCGACGTGCTCCTGCTCGCGGCGCTGGATGTCAGCGTCGCGTGACGCTTGGTCAGCGCGGAATGTCTGCACAGCCCACAACAATGCGAGGACCGTGGCTATCCCCCCGAACCAGGTACCAGCAGCCTCTACCCAGTTCGGATCGGAGCCCCCGATAAGCAGTGTGGTTGCGGACACCCCGACCGCTCCGCCCCCGAGCGCCCACATCGAGCGCGCGATCCATGAGCTACGTCGCCGTCCCATTACTGCACCGTAGCGAAAATAGAGCGCGTGCTCGGGAGCCGTGTCAGACTCGTGACATGGAGACAGCTCGACCATGTTCCAGTGAGCACCACGCGTGATGCCTGCGGTCCCTGCCTCCTCATTCCCCCATGATTCTCGACTGCTCGACACTCGTGAAGCCGATTCGCATATCGAAGTCGCGAACGTCCTACTCAAGGACGTCGGCGCCCGTCTGCAGGCCCTCGAGTCGTATCTCGAGGCGGCCCGCACATCTCCCGCTGCAGGGAGCAAGCTGGCGGCTGCGGACGACCTCACACCGTACAACCCTTTGAGCTTCCAGGTGCGGAGCTGTCTGAGCGTTGGTGTGGACTCGATCCGCATGGTGTGCCGATTCATCGAGGTCGCGAAGGAGCTCCCGATGTTGGCTCACTATGCACCGCTCCGCGTTGCAGTGGAATCAACCTCGCTCGGGATTTGGCTTCTCGGCAGCGGCACGAAGCAGAAGCGTGCATGGCAATCGCTTCGGCTGTCGTACCGGAACAATGAGGATCTGGAAGGGCTGGAGTCTGTTCTCGAAGCCGCCAACGAGACCAGGCCCGATCGACAATGGGTTCGCGAACGGTTGCGAGGCCTGCAGGCCGATCTTCCGGACTACCGCAACCACGACCTCACCAAGTTCCCGAACAACACCGACCTTGTGATCGAGGCGGACCGCCGCGTCGCGGCAAAGCGGATGGCGTTGAACGGACTACAGGTCTGGAAGTCATGTAGCGGTGTGGCTCACGCGAATGACGACGTGATCCGCACACTCCTAGAGCGGGTGCCCATCGAGCGCACGGAACGTGGATACATCTTCCACATGACCTCGAGGATGCTGCTCACGGCTGCCTTTGCCGTCACCGCGGTTGAGAACGCCGAGGTACTCCGGGACCAGATCGAGGAAGCGTCAGCATCCGCCGGATCGACCTCGGGAGCACGAAGGGGCGGATGAACGGTCCCGAGTCCGCCGGATCAGGAATCTGGCCAGTCCTCGGGATCGCCCGGGTAGTCCTCGCCGTGTTGCGCGTAGATGTCCTCAGCCGAGAGATGTGAGTCAACTGGCTCAGGCAGGATGCTCGGCACGTACTGCTCGTCGTCCGGGTGATGGTAGAGGCGCTTTCGTGCGTTGAGGGCGGTGCTGAGGTTGACCGCTCGTTCGTCCTTTGTGGTGCCGGGCCGTGCAAGGTCCCAGGCACCGGTCATGACCTCCTCGACACTGACGCCGCCTCTGATGAACGGTTCGGGAGAGGAGAGGAGGAGGGCGTGGCGTCTATCCACGGGGAAGGCGAGGCCGCGCGCGGTCTGCAAACCCATCCGCATGTGAGGCGGCATCTTCGGGTCCGGAATCATGTAGACGGGAGCATCCGACGTGATCAGACCACGGCGTTCAAATCGCACGAGCGCCCACGGCCGACCGTGAATGTACTTGAGAAGTCTCGGGAGCAGGTAGCCGAGGTGGCCGATATGTGTAGCCGCGGAGATGGTGACGTCGAGGGCACCGTCGGCGCTGAGCTGCTCCCACGTCTTCTTTGCCTCGGCCGCGGAGAGATCCTCACCGTGAGCCGCCGCAAGACGCTGGAGTCCGTGAGGTCCTGACGCACTGATGATCAGCCGCGCCACTGCAAGTGCTGTCTGCTTCAGCTGCTCACGTTGGGCCGGGCCACGGAGAAGCTGCAGGGTGATGAAGGTGGCAAGCGTCTCGCGGTCCACCGGATGGAGCGGCCACATGTTCTCCTGCGTGACCTGCCGAAACACCTGCGACGCCTCAGCTTCGATGCGGCCAAGCGCCCGCTCGAAGACGTCCCCACCCTCGGGATGGCTCTCGACGGTGTAGTAGTCGTTCTCGACCGTCGCGCTTGTCACACTCTGTGTGAACCGGTTATCGCCGGGGAGGTCGACGACTCGGAGGAGACGGGCCTTTGCGAAGCCTTCGAGGTAGAACCGCGGAACGACGTGGTGGCGTCTCGGAGGCCGCGAGGTGCCCACGGTGGGCGAAGCCGATCAGTGGCTGGCTTCGTATGCCTCGATGACTGGCTGCGGGACTCGACCACGGGAGCTCACGGTGCAGCCGTTCTCGTTCGCCCACGCCCGGATGGCCGCGAGGTCAGCCGACCGACCGGTCGACCGCGTAGCGCCCGACCGCGTAGGGCTCGCCGTGCCCGAGGTGGGGCGAGCGGCTGCGATGAACGGGCCGAGCGCGTCTCGAAGCTTCGCCGCGTTGGCATCCGACAAGTCGATCTCATGCGAGCGGCCCTCGAGCGAGAACCGAAGAGAAACGCCGTCGCCTTCTTCGAGGATGCTGCCGTCGAGATCGTCAATCAGCTGGGTGATCTGCTTCTTCGCCATATCCGACACCTTAGCGACGGCACCGCGCCGTACCGCTGACCGCGCCGGCGATGGTCAGAGGCGAGTCGAGGAGCACAGCGACCACCTCAGCGAACCGAAGTCGCATATTCTTTATCGCCGACAGTTTTCCAGTAGATGACAACAGGATCTCCATCGGGTACGAGTTTATCGCCTCCTGTCATGCTCGTACATCGGGATCGCGGGGATTCGGATGGCGTCCCACTTCGCAAATCCCGCGTAATCGACAATGAGGCCGGATGACGAGTGCGTCGGCCGGGGCACATCGGTATCACCACGGGAGCTGTCGACGTAGCGACCGCGCTTTGAGACGGTTTGACGGCGCCTGCCGACGGCGGAGGCGTCTCCGCCGGAGACCCGCAGGCCGAGCTGGTGAAGCTGACCGCTATAACTGTAGCGACGGCGAGTACGCCGCGAATGGTTCGTGCTTTCGCTAGCACTGCGTTGCTCATTCCTTTCGGCGCCTAGGAACTGCACCGCGCCAAGCCCGATTCCGTTCTCTTCACGAGTTGGAACTCAATTCAGTCGAGCGTGGATGAAGCGTTTCTCCGCGCCTGATCGAGAATCTCGGGCGGCTGCTTGCCCCAGACGATCTTGTCGTCACCCGCGGTCAGGTTGACGATGCTGTACACGCGGTAATCGTTCACCTTGGACCATTCGAGCGTCCATTTTGGATAGATCGTGTTGCCCAGTCCGTCGTCGGTCGCGTACTCGAGCACGTAGAGGTTCCGGCCGTCGGACAGCCATCCTCCAGCGCTCTGCCGCGTGATATTGGACATATTGCGAAACGGATCGGACACCTCCAGGCTGGTTCCGCGGTCGGAATCGAACACCGTTCCCAGCAGCTTGAAGCCGCTCGAGTCGGTTCCTGACGTGAGGCAAGACCTCCCGCCCCGTGTAACGCTCACGTAAACTCCCCCTCTCCCCCATTCCCGCCCCCGGTGAGCACATCGTTACCCCGCCGCCCCACCCGACGCGGTCCCGGGTAACGCCTCCTTCCTACGCTGGCGGCACGCCTCGTCGATGCGGGGCGCTGCACCTCCCCCATCGCTGACCGGAGGATCCCTGTGACCGTCACCGACCCGCGCCCCGAAACTGCAACGCCGCCCGCGGCCGCCACGCAAGAAGCTGCGCCGCAACTCGTCCACCGCCCCGGCCGCTGGATCGATAACTGGAACCCCGAGAACGCCGCCCAGTGGGCCACCGAGGGCAAGGCCATCGCCGCCCGCAACCTGCGGTGGTCGATCTTCGCCGAGTTCCTCGGGTTCGTCGTGTGGCAGCTGTGGTCTGTCGTGGTCGTTTCACTGCCGGCGGCGGGCTTCCAGCTGTCGACGGGCGAGATCTTCTGGCTCATCTCGATGCCGAGCCTCGTTGGGGCGACACTGCGGATCCCCTACACGTTCATGGTTCCGCGCTTCGGCGGCCGCAACTGGACGATCGTCTCCGCCGGCCTGCTCCTCATCCCGAGCATCGGCCTGGCCCTCGCGGTGTCGAACCCCGCGACCCCGTTCGGAGTCCTCCTCCTCATCGCCGCTCTCGCGGGCTTCGGCGGCGGCAACTTCGCCAGCTCCATGGCGAACATCACGTTCTTCTACCCCGCCGCGCAGAAGGGCTACGCCCTCGGACTCAACGCCGCCGGCGGCAACCTCGGCGCCTCGGTCGCGCAGTTCCTCGTCCCGATCGTCATCACGGTCGGTGCCGCCGCGACCCTGAACCTGCCGCTCGCGGGTCTGATCTGGGTTCCGCTGATCCTCGTCGCGATGGTCGGTGCGTACTTCCGCATGGACAACCTCTCGGCCGCGAAGGCCGACATCGCGGCATCCCTCGCCGCTCTGAAAGAGCCGCACCTGTGGATCCTCGCCGTCCTCTACATCGGCACGTTCGGCTCGTTCATCGGCTTCGCGGGCGTCTTCCCGAAGCTGCTGGCCGACACGTTCCCCGACTTCACGGGCTTCACGATCGGCACGGCCACGGTGACCCTCGCGTTCCTCGGCGCCCTCGTCGGATCGCTCGCCCGCCCCTACGGCGGCAAGCTCGCCGACCGCTTCGGCGGTACCCGCATCACCATCGGCGCGTTCACGGCGATGGGTCTCGGCATCCTGAGCGTCGTCCTGACCCTGCCGCTGCAGAACTTCGCGATCTTCCTGCTCTGCTTCCTGGTGCTCTTCGCCGCTGCGGGCATCGGCAACGGCTCGACCTACCGCATGATCCCGACGATCTTCGCCCTCCGCGCGAAGGACGGCGTCGGCGCCCAGCGCAAGGCCGCCGCGGCCCTCGGACTCATCTCGGCGATCGGCGCGTACGGCGGGTTCTTCATCCCGCAGCTGCTCGGCCTGTCGAAGACGTCGTTCGGCTCGTACGTCCCCGCGCTCACGTGGTTCATCGGCGCGTACGTCGTCTTCCTCGCGATCACCGCGGGCGTCTACCTGACGATGTCGAAGAAGACCGGCACCCGCATCTGATGCTCACCATGAGCTCCGTCGACACCCACTGCCCCTACTGCGCGCTGCAGTGCGCCATGACCGTCCTCCACGACAGCGAGACGGCGGTCACCGGGCGCGACTTCCCCACCAACCGGGGAGGACTCTGCGCCAAGGGCTGGACGTCGGCGGAGCTCTTGGCATCCCCCTACCGACTCCGGATGCCACTCCTCCGCCAGACCGACGGAACCCTCGCCGAAGTCACGTGGGACGAAGCCCTGGATGCCACGGCCGCCACGTTCCGCAACACGAAAGCCGCCCACGGACCCGACGCCAACGCCATCTTCGGCGGCGGCGGTCTCACGAACGAGAAGGCGTACCAGCTCGGCAAGTTCGCCCGCGTCGCGCTCGGCACCTCTCGCATCGACTACAACGGTCGCTTCTGCATGTCGTCGGCGGCAGCGGCATCCAATCGGGCCTTCGGAATGGACCGCGGCCTGCCGTTTCCGGTGACCGACCTCGACGACGCGCGGACGATCCTGCTCCTCGGCTCCAACGTCGCCGCGACCATGCCGCCGTTCCTCGCGCACCTCGCCGGAGCGCGGGCGAACGGCGGCCTCATCGTCGTCGACCCGCGCCGCTCCGCGACCGCACGCCTCACCGAGGACGGCGCCGGCCTCCACCTGCAGCCCGCGCCCGGCACCGACCTGCCGCTGCTCCTCGGCTTGACGCACATCGCGATCGCCGAGGGGCTCGCCGACCGCACATATATAGAGGAGCGCACCACGGGCTTCGACGCGGTCCGCCGCAGCGTCGCGCAGTGGTGGCCCGAGCGCACGTCGGCCACCACGGGCGTCCCGGTCGCGCAGCTCCGCGAGACCGCGCGGCGCCTCGCCGCGGGCGGCGCGTACATCTTGACCGGACGCGGCGTCGAGCAGCACGTCGACGGCACCGCGACCGCCACGGCCGCGATCAACCTCGCGCTCGTCCTCGGGCTCGTCGGCCGCGAGGGCTCGGGCTACGGCACCCTCACCGGGCAGGGCAACGGCCAGGGCGGCCGCGAGCACGGGCAGAAGGCCGACCAGCTCCCCGGCTACCGCTCGATCCGCGACCCCGAAGCCCGCCGGCAGGTCGCCGGAGTGTGGGGCATCGCTCCGGACGAGATCCCGGATGCCGGCATCCCGGCCACCGCCCTGCTCGGCGAACTCGGCGAACCGGTGAAGACGCTGATGGTCGCCGGGTCGAATGTCGTCGTGTCGGCACCCGACGTCGAGGCCGTGCGGGCCGGGCTCAACGCCCTCGACACCCTCATCGTGTGCGACTTCTTCCTCAGCGAGACCGCCGAGCTCGCCGACATCGTGCTGCCCGTGCTGCAGTGGGCCGAGGAGGAGGGCACGATGACCTCGCTCGAGGGCCGGGTGATCCGGCGGCGGCGAGCGGTGGCACCGCCCGACGGCGCACGCAGCGAGCTGTGGATCCTCGCCGAGCTCGCGCGGCGCCTGGGCGCGGCATCCACCTGGCCCATCGATCCGGCCGAGGTGTTCGACGAACTCGCCCGCGCGTCCGAGGGCGGCATCGCCGACTACTCGGGCCTCTCGCACGCCCTGCTCGACACCGGTGTCGAGGCGTACTGGCCGTTCCGCTCCGGAAGCACCCCGCGCCCCTTCATCGAGCGCTTCGCCCACCCCGACGGCCGCGCGCGTCTCATTCCCGTGGATGCCACGCCCCCGACGCCCACCGATGGCGGCGGCGAGCTCACCCTCGTCACCGGCCGCTACCTGCAGCAGTACCAGTCCGGGACGCAGACGCGCCGGGTCGCCGAGCTGAACGCTGCGCGCCCCGAGGCGCGGCTCGAGATCCATCCGGCGACGGCGTCGGGGCTCGGCATCCGGGAAGGCGATCTCGTCGCGGTCTCGAACGCGCGCGGCACCGTGCGAGCGCGGGCGAGCGTGACGACCGACATCCGGCACGACACCGTGTTCCTGCCGTTCCACTACGCCGGCGACGAATGCGCCAACCGGCTCACCGAGTCGATCGTCGACCCCACGTCGGCGATGCCGGAGTTCAAACGCACGCGCGTGCGTGTGTCGATCGAGGGAGGCGCACATGTCTGAACGGGTGATCCTGGTCGGCTACGGGCCGGTCGGAGCGCGGCTCGTCGAGGGGCTGCTGCCCGCGGTCCGCGACGGACGCATCGACCTCACCGTCGTCGGCGCCGAGACGCACGACGTCTACAACCGCGTGCTCCTCGCGGAGTATGCCGTTCGGCGCATGGACCGCGAGGGCCTCGACATGGGCGACCGCCGCGCGGCCGAAGACGTCGGCGTGCGGTTCCATCTCGGCAGCGCGGTGGTCGGGATCGACCGTCACCCCCGGGTCGTGCGCCTGAACGATGGCATCCGGATGCCATACGACCGGCTCGTGCTCGCCACCGGCGCCCGCGCGAACGTGCCGACGCTCGCCGGAATGGAACGAGCGCGCCGCGACCGCGTCGCACGTCCCGGAGCACCCGAGACGCTCGACCTCGGGACCGCTCCGCTCCCGCGCGGGGTCGTGGCCCTGCGTGACCTCGCCGACGCCGAACAGGTACGCGCCGCGGTGACCTCCGGGCGGCGGATCGTCGTTCTCGGCGCGGGCGTGCTCGGAATGGAGCTGGCCCTCGCCGCGGCCGAGGCCGGTGCCGAGGTGACGGTGGCGTACCACTCCGCCGCTCCCATGAACCGGACGCTCGACGAGAACGGTGGACGCGTGCTGGCGGCCGCGGCGAGCGCGGCGGGCGTCACGATGGCGCATCACGCGCGCGCCGAGAGCATCGTGCACCGCTACGACGACCACGGTCGGGCCTGGTTCGACGGGCTCACGTGCGCCGACGGCCGAGTGCTCGCGGGCGACCTGCTCGTGCTGTCGTGCGGAGTCGGCGCCCGCACCGAACTCGCCGTCCACGCCGGGCTCGCCACCTCGACCGGCATCCTGGTCGATGCCGCGTCGCGGTCGTGGAGCGACGAGCGGGTGTACGCGATCGGCGACTGCGCGCACGTCGCCGACCCGGCGGACGCCGACGCGCACGGCCGCGTGCCGGGCGGGCCGAGCGGCCTCGTGGGGCCGGGGTGGCGTCAGGCCGACCGGCTCGCGGCGCTGCTGTCGACGGACACCGCGGCGGCCGCGCCGGCTGAACGTCCCGCGGTGGTCATGCTCAAAGCCGAAGGCATCGACGTCGTCGCCGGCGGCGAAGTCGACGCCGATCCCTTCGCGCACGCGCCCGGATGCCACGGCCCCCAGGTCACGATCTGGGCGGACCCCGCTCGGGGTGCCTACGTCAAGCTCGTCACCGTCGACGGGGTGCTGACCGGCTTCGTCTCGGTCGGGATGCCGCGCACCGGCGCGGAGCTGACGCTGCTGTTCGAACGCGGGTCGGAGCTGCCCGCCGACCGGTCGTCATTGCTGCGGCTGGACGCGGACGACGCCGGCATGACGGTGAGCGCCGACCCGTTCGCCGCGGATGCAACGGTGTGCTGGTGCAACGGCGTCAGCGCGGGCGCGATTCGCGACGCCGCCGCGGCCGGAGAGCCGACGCTCGCCTGCGTCAAGGCATCCACTCGTGCCGGAACCGGATGCGGCGGATGCGTGGGCCGCATCACCGAGCTGTTGGCACGCGAGGCCGTCCCGGCGTGAGGGTCCGTTCCGCGCGCGGGTAGCGCGCGGACAGGGCGCTCAGGGCCGGTCGCCGCCGCGTGCCTCTCGCCACCTCTCCCACACCACCGCGGCGACCCGCGGATCGGCGCCGATCGGGGCCGAGGTCACATCGGCATCCGCGCTCTCGATGACGCGTGAGAAGTGCCCGGGCGCGAGCACGTAACTCGCCGCAACCGTCCGGTGCCCGTTCGCGCGCGCAGACGCCACGGCATCGGGGATGCGCGGCTCGGAGGCGGCGGCATAGGCCGCGACGACGGGGCCTCGCACCCCGGCATCCGCCATCATCGCCGCCATGCCCTCGACATCGACCACCGCGCCGGGCCGCGTGGAACCGGCGGCCGCCAGGATGACGGTGTCGTCGGATCCGGCTCCAGCGTCGCGGACGCGGTCGGCGAGGATCTCGGCGAGCAGCCGGTGCGGGCCGAGGGGCGCCGCGACGGGAAGACCGTCTGCCGCCTCCCGCAGATCGACCTCGGTGTGGTAGCCGGTCGACAGCAGCAGCGGCACGATCACGATGTCGGACGTGCGCTCGCGCGCCGACTCGACCACATCCGCGACGAACGGCCCGTGCACGTCGACGTAGGCCTCGAGTACCTCGACGTCGTCGGGCGCCGTGGCGCGCAGGAGGTCGAGCAACTCCCGGACGACGACGCGTCCCTCTTCGAATCGCGTCCCGTGGGCGCACGCGATGAGCACAGCGGTCACGAGTCCTCCTCGTCGATCACATCGAGCCGATATCCGCGCTTGTAGACCGTGCGGATCAGGTCGGTTCCGTTCAGCGCCTCCCGCGTCCGGGCCACCGCGACCTCCACCGCGTGAGCGGACGCCCCCGCAGTGGTCAGCACGGCGACCAGGTCTGCGCGCGACACGACGGCCCCGGGTTGGATCGCCAGGGCGCGCAGGAGCTCCACCCCCGTGCGTTGCAGCGCGGTGAACGTCCCGTCGAGCACGATCCCCGAGGAGCGGATGCCGAGTCGACCGGCCGTGGTCGGGATAAGCGGAGCGGCGGGTCCGCCGTAGTGCGTGACCACGGCGCGCACGAGTGCGCCGAGGCGACCGCGGTCGGGGATGAGGGGGGTGATCCCCGCCTCGATCAGGGGACCCGCCGTGATGGGGCCGACGGCGGCGACCAGTACCTGCCCCCGCGCGGCACGGGACACCACTCCGTCGAGCGCATCGGCCCGTTCGGCCGCGAGGATCCATTCGCGGGCTGCGGGCGCCGAGGTGAAGAGGACGGCGTCGATCTCTCCGCGCGCGACCTGCTGCGTCGACGCCGCGACGACCTCCGGGTCGGGCGGCGGGCCCCACCGGTAGATGGTCAGGCTCGTCACCCGGGCCCCCGCGGCTTCGAATGCTTCGTCGAGGCCGTCGGCCCCCGAGCCGTGGTGTTGGACGGCGACGTGCAGGCCATCCATGCCCTCGGCGACGAGGAAGTCGCGCAACTCCGCCGACGTCTCGCTCTCGGCCACCCAATCGGCTTCGAACCCCGCCTGCTGAATAGCCCCCCGCGCCTTGGGGCCGCGCGCGACGATACGCGCGGCATCGAGAACGGGCGCGAGGGCGTCATGCAGTCCCGCCTCGTCGGCCGTCTCCATCCATGCACGAAATCCCACGCCCGTGGTGGCGACGACGACGTCGGGCGGGTCGTCGACGAGGGCTCGGGTCTGGGCGATCAGTTCCTCGTCGTCGACGTGGGGCACGATCGTCAACGCCGGAGCGACGCGAACCCGCGCGCCGTGGCGTTCGAGCGCGGCCGACAACTCCCCCGACCGCCGATCGACGGGGAGCAGCACGGTGCATCCGAGGAGCACCGTGCTGATCGCGCGAGGCGGTGCCGTCACCCGATGCCCGGGGAGGGCGCCGCCCCGACGGGCTCGGCGGCCGAGGCCGGCAGGAGCAGATCGGGGCGGGCGACGTCGCCGAAGACGAGCACCGCGGGATTGGCCAGGCCGTGCGCCTCGGCATCCTGAACAGCCGCGCCGAGCGTCGTGCGGATCGTGCGCTGCGCCGGCGTGTGGCCGTTCTCGACGAAGGCGACCGGCCGTGACGCCGGGGCGCCCGCCGCGAGCGCTGCGGCAGCGAAGCGAGGAAGTGCGCTCACGCCCATCAACGCGACGACGGTGGCGCGGTCATCCCGAAGCGCCGCGAGCGTGGCCTCGCCGGGGTGCTCCTGACCGTTCACAACATGAAGGGTACCGGCGACGCCCCGGTGGGTCACCGGGACTCCGGCTGCCGCGGGCACCGCGATCACGCTCGAGATACCGGGCACGACCTCGACCGGAATTCCGGCGGCGCGGCAGGCGATGACCTCTTCTCCGCCCCGCCCGTAGACGAACGGGTCGCCGCCCTTCAGCCGGACGACGCGAAGTCCCCGGGCCGCGCGATCGACGAGGATCGCGTTGATCTCGTCCTGCGGCACGGGGTGGTGCTGTGGACGCTTTCCGACGTCGACGAGCTCGACGTCGTCGCCGAGCTCGGCGAGGACGCCCGTGGGTCCGAGCCGGTCGTGCACGACGACGTCGGCCTCGGCGAGCAGCGCACGGGCGCGGACGGTCAGCAGGTCGATCGGGCCAGGGCCGCCGCCGACGAGCGCCACGCTCCCCACGAGCGGGCGACGTCGGCGGCGGAGCGGAAGGGCGCCTTCGGCGAGGCGCTGGGCGATGGCGTCGCGCACGGCGACGGTGCGGCGCGGGTCGGCGCCCGCGGTCGAGACGACGCCGACCATCACGTCGCCGCTCGTGGTCTCGGCGGCGAGGCGCGCCGTGCCCTTGCCCCCGTGCCCGGCGTTGACGCACCACACCCGGCGCGCCTCGGCGGCGGCGACCACCGCGGCATCCACGGACGCCGACCCGGTCGCCGTGTGGCAGAACCAGGCATCGTCGAGGTCTTCGGGCGCGAAGGGGCGCTCGTGCCACTCGATGTCGCCGGCCGCGGCGAGCGCCGCGAGACCCTCGGTCGCGACCGGAGCGACAAGACGCACGACGGCGCCCGCCGCGCGCAGCCGCGCGATACGCCGTTCGGCGACGGAGCCTGCGCCGACGCAGACGACGAGCCGGTCGGTGAGGTCCAGTCCTGCGAGAGCGATCATCGGGGGTCTCCTGAGATTCGGACGAACACGACGCCGTCGGTCACCGCGACCGGGTGCACCCGGACGCTCAGCGGTTCCTTGCCCTGCGTATCGAGGCACGCTCCGGTGCGCAGGTCGAAGACCTGCTTGTACATGGGGGATGCCACGGTCGGCACGCCCGCACGGTCGCCGACGATACCGCGCGAGAGCACGGCCGCTCCGCTGAACGGGTCGATCTGGTCGGTGGCGTAGATGCGACCGTCGAACGTGCGGAACAGCGCGATCTGTCGACCGTCGATGAGGGCGGCGGCCCCGCGCTCGACGAGCAGGTCGTCGACGCGGCACACGCGGGTCCACGGATCGGTGGTCATGGTCTCGGCCTCGGGGGTGGTGGCATCCAGGATCGTCACGAGCGCACCGCCAGGGTCGTGCCGCCGATGAAGACCGTGCCCGAGGTGCGCTCCTCTTCGGTGGCCGGTCGGGCCTGGCCGCGCTCGGCGACGTAGGCGAGCGAGGGGTCGGCGACCTCGGGGGCGTTGACGAAGCTCTGGAAGCGCTTGAGCTTCTCGGGGTCGGCGAGGGTCGCCGCCCACTCGTCCTCGTACGCGTCGATGTGGGATGCCATCGCTCGGTCGAGATCGTCGGCGACGCCGAGCGTGTCGTCGAACACGACGCCCTTCAGTGCCTCGAGGCCGCCCTCGTACTCCTCGACCCACGGGGCCGTCCGCTGCAGCCGATCGGCGGTGCGGATGTAGAACATCAGGAAGCGGTCGATGGCCCGGAGCAGTCCGTCGTCGTCGAGTCCCTCGGCGAACAGGACCGCGTGGCGGGGCGTGAAGCCGCCGTTGCCGCCGACGTAGAGATTC
Source organism: Microbacterium enclense (assembly GCF_004022425.1). Classification (GTDB taxonomy): domain Bacteria; phylum Actinomycetota; class Actinomycetes; order Actinomycetales; family Microbacteriaceae; genus Microbacterium; species Microbacterium enclense_A. The sequence goes on along the minus strand of NZ_RBZY01000032.1, from coordinate 13,704 downwards.
CAGCCCGCCTCGGTGGCGATCACGCCGATGTCCTTACCGCGGGCCTCGGCGCACTCGCGCGCGCATCCCGAGACGCCGAACTTCAGCTTGTGCGGCGAGCGCAAGCCGCGGTACCGCAACTCGAGCTGCACGGCCATGCCGACCGAGTCCTGCACGCCGTACCGGCACCAGGTCGAGCCGACGCACGACTTCACGGTGCGCAGCGACTTGCCGTACGCGTGGCCCGATTCGAACCCGGCGTCGACCAGGCGCTTCCAGATCGCGGGCAGCTGATCGAGACGGGCGCCGAACAGGTCGATGCGCTGACCGCCCGTGATCTTCGTGTAGAGACCGAAGTCGCGCGCGACCTCGCCGATCACGACGAGTCCCTCGGGCGTGATCTCGCCGCCGGGGATGCGCGGAACGACGCTGTAGCTGCCGTCGCGCTGGATGTTGGCCATCACGTGGTCGTTGGTGTCCTGCATCGTCGCGAGTTCGCCCGAGAGCACGTGCTCCGAGTAGAGGCTCGCCAGGATGCTCGCGAGTGCCGGCTTGCAGATGTCGCAGCCGCGACCGGTGCCGAAGCGTTCGACGATGGCGGTGAAGGTCTTCAGCCCCGAGACGCGCACGGCGTCGAAGAGCTGCGCGCGAGTGAACGAGAAGTGCTCGCACAGACCGTTCGAGACTTCCTTTCCGGATGCCGCGAGCTCCGCGGCCACGAGCTTCTTCAAGAGCGTGAAGCACGAACCGCATGCCGCTCCCGCCTTCGTGCACGCTTTGACCTCGGCGGCATCCGCGCAGTCGTGCTCGGTCACGGCATCCCGGACCGTCCCGGCGGTCACGCCGTTGCACGAGCACACGATGGCATCCGCGGGCAGGTCGCCCTGCGGGGCGGGCGCGAGGTCGGACGGCATGAGGTAGGCGGCAGGGTCTCCCCCGAGAGCGCGGCCGACGAGCGGGCGCAGCGCGGTGTAGGCCGAAGCGTCGCCGACCAGGATGCCGCCGAGCAGCGTCTGCGCGTCGTCGCTCAGCACGAGCTTCTTGTAGACCCCCGACACGGGGTCGGCATAGGTGACATCGAGGGCGTTCGGAGTCTCGGCGAACGCGTCCCCGAAGCTCGCGACCTCGACGCCCGAGAGCTTGAGCTTGGCGGACGTGTCGAAGCCGGGGAAGGCGGCCTCACCACCGAGCAGACGGGTCGCGGCGACCTCGGCCATCGCGTACCCCGGGGCCACGAGACCGATGCATTGCCCCTCGAAGCTCGCGACCTCACCGATGGCGAGGATCGCCGGGTCGGAGGTGTCGCAGCCCCCATCGATGACGACACCACCCCGCGGGTCGACCCGAAGGCCGGCGGCGCGGGCGAGTTCATCGCGCGGCCGCACGCCGACCGTGAAGACGACGATGTCGACCGGCTCCCAGCTGCCGTCGCGCAGCTCCAGTCCGCACACGGCCCCCGACCGGTCGGCATCCACCCGGGTCGTCACCGAGGACGTGCGGACGTCGATGCCCCGCGCCTCGATCAGACGCTCCAGCGCCTTGGCCCCGCCGAGATCGAGCTGCGCCGACATCAGACGCTCGTTCGACTGGAGAACGAAGGGGGCGACGCCCTCGGCCTGCAGCGCTCCCGCAGCCTCCAGCCCGAGCAGCCCGCCACCGACCACCGCGCCGCGCAGGGGGCGACCGAGCTGCGCGGTACGCCGAGCCACCCACACCCGGATCCCTGCGACGTCATCGAGCGTGCGGTAGACGAAGCAGCCCTCGTGATCGAAGCCGTCCAGCGCCAGACGGGCGGCGAAGGAACCGGTGGCGAGGACCAGGCGGTCATAGCGATGGGTCGCACCGTCCGCGGTGGCGACCTCACAATTCTCCCGGTCGATCCTCACCACGCGCGAGCCGGTACGCACGCTCACCCGCTCGTGCGTGAGCACCCGTGCGTCGAGAGCGAGGTCCTCGGCCGTCTTGCCGCCGAAGTAGCCCGTGAGACCCACGCGATCGTACGGCTCGTACTTCTCGTCGCCGAGCACCGTGACCGACCAGCGGCCCTCGGGGTCGCGGGCGGTCAGGCTCTCCACGAAGCGGTGCGCCACCATTCCCGCACCGACCACGACGACCGAACCGGACGAGGAGCTCGAAGAGACCATGCCTCGACCGTAAGCAGGCGAGGTTTCGCCGAGCTCGTCCCCCGCGTTACCTGCGGCGAACGTTTATCTCACGGCGGCGCTCGGCCCGTGTGAGCTTTTTCCGTCGGCGTCACCGCGTCGCACCGGTTGCTTGCGGGAACTGTCGACGGCACCGGGGCGCTCTTCCCGGTCACCGCTCTCGCGGGAGACCCCCGGATAGGCTTCCCCACATGACCGACGTGCCCGCTCCTCCCGGCCGCACCGCTGTCGTTGCCGCCGCGATCGCGCTGTTCGCCGAGCGCGGCTACGACCAGACGTCGGTCGAGCAGATCGCGCAAGCGGCGGGAGTGTCGCGGTCGACGTTCTTCCGGCAGTTCGGCGGCAAGGAAGACGTCGTGTTCGCCGACCACGAGGCGCTCCTCGACGAGACCCGCGCCTTCCTGTCGCAGCCGCACGACGACCCGTGGGCCGCGGTCTGCGACGCGTGCATCCGCGTGTTCCGACACTTCGCCGCCGACCCCGAGCTCGCCCGCCGCCGCTACGCGATCGTGCGCGAGGTGCCGGTCTTGCGCGACCGCGAGATCGTGACGGTGTTCCGGTACGAGCGCCTCTTCGACCAGTACCTGCGCGAAGCGCTCCCCGGCCTCGACCCCCTGGATGCCGTCGGCTTCGCGGCCCTCGTCACGGCCGTCCACAACCACGTGCTGCGCCGCCTCATGCGCGGCGCGCGGGTGCCGGCATCCACTCTCCGTCGTGCTCTCGACGACGTGCTCCGGCGCTACGGCGTGCACCCCGACGGCGACGACGCCGCGGGCGACGACCTCATCGTCGCCGCCTTCCCCCGCCGCATGCCGGCGGCCGAGGTCACGCGCCGCCTGCGCGCGAGCCTGCCGCAGTAGGCCGCGGCGGCGCCAACACCGGTTGAGTGTCCAAGACTCGCGGATGCCGCGCCGGCCCGTCCGCGTGTTTTGGACACCGAAACCCTACGGACGGCGACCCCACCGAGGGTGGTCGGCGCGTCACCCGGGGGCCGGGTCGCCCCCCTCACTTCAGTGTCCAAGACACGCGGATGCCGCACCGGCGCGTCCGCGTGTTTTGGACACCGAATCCCTTGCGCCGCACGACGCGCGCCGGTGCCGATCTACGCGCGGCGCGCCAGCGCGGGGTCGCCGCCCGGGAGGTACGCGCGCAGGGCCGTCCCCTCGGCCACCTCGTCCCACCCCGCGGCCGGGACGACAGCGCGCACCCGCTCGACCCATTCCGCAAACGACCCTGCGGCGCCGAAGGTCGAGCTCACCGGCCAGTCGCTGGCGATCATCGCCCGCTCCGGACCGAAGGCCTCGACGGCGTGCGCGAGGAAGCCGGCCGCGTGGCGATCGACCTCGCCGACGTCGCGCGCTTCGGGGGTCAATCCCGAAAGCTTCACGAAGGTCCGCGGCCGATCAGCCAGCACGGCGAGCGACCGCGCCCACGCCGCTCCCGCGGGGCTGTCGATCCCGGCATCCATCGGGGGTTTGCCGACGTGGTCCACGACGACCGTCAGCCCGGGCACGTCGCGGAGCATCGCGATCAACGCCGGCAGCTGCGCATGGCGGAGGCACGCGTCGAACGTGCCGCCGCGGGCGGCCAGCGCCGTGAGCCCGGGCACGAGGGCCGGGAAGGTCGCCACATCGAGGTCTTGCAGCAAATGCCGGATGCCAGTGACGTGCGGCAGCGTCGCCAACTCGTCGAGCTGGTCGGTGATCGCGGACAGCGGAGCCGCGAGATCGGCCCCGGCCACGATCGCGCGGAGCGCGGGCCACTCGAGACCCTCGACCCAGCGCGCTTCGGCCACCGGATCGGTGTCGCCGTCGGCGGCCTGGACGAACACTGCGCCGCGGACACCCGGCGCGTCGGCCTCGTAGTGTTCGGGGAGCATCGCGTGGCGCACCGGGGTGCCTTCGAGCCACTCGTACGTCAGCGCCGAAGGGTCCCAGAGGTGAACATGGGCGTCGATCATGCCGTCCCCGCCCGCACGCGTAGCCGTGTCACGCCGCCGTCCACGTCGAGGATCGTACCGGTGGTCGACGTGGCATCCGGGTCGGCGAGGTAGGCGATCGCGCGCGCGACTTCCTCGGGCTGCACCAGCCGTCGGGTGGCCTGACGGGCTTCCAGAGCGCGGCGTTCGGCGACAGGGTCGTCGAACCCCTCGAGCATGCGGGTGACGAAGGGCGTCTCGACCGTGCCGGGGCTGACCGCGTTCACGCGGATGCCCTCGCTGACGTGGTCGGTGGCCATCGCGAGGGTGAGCGCGTAGACGGCACCCTTGGATGCCGAATACAGCGCGCGGTCGGGTAGACCGTTGAGCGCCGCAATCGAGCACACGTTCACGATCGCCGGGTGCTCGGACCGCCGCAGCCACGGCAGAGACGCCGCGCTCACGCGAGCCATACCCACGACGTTGACATCGAGCACGCGCGCCCACTCGTCTTCGTCGAACGCTTCGACGCTGCCGACGGCGCTGATCCCGGCGTTGTTGACCAGGACGTCGACGCGGCCCTCCTCGGCGCCGACCTCGGCGAGCGCCGCCGCCACCGATGCCCCGTTGCGCACATCGCACGTCAGGCGGCGGGTGCCCTCGGCGGTCTCCCCCTCCGCCGCGTCGAGACACCACACGGAGGCGCCCCGATCCCGCAGCAGCAGGGCGGTCGCCAAGCCGATGCCCGAGCCCCCGCCCGTGACGACGGCGACGAGTCCGGCGAGCGGCGCGGTCACGCCTGCACCATCCTCTGACGGGCGGTTCCGAGGCCGTCGATCCCCAACTCCACGACGTCGCCGTCGCGCAGGTACCGGGGTTCCGGCATCCCGAGTCCGACTCCCGCCGGTGTGCCGGTGTTGATGAGGTCTCCGGGCCGCAGAACCATGAACTGCGAGAGGTAGCGCACCACCTCGAGCACCGGGAACACCATGTCGGCGGTGGACCCGTCCTGGCGCATCTCGCCGTTGACGCTCGCCCACAGCCGCAGCGACTGCGGATCCGGAACCTCGGATGCCGGCACGAACCACGGTCCGCACGGGTTGAAGGTCTCGCAGCTCTTGCCCTTGTCCCACTGGCCGCCACGCTCGAGCTGGAACTCGCGCTCGCTGACATCGTGCGAGAGGACGTACCCCGCGATGCAATCCGCGGCGCTCTCGGTCGAGTCGAGGTACCGCGCGGTGCGGCCGATGACGACGCCCAGCTCCACCTCCCAGTCGGTCTTGACCGACCCGCGCGGAATGAGCACGTCGTCGAAGGGGCCGACGACCGTCGAGGGGTCTTTCATGAAGACGACCGGCTCCGCGGGCAGCGCGGCGCCGGTCTCGGCGGCGTGATCGCGGTAGTTCAGGCCGATGCACACGACCTTGCCGGGCTGCGCGAGGGGCGCCGCCCATCGCTCGGTCGACTCCGCGTCGAAGGCAGCGAGGGTCGAGGGATCGATCCCGGCGAGTCGTTCCAGCCCGCCGTCCTCGAAGAACCGGCCGTCGAGGTCGCCGAGTTCTGCGGGGACGAGGTACGGGTGTCCGTCGATCTCGACGATCGGGCGTTCGGAGCCCGGGGCTCCTCTCCTGGCGAACCTCATGCGTCGGCGTCCTCTCCGTCGGTGTCCGGGCGCGCGTCTCTCGCGCGCCTCACTGCGCGACCACCCCGGTCGCGGTCAGCTCTCGCCACATCTCCTCGGGCACGCGGGCGCGGTAGCGCTCCACCGTCGATTCGGCCTGCGCGGCGGTGCGGATCCCCACGACGACCGATACGACCTCGTCGCGGCGCAGCGGGTAGGCGATGGCCGCCGACGGGAGATCGACCCCGTACCGCTCGCAGATGTCGGCGATGCGGTGGGCACGCTCGAGCAGGTCGGAGGAGGCGCGTGTGTAGTCGTAGGTCGCGTCCGGCGCCGGACGCGGGTGGCTGAGCAGGCCGGAGTTGTACACGGCCGCCGCCACGACCCCGACCCCTCGTTCGGCAGCGAGCGGCAGCAGGCGCTCCGCGGCCGCGTCGTCGAGGAGCGTGTATCGACCGGCGACCATGACGATGTCGACGTCGCAGCGCTCGACGAAGTCGGCGAGCATGGACGCCTGGTTCATGCCGGCCCCGACGGCGCGCACGACCCCCTGCTCGCGCAACTCGATGAGAGCACCGACGCCGGTGGTCGACGCGGCATCCCAGTGCGCGTCGGGATCGTGCAGGTACGCGATGTCGATGCGGTCCACGCCGAGGCGGTCCAGGCTCTCCTCGACCGAGCGCATCACGCCGTCACGCGAGAAGTCCCACCGCCGGACGACCGCGGCCGGGACGGCGAAACCGTCGTCGTCGAGACGGTGCGCGGTCTCGGGAGAGTCCACGAGCAGGCGGCCGACCTTGGTGGAGAGGACGTACTCCTCGCGCGGACGATCGCGCAGGGCCGCGCCCAGTCGGCGCTCGGACAGGCCGAGTCCGTAGTGCGGAGCGGTGTCGAAGTACCGGATGCCGGCATCCCACGCCGTGTCGACAGTCAGACGAGCCGTGTCGTCGTCGACCTCGCGCCCCAGGTTGCCGATCTGTGCGCCGCCGAATCCGATCTCGGTGAGAGCCGGCGTTTTCGGGGTGGATCGCGTACGCATTTTCATCTCCGTCGTCCGTGGACATCGCTGTCGTCTCACCGGGATCGAGACTAACATATGATGTATGTTCTTTAGGGGCTCAGGTCGAGCCCGCCGCAGGAGAAAGTCAAGGGCGATATGAAGGTCACCGGCTACCGCGTGCTGCGCACGTTCCGCGAGTGGGGGCGCCCCATCGGGGACGTCAACGGGCACATCGCGTCCGGCATCACCGAGGAGTCCGTCGTCCTGGTCGACACCGATGCCGGCATCACCGGCGTCGGCACCGGTCACGTCGCCGACCTCGCCCGCCTCTTCCCCGCCATCGACGGCGAGGATCCTCGCGCGGTCACCGCCCTGTACGACCGGATGCTCGCGCGAGTATTCAAGGCGGGGCACGCCGGCGCCACCTTCGGCAGCATCGGCGCTTTCGACATGGCCCTGTGGGACATCAAGGCCAAGGCCGCGGGAGAACCGCTCTGGCGTCTCCTCGGCGCGCGCGACCGCTTCGTCACCGGCTACGCGTCGGGCCTGGACATCGCCCTCTCCGACGATGAACTCGCGGGGTTCTACGCCGAGATGGCCGACCTGGGATTCAGCAGCGGCAAGCTCAAGGGGGGCGTCGACCTGGACGCCGACCGCCGCCGCCTGCACATCATCCGTGACGCCATGGGCCGCAACTCCCGACGGCCGGCGGTCATGTTCGACGCGAACGAGTCGTGGAACCTCAAGCAAGCCGTGCGCTACGTCAGCGAACTGGAGCGCGACATCGACCTGACCTGGGTGGAAGAGCCCCTGCGCCGCTGGGACGCCGACGGACACGCGCGGCTGACCCGCAGCATCCGGGCGGCCGTGGCCACCGGCGAGAACCTGACGGGCCTCGAGCAGTTCCGCCCCCTGATGGATGCCGGTGGCGTGGACGTCGTGCAGGTCGGATGCACCTGGGGCGTGACGCACTTCCTCCGCGTCGCCATGCTCGCTCACGGCCGCGACCTGCCGATCAGCCCGGTCGGCGTGACCGCCAACCAGGCCGTGGCCCACGCCGCCGTCGCCGTCCCGAACCACCTCAGTGCAGAGGTGCAGGATCTCGGCTCGCCGTTCGGCCTGCACATCGACCAGCAGTTCGCCGACGGCGGCATCGTCCTCGGCGACACTCCCGGACACGGTGTGAGCGTCGACGAGGCGGCGATCGCCGAGGCCGGCGAACGCGGCGGGAGCTGGCTCGTCGGCGCCGGCCCGCACGTGCGCCCCGACCGTGCGGGGCTGCGCCTCGTCCCCGAAAGCGACCGGCACGACCTTCCCGGGAGCACTGAGGGCCGCGGCTAGGCTGACCGCATGAGTGAGGAGACCGCGCCCGCCGACACCACGTCGGCCCTGCGCAGCTCGACCCCGCGTACCCCGACGGCCCGCCTCGGCGTCGCCGTGGTGCACGATCTGGTCGAAGCCATCGTGAAGGGCGACGTCCCGCCCGGCGACACCCTGCCCCCGGAAGAGAAGCTGGCGCAGCACTTCGCCGTCAGCCGCACCGTCATCCGCGAGTCGGTCAAGCGAATCGAGGAGAAGGGGCTCATCAGCGTCGCCCCCGGGCGCGGCACCACCGTGCAGCCGAAGACGTCGTGGAACGTCCTGGACCCGGTGGTCCTGGCCGTCCTCCTCGAGAACGATTCGTCCCTCGGCGTGCTCGACGAGATCTCGATCATCCGCGCCGCACTCGAGGGATCGATGTCGGCCGCGACCGCGCAGCACGGAACACCGGAGCAGATCGCGGAGATCACGGCATCCCTCGCGCGCATGGAGGAATCGGTCGAAGACCCCGAGGTCTTCCCGGATGCCGACCTCGACTTCCACTTCCTCGTCATGACACTCTCTGGCAACGAACTGGCCAGCAGCATCACGAAGATCCTCTTCACGCGTGCGCGGCAGTCGGCGCGCTTCGTCGGCAACCAGTCGACCGACGCGTTCCACCTCACGCTCGAGGAACACCGCCGCGTGCATGACGCCATCGCGGCGGGCGACCCCGTCGAGGCCGAGGCCGCGATGCGGGCGCACATCCTCGACGCCTGGCAGCGCCGACGCTTCCCCACCGCTCGCGAACGCTGACCGCGACCGCCGCGCGCGAGCACTGAGCCCGCCGGCATCCCGGATCAGTCCAGGTGCCAGGCCTCGGTCATGATCTGCCAGTTGGGCTCGGACCCGTCGTCGTCGAACGGCACCTGGCACGGACCCGTCCGCGCCCACCACTCCTGCGTGACCGGGTCGGCGGCCATCTTCGCGTCGTCGGCAGCGAGATCGTCGCCGACGTACTCGTAGTAGCCGAAGAGCACGTCACCGCGCACGAAGATCGAGAAGTTGCGGATGTTCCCCTCGCGGAGCGTCTGCTCCACGCCGGGCCAGACCGCCCGGTGGAGAGCGAGATACTCCTCGCGCTTCTCGGGAACCATCCGGCAGACCATCGCCACCCGCAGCACGCTCACTCCTTCGTCCCGCCGGCGGTCATGCCCGTGACGAGGAACCGCTGCGAGAACAGGAAGATCAGCAGCACGGGGAGAACCGAGACGAGCGTCGCCAGCGCCAGCACGGGAAGCTCGATCGTCACCGACCCGGCCGACGTGGGGTTGAACAGCGGCACGTTCGACAACAGCTCCGCGAGCCCGACCTGGATGGGGGCACGGCGCCCCGGCACCATCACGAACGGCAGGAAGTAGTTGTTCCAGTTGCCGACGACGTTGAAGAAGCCGACGAGGGCGATGACCGGGGTCGCCAGGGGCATGGCGACGCGCCAGAACACCCGCCACTCCCCCGCGCCGTCGATGCGGGCGGCATCCAGGAGGTCCTTCGAGATGCTCGTGGAGAAGTAGATGTACGTGAGGTACACGCCGAAGGGGAAGAACGAGAACGGGAGGATGACCGCCAACGGATTCCCGATCAACCGCACCGCGCTCAACTCGAGGAAGGTCGGCAGCACGAGGGCGGTGCTCGGGATCAGCATGATCACGAGCGTCACCGCGAGGAGCGCTCGGCGGAGCCGGAAGTCGATCATCGCCAGCGCGTACCCGGCGGGGATGGTCACCAACAGCGTCAGGACCAGGGCGGCACCGGTGTAGAGCGCCGCGTTGCCGAGCCAGGTCCAGACGATGCCGTTCTGGAACGCCATGAGGGTGTTCCAGTTCTCCGCCAGCGTCGAGAAGGCGCCGAAGTCGAACGGACCGCCCAGGAGCAGCTCGCGCGGCGTCTTGGTCGGCGCGAGGATGAGCCACGCCAGCGGGAGGATGAAGAACACGGCGAAGAAGATCGCGACGACGGCCGCGAGGGCACGCCCCAGCCACTCTCCGGGCGTCAGGGTCCGACGGCGTCGACGCGACGTGCGGGCGTACTCGTCGGCACGCAGCAGGGTCGCGGTTTCAGTCGCGCTCAAAGAGTCCTCCTCGGAAGACGAAGAAGGCAGCCAGGATCAGGGCGACGGCCAGGAGGATGAGAGAGATGGCCGCCGAGCCGTTGAAGTCGTTCTGCCGGAAGGCGTAGAGATAGGCGAGCTGGTTGAGCGAGTAGTCCTGCGGGACGACCCCCTTGCTCGCTTGAGACAAGACGCGGGGTTCGACGAACAGCTGGCTGCCCGCCGCGATCGACATCACGACCATGTACGAGATCCACTTCCGCAGCAGCGGTAGCTGGATGTACCAGGCGGTCTTCACGGGTCCCGCGCCGTCGATGCGCGACGCCTCCATGATCTCGGGACTGATGTTGTTCAGCGCGCCGTACATGATGACGATCCACTGCCCCGCCCCGGTCCAGAACGACACGATCGTGAAGATGACGGGGAGGTTGTCGAGGGAGACGGTCGCCACGAACGAGTCGAATCCGAGCGCCCGGAGGATTCCGGACACGGGGCTGACCGTCGGGTCGAGGAGGAACAGCCAGAGCAGCACGCTGGAGGCGCCGGCGAGCGCCCCGGGGATGTAGTAGACGAATCGGGCGGAGGTCGACAGCCACCGCGACGCGAAATTGTGAACGATCAGCGCGAGGAGCACCACGAACACGATCTGGAACACGAGCCAGATGACGAGGTAGGTCGAGACGTGCTGCACCGCCGGCCAGAAGCGGTAGTCCGCGAAGACGCGCACGAAGTTGTCGACACCGGCGAACCGACCGGCCTGCGTGAACGCGAGATACACCGCGTACAGCGCCGGCCCCAGCCCGAACAGGAGCAACAGGATGCCGTAGCCCGAGCTGAAGGCGTACGCCATCGCGGACTGGGAACGATTCGGGTTTCGACGCCGTTGCTCGCCTCTCCGCCGGCGCGTTTCGGCGCCGGCGGAGAGGGGCGTCATCGTTGAAGTGACGATGGCCTGGCCTTTCGTGGGATCGAGCGGGGTCAGCGCGTGACGGTGTAGCCCTGCACCTGGGCTTCGTTGAGGATCTCGGCCTGCCAGTCGCCGGCCACGTCACCGATGGTCCGGCCCGCGGCGAGCGCCGGCAGTACCACCTTGCTGTACGCGGTCTCGGCGCTGAAGCTCGGGAAGCCCCACCCGCTCCACACCTGTCCGGCGGCGTCGATCACGGTCTGCTCGAAGTCGCCGACGAAGTAGCCGTCCGCGGCCTGCTGCGCGATCCACTTCTCACCCGCGTCCGCATAGGCGGGGTAGCCGGGCGCGAGATCGACCTGGTATTCGTCCGAGCTCGTCGCGAACTCCATGAAGGTCTTCGCGGCGTCGAGGTTCTTGGAGTGGCTGGAGGCGAGCCAGGTGCCACCACCGACGTTGCCGGTTCCGATGTCCTCGCCCTCCCAGTGCAGCGGGGTGCCCGCGCCGAGCTGGCCGGCGGGAACGTTCAGGCTGTCCGGGTTCTGGAACAGGGCGCCGGTGAACCAGACGGGTCCGGGCATGCCGAGGAGCTTGCCCTGCGCCTGCTGGATGAAGTCCGAGCCGAACACCGACGCCGTGGACAGCGTGCCGTTGTCGACCATGTGGTCGAGCATCTCGGTCATGCGCTGAGAGTTGGGCGCGTCGAAGTCCGACGTGAAATCGTTGCCGTCGAGCTGGAAGATCGGTGCCTGAGCGCCCCAGTAGTAGACGTACGAGCCGAGGAAGCCGTCACCGACCGAGCCCAACAGGTAGCCGGGGTGCTCTTGCGCGACCCGGTCACTGAGCTGCTCGTACTCCTCCCACGTGGTGGGGACGTCGTACCCGAACTGGTCGAACAGCGCCTGGTCATACCAGAACACGACCTGGGCGAGGTCGTTGCGGAGGCCGTAGGTGGTGCCGTCGATGGTGAGCGGGTCGAGGGATCCGGGCGTGAAGCCCTCGAGGAAGTCGTCCTCGAACCAGCCCTTGTTCACGGGCGCGGCGAAAGCCTGCTGGCCGTTCGACTCGCGCGAGGCCCAGGAGGCGTCGTTGTTCTGCGTCGAGAACACGACGTCCGGCCAGCCTTCGCCGGCCTGGTCGAACAGCGCGATGCGGGTCTGCAGGCTCGCCGATCCGCTGGCGTTGCCGTCGTAGGTCTCGACGTTGACCTCGATGTCGGGGTGCGCGGTACGGAAGGCCTCGATGACGGGTTCGCGGGTGGCATCCACCCACACGGTGATCGGGCTGCCCGGTTCCTGCTCTGCCTGGCTGAAGCCCAGCGAGGTGTCTCCTCCGCCGGCGTCGGGGCTGCAGCCGCTCAGGGCGACGGCCGTCACCCCGGCGATGGCCAGGGCGCCGAAACGGGCGAATCGGATGAAGCGACGGTGCTGTGTTGCCATTTCCAGTCCTCACTTGGTCGACGTCGTTGACGACTCACCGCTTTGCGGCGCGATCTCATTAGATCATACATGTGACCTATGAGGAAAACCCCCGTACAGTGAAGGGGCGGATGTGGACCCCATCCGCTCTCACCGGAGAGGACCCCGCCGTGCGCGCACTTCAGTACATCTCGGCTCGAACCGTTAATCCCGTCGACATCGATCCCACGGCCCCGGGCACGGGACAGGTCCAGATCCGGGTGGCCTACACCGGCCTCTGCGGCACCGACCTCCACATCTTCCACGGCGACATGGACGCGCGCGTGACCCACCCCCTCGTCTTCGGCCACGAGATGAGCGGTGTCATCACCGCCGTCGGCTCCGACGTGGCGGGATGGATGCCAGGAGACCGCGTCACGGTCATGCCCCTGGACTGGGACGGCACGTGCCCCGCATGCCTCGCGGGCAACGAGCACATCTGCCAGAACCTCGACTTCATCGGGATCGACTCCCCCGGGGCCCTGCAGGAGCTGTGGAACGTGCCCGCCGGGACTCTCGTGCGCCTGCCCGAGGAACTGACACTGCGCGCCGGCGCCCTCGTCGAGCCCGTCGCCGTCGCCGTGCACGACGTCCGCCGCTCCGAGCTCACCGCGGGTGACACCGCTGTGGTCATCGGCGGCGGCCCGATCGGCGTGCTCATCGCGAGCGTGGCCCGCAACGAGGGCGCCGACGTCGTCGTCATCGAACCGGATGCCGGCCGCCGGGCGACCATCGACGGTCTCGGCTTCCGAACCCTCGACCCGCTGGCGACCGATCAGGCGCAGTGGGTGCAGGAATGGACAGGAGGGGCGGGCGCGGACGTCGTGTTCGAGGTGTCGGGCGCTGCCGCGGCCGTGCGGGGAATGACCGCTCTCGCCAAGGTGCGCGGAACCATCGTCGTCGTCGCCATCCATCCCCAGCCCCGAGAGGTCGACCTCCAGCGCGTGTTCTGGCGCGAACTGCGCCTGCTCGGCGCGCGTGTCTACCAACGACGCGACTTCGAGACCGCGGTCGAGCTGCTCGCCGCCGGCGCCATCCCCGCGGACACCCTCATCACCGATGTCGTTCCCCTGGAGCGGACCGGAGACGCGTTCACCGCGTTGGAAGCGGGGCAGGCTCTGAAGCTCCTCGTCGCGGTCGGGGGCGACCAGTGAGCGCCACCCTCTTCGACTTGACGGGCCGCGCCGCGCTCGTCACCGGCGCGAGCCGCGGCATCGGCCTGGCGATGGCATCCGCCCTCGCGGACGCGGG
>NZ_RBZY01000031.1 GCF_004022425.1 Microbacterium enclense | reverse complement strand
AGGGGGTGGATGCCATGGCATCCACCCCCTCCGTCGTACCGGACGAGGCTTACTCGCTGTCGGCGGCCTTCTTCTTGGCCGGAGCGCGCTTCTTGGCGGGGGCCTTCTTGGGGGCCTCCTCGGCGGCGGCCTCTTCGGCCTCGACGACGGCGTCCGCGTCGGCGGCGGCGTCCGCGATCTCCTGGGCCTCTTCCGCGACCTCGTCCTCGGCGTCGGTGGGCTCTTCGCCCTCGACGGCGACGAAGCCGGTCAGGTCGACGGGCTTGCCGTTCGTGTCGACGACGGTGACCTTGCCGAGCGCGATCGCGAGCGCCTTGTTACGGGCGACCTCGCCGACCATCGCGGGCAGCTGGTTGCCCTGCTGCAGCGCGTTGACGAACTCCTGCGGCGCCATGCCGTACTGCGCGGCCGACTGGATGAGGTACTGCGTCAGCTCGTCCTGCGAGACCTGGACGTTGGCGTCCTCGGCGATCTTGTCGAGGATCATCTGGGTACGGAACTGCTTCTCGCTGGCCTCGGTGACCTCGGCGCGGTGCACGTCGTCCTCGAGGCGGTTCTCGCCCTCGAGGTGCGTGTGGACCTCGTCCTCGATGAGCTGCGGCGGCACGGGGATCTCGACGGCCTCGATGAGCGCCTCGACGAACTTGTCGCGCGCGGCGGCGCCCTGCGTGAAGACCGACTGCTCGGACACGCGCTCGGCGAGCGAGGCGCGGAGCTCGGCGAGGGTGTCGAACTCGGATGCCATCTGCGCGAAGTCGTCGTCGGCCTCGGGCAGCTCGCGCTCCTTGACAGCCGTGATCGTGACGGAGACCTCGGCCTCTTCCCCGGCGTGGTCGCCACCGACCAGCTTCGAACGGAACGTGGTCTGCTCGTCGGCGGTGAGCGAGTCGATCGCCTCGTCGATGCCCTCGAGCAGCTCGCCGGAGCCGACCTCGTAGGACACGCCCTCGGCGCGGTCGATCTCGGCGCCGTCGATGGTGGCGACGAGATCGAGCTCGACGAAGTCACCCTTCGCGGCGGGACGGTCGACGGTCACGAGCGTGCCGAAGCGGGCACGCAGGCGGTCGAGTTCGGCATCCACCGCCGCCTCGTCGGCCTCGACCGCGTCGACGGTCACGGTGATGGTGTCGTAGGCGGGGAGGTCGAACTCGGGACGGACGTCGACCTCGACGTCGACGATGAGATCGCCGGAGTAGTCCTTGAGCTCGGGCAGCTCCACGATCTCGGCGCTGGGGCGTCCGATGACGCGCAGCTCCTGGTCCTCGACGGCCTGGCGGTAGAACCCGTCGAGACCCTCGTTGACGGCGTGCTCGATGACCGCGCCGCGGCCGATGCGCTGGTCGATGATCGGCGCCGGCACCTTGCCCTTGCGGAAGCCGGGGATCTGCACGTCCTGCGCGATGTGCTCGTAGGCGTGCGCGATGCTCGGCTTGAGCTCTTCGGGCGAGACCGTGATGTGGAGCTTGACCCGGGTCGGGCTGAGCTTCTCGACGGTGCTGTTGACCATGCGGTGTGTTCTCCTCGTGTGGCCCGCGCGCACGCGGGGGCCGGCTAGGCCTGTGGTCTGTGGGGCCGTTGCGTCGGGGCGACAGGATTTGAACCTGCGGCCTCCCGCTCCCAAAGCGGGCGCTCTACCAAGCTGAGCTACGCCCCGGGGTGACGCGCAGCACGCGTTCGACGAAACGACCCCTGAAAGTCTAGTCGATCGACGTGCGGGGGCCGTTCTGGGAGTCGATCGGATGCCGTGTGCCGTGGCGCGGACGGCGTCTGCGGACGCGAGAACAGGCGGATGCCACGAGCACAGGCCGTTTCGGCGGTGATCAGCCTGTTCCGAGCGCATCCCCTGTCCTGGCAACGCCGGTGTTCGTGACACCGTCGGGCGTGAAGTAGAGTTGTCGACGCTGCGGTTCGCCGCCGCGGGGATGTAGCTCAATGGTAGAGCCTCAGTCTTCCAAACTGATGGTGCGGGTTCGATTCCCGTCATCCCCTCCACAGGTCCGACAGGCCGGCCCAGCCGGTGTGTCGGACCTTTCGCGTGGATGCCGTCGGAACCGACGCGCTTCGGGTGGGCCCACGCCGCCGGAGGCTCCGCGCGACGCGCAGCGGCGCGTGGAGGGGCGGTGGGGACGATTCCCGTCATCCCCTCCACATTTAATCGTGAGCGCGCCCTCACGGCACGTACTCCTGCGAGAAGTGGTCCAGTGCGAGGACCAGCGCCGTTCCCTTCGGCCACGCCATCACGCTGACGGTTCGCGGGTCGAGGATCGTGCCGGGGATCCGCAGTCGTGGCGTCGCGCCGATGGCATCCGCCAGTTCTTCCGGCGTCATTGCCGCCGGTGGCATCAGGTGAAGCTGCGTCGCACACCCTCCGCTGCCGGACGACTCGTCTTCGGACACGATAAGGGCGCCGTCAGTCCTCGAGCAGGATTTCCCGGAACGACGCCGGAAGCACGACGTTCTCCCCCGCGCCCGTGAAGAACGGAGCGACGTCAGCGGGCCGGTACCCGGCGATTCCGCAACCGAGCTCGGTGACGAGGAACCGCAGCTCGGGGTGGTCTGCTGCGAACGCGACGAACCGCTTCGCCTGCCGCTCGAGAACCGACAGGCCGGACATCGTGTCTATCCCGTACGACTGTCCCTGCAGCCCCTCAGCCTGACCCCAGATGGCCCCGAAACGGTCGTGGGCGAAGCCTGCTGCGCCGCCACCGTGCGCACCGCCTCCGTTGGAGCCGAAGACGAAGATCTCACCGGGTGCGAGGTGCTCGATGCGCGTCGGTCCAAGGTAGGCCGCCGCCCGGAGACACCGCGACCGCTCAGCACGCTCAGGTTTTTCACAGGTGACCACGCCGCTGTGGTAGGAATAGCGCGTGGTCGCCCGAGACCACGAATCACTCGTCGCAGGGGTGCTGCGAGTTCGGCGTGTGCCGTATTGGGGGGAACATGACCACGTCTTCGCTCGCGCGCGCGCGACGCTACATTTCCGGCGCTGTCGCACTCACGCTCGCTGTGTCGCTCGGTATCGGGGTCGCCCCCGCAGCGTCGGCAGAACAGCCCACGAGGACGCCGTCGGTCGTGTCGAGCTCGAGTCCGTCGCCGACGTCGACGTCCAGTCCGTCACCCAGCCCCACGAAGGCGGCAATCGCCTCCCCGACGCCTGCGCGCACGTCCACTCCGTCAGCGGGCCCGACGAAGACGGCGACACCCTCCCCGACCCCCTCCCGGACGCCGACCCCGACACCCAGCCCGACGAAGGTCGCGACGCCGAGTCCGACCCTGTCGCCGACGCCCACGGGCGCGCCGCAGACCCTGTCGATCTCGGGTCGTGTCCTGGTACCGAACGGGTCGACGCTACCGACGAGCGGGGTGACGATCCGCGCCTACGCATCGGGCGACCTCTGGAACCAGGTCGCGTCCACGACGGCCGCCTCGACGGGGAAGTACACCCTCGCCGGGCTCGCGGCCGGCTCCTACGTCATCCAGTTCGATGTCGATCCGGGCAGTGGTCTGCTCGACGAGTGGTACAGCGACAAGTCGGACCGCTACTCCGCGGATCGGGTCGAACTCCTCCCGGGAGCGAACCGGACCGGTGTCGACGTCACGTTGGCGAAGGCGGCATCCATCTCGGGTGTGGTCACCGTCCCTCGAGGGACGCCGGGCGGTGCGAGCTCCGTCTTCGTCGCCGCCTACGACGCGACGCAGAATTGGCTCGGCTCCACCAGCGTCTCTGAGGACGGTTCGTATGCGGTGGGGTCGCTGCCCGCGGGAGCGGTGCTCCTGCAGTTCAGCGGGAGCTCCGACAGCGGTCTCGTGGATGAGTGGTTCGACGACGAGGCGGCGTTCTCCTCCGCCGACGCGATCACGCTCGTTGCAGGAGAGAAGCGCACGGGCATCAACGCCACCCTCGCCACGGGCGCAGTCATCACGGGACGTGTGTCGGTGCCGAACGGGATCACGATCGACGACTGGACGATTCGCGTCTCGGCATACGCCGAAGGACAGAACTGGGTCCGCGACGCCTACGTCTCCCGCGATGGCACGTATCGCCTCAAAGGGCTCCGTGCCGGTGACTACCGTTTGAGGTTCGACGCCGACAACGCGTCGGGGCTGTTGGACGAGTGGTACGACGATGCCGGAAACTACACCTCCGCGAAGCCGGTGACGGTGGCGACCGGTGCCACCCGCAGCGGTATCGATGCAACGCTCGCTCGCGGCGCGTCCCTCTCGGGTCGCGTGACGGTACCCTCGGGCTCGTCGCCGTCGGACGTCAGCATCCAGGTCTACGACGCAACGCAGAGCACAGTCGCGTACGCCAACGTCGCCGTCGACGGCACCTACTCGGTCGGCGGTTTGCCGAGTGGCAGTGTCCGTGTCTATTTCTCCGCCATGTCGCCGTCGAGCCTGCGGTCCGAGTGGTGGAACGACAAGCCGGACTTCGCCTCCGCCACGCCGGTCGACCTGACACCTGGACAGAAACGCACCGGGATCAACGCCACTCTCACCACAGGAGCCTCGATCGCCGGGCGGGTGACCGCGCCCGCAGGGTCCTCGCTGTTCGGCGGGTCCGTGCTGCTCTACACGAGCGAATACGCCTCGTTCAGGTCGACCCCCATCGCCTCCGACGGGTCCTACGCAGTCACCGGCCTGCCTGCCGGGACGTATCGGGTGAAGTTTCAGCCGCCGTGGAATTCCGCCCTCCTTCCCGAGTGGTACGACGACGCGGCGCGGTACCCCGACGCCGTGCCGATCACTGTGACCAACGGCGAGAGCCTGTCCGACGTCAACGCCTCGCTCGCGGTCGGCGGCACGATCACCGGCACGGTGACGGTACCGGCCGGAACTCCGCGCAGCTCCAACGGCGTCGGCATCCAGGTCTCGGCGTACCTCGAAGGCGGCGGTTCGTCGTCGTGGTTCTCAGCCACCGTCTCCGCGGACGGCACCTACGCGTTGCGGGGGCTCCCCGTCGGACGCTATCGGGTCTCGTTCCAGGCTCCCGACGACTGGGGACTCATCGATGAGTATTACGACGACGCCACGACGTACTCGGAATCGACACCGGTCCCCGTCGGGACGAGCCAGACCGTTTCGGGTGTTGACGCGGCACTTGCGGCCGGGGGCAGCGTAGCCGGACGTGTGACCCTTCCGGCGGGGATGACAGTCGACTCGATGGAGTATCGCGTCACCGCCTACGGCCCGCAGATGAGCTACGTGGCATCCGCCGGTCTCAAATCGGACGGGACCTACGTTCTCCGAGGCCTCCCGGCGGGCAGCTACCGCCTGCAGTTCTCCAGCCCGCACAATTCCGGAGTGTTGTCCGAGTGGTACACGGACAAGGCGGAGTACTGGTCGGCGGACTCGCTGACGCTGACGGCGGGACAGGGCCTGACGAACGTGAATGCCGCTCTGGACCGGGCCGGGGCGGTGAGCGGCTCCGTTCGCGACGCCGCCGGAGCGGGCGTGGCCGGAGCGCGCGTGACCATCTACGCCCGCAGCGGCACCACCTGGGTGTGGCGGACGTCCGTCACGACGAACAGCACCGGTGCGTACACGTTCAGCGACCTGAGCCCGGCGACCTACACCTTGCAATTCGAGCCGCCCACCGGTTCGCCGCTGCTCGGCGAATGGTGGAAGGACACCCCCGATCGGACGACTGCGACGGGCTTCACGCTCGCGGCCGGACAGGTCCGCACCTCCCTGGCGACAACTCTCACCTCGGGCGCGACCGTCACCGGCACTGTGCGCTCCGCAGACGGCGCACCTCTGGTCGGGGCGCAGGTGCGGATCACGAACCGAGCCGGCGCCGACCTCGGGACCGCGGACACCGACGGGGCGGGCGTGTACGTGGTGCGCGCACTGCCCGCGGGCGACGTGGCAGTGGGCGTCGTGGGACCGTCGGGGCTGACCTACGCCAATGGCTCCGAGTTCCCCGTCGCCACAACCTTCCAGACCGTTTCGCCGGGCCGGTCGACCACCGTCGACATCCGCTTGGCCGGCCGATCGATCAGCGGGTTCGTCACGGCCTCGGATACGGGGGCGGCGATGAGCGGGGGCACCGTCGTGCTGTACTCATCGACCGGTGCCGTCGGTATGCCGGCGCCGATCGGCAAGACCGGCGCCTACGTCCTGCGGAACATCCCGCGCGGCACGTACACGATCCTGGTCCGACCGGCGGGCGATACCTACGCCGCGACCTGGGCGGATGGGGCGCCCTCCGCGCCAGAGGCGGACTACTTCTCGGTGGGCACCGCGTCGGTGAAGAAGAATCTCACCGTGCTCCGGGCCGGCAGTATCACGGGGACGCTCGCGCCGACGCAGCAGTCGGGCAGCCTTTCGCTCTGGCGGGCGGCGGGCGGCACCTGGACGTGGGTGGCCTCCAACTGGACCTCACCGGGCCAGAGCTTCGCTTTCCCGGGCCTGGCACCCGGCGTCTACGCGGTCCTGGCGTCGTCCGGCTCGAACGAGGACCCGACGGCGGCGCCGGGGATCACCGTCGGAGCCGGTGCCCACGTCGACGTCGGAACAGTGACGGACGTTCCTGCGGGCTCGGGAGGTCTCAGAGGAACGGTCACCGGTATCACCTCGGTGACGAATGTCTACGTATACGCCGAGTCCACGGACGGTCGCAGCTACTCCGCGAGCGTTCAACGCACCATGGACAAGACCTACGCCTACAGCTTCCCGGCCCTGAAGAGCGGGTCGTACACGGTGCGGATCGTGACGCCGTCGGCGCCGGTCGCGTGGTTCGGGGGCACGAGCGCGACCGCCCGCAAGGTGGTCGTCGCGAGCGGCGGTGCGGCGATCGCGAACGTCGCCGTCGCTGCCGGTAAGGGCAGCCTCGTCGGCACCGTTACCGGAGCCGACGGTGCCGGCGTGCCCGGTGCATCCGTGTCCCTGGTCGAGAAGCGGGCGGACGGCGGTTACGTCGACAGCAAGAACGTCACGACCGGGGCCGACGGGCGGTACTCGTTCCCGAGCATGCTCGCCCCCGGGCGCACGTACACGGTGTCGGCCAGCCGAACCACGGGCATCGTCGCCGCCACGGTGGTGGCGAGGAGTGGCTCGCAGACACAGGACATGGCCTTCGAAGCGCCCGCGCGGGTGAAGGGCGTCGTGGTGGATGCCGAGACCGGAGCGCCCGTGGCGGGGACGCCGGTGCGCATCGTCCGCGACGGCGGCAGCACGGGCGACCTCCAGACCGTGACCGACTCCCGCGGGCGGTACGACCTCTCCGACGTTCCCAGCGGCTCGTACCGTGTCCAGGCCGGCGCGTCCGGCAGCGAATCCGTCATCTCGGACCGTACCGGGTCGGTGTTCGCCCCGGAGTGGATCTCTGATGCGCTCACGCAGGGCACGGCGACCCCGCTGCCGGTGAAAGCGGGATCAGTGGTGACGGCGCCCACCATCAGGCTGTCCGCGGGCGGGGTGCTCACGGGTCGGGTGAAGGCCACTCTGGCCGGCGGCGAAAACGTCTGGATGACGAATGTGCGGGTGACGGTCAAGACGCTCGGCGGGAGCACGGTGCTCACGAGCGCACTCTCGTCCTCGGGCGCCCCAGGGGCGTTCGCGATGGTTGTTCCCGCCGGCACCTATCGCGTGTGCGCTTCGGTGCCGGAGTGGGTTCCGCTGCACTCCCGCTTCGACGAGTCCTGCAAGAGTTCGACGGTCACCGTGACAGCAGGCGCCGTGACGTCGACCGCGAATGTGGCGCTCACGGAGCGTCGGGACTGACGGGCACGCGTCCGGGCGTGACGGGGCGCGCCGCCGGTTCGTCGGCGGCGCCCCGGCCGAACGGGGGCACGGCGACCACGTACCCTCGAGACGGTGATCGCGTGGCTCCACCGCTGGCAGCTCTCCGTCTGGATCGGGGCAATGGCCGCCGGTGGCGCGTGCGGAATCCTCGCGCCCGCGACCGTCCCCGTGCTGGATGCGCTGGTTGCTCCATCGCTGGTCGTTCTCCTCTTCGCGACGTTCCTGGCTGTGCCGTTCGGCGCGATCGCGCGCGCGGTCCGTGACGGCCGCTTCCTCGCTGCCGTGCTGGTGCTCAATTTCGTCCTGATCCCGGTCTTCGTCTTCGCGATGTCGCGCTTCATCGCCCATGACCAGGTACTTCTGGCGGGAGTGCTGCTGGTCCTCCTCACCCCCTGCATCGACTACGTCATCGTCTTCACCCGGATCGCGGGCGGGGACGCCCCTCGGCTCCTGGCCGTCTCGCCGCTGCTCATGCTCGGGCAACTGGCACTGCTGCCGGTGTACCTGCGCTTCATGGCCGGACCCGAGGTACTCGCCGCCATCGACGTCGGGCCGTTCGCGGTGGCGTTCCTCGTCTTCATCGTGCTCCCGTTGACGCTCGCGGCCCTCACCCAGCGAGCCGCTGTCCGGCTGAAGGCTGCTCGCGCGGTGGAACGGACGATGGATGCCGCCATGGTGCCGCTGCTCGCCTTCACCCTCGCCGTGATCATCGGCGCGCAGATCGAGTCGGTGAGGATGAACGTCATAGCCGTCCTGACCGTTGTGCCGGTCTTCGTGGCGTTCCTCGTGGGCGCGCCGCTTCTCGGCATCCTCGTGGCACGCATCTTCGGACAGGACACCCGCGCGGCACGCGCCGTGGTCTTCTCCGGCACGACACGGAACTCGTTGGTGGTGCTGCCGTTGGCCCTGACCCTCCCGGATTCCTTCGCATTGGCCCCCGTCGTCGTCGTCACGCAAACACTCATCGAGCTGGTGGGGATGACCGCACTGCTCAGGATCGTGCCACGCCTTCTCCCCGGGCCGGCGGCCGCACGCCTCTGAGGAGTGCCTCATGCAACGGACATCTGACCGATATCTCGCCGGGTTATCGTGACGGTCGACGAAAGGGGTCCGGTGGCGGGTTCACGAAAGGCGAGGTGGGGTGTGATCGTCACGCTCGCGATAGCGGTCGTCGCAGCCTCCGCGGCGGCGGCATTGCTCCTCCTGCGCTCCGCGGGACCCGGCCCGCTCAGCGTCGTCAGCCCCTCCCTCCTGTTCACATCTGCGTCCGATGTGCGGGTCGTGCTCGGCAACTCGCACGGACCGGTCGCGTGGACCCTGCGATCGCATTCCGGCGAGGAGATCGCGACCGGTCAGAGTCCCGGGGGCCCGGATGCGCAGGTCGAGCCTGAGGTCCCCTCGAACGGGTTCTACGTTCTCGACCTCGCCGACGACCGAGACCACCTCAGCGTGAACGTCCTGGTCAATCCGACTCCCCCGAAGACGGATCGCTTCTTCTCCGTGGCGACCCACTGGGGCAAGGCCTCGTTCGCCGCCGACACCTGGCGCCTCGACAAAACCGTTCCGCTCCTGGTCGGACTCGGCTTCCGGGAGATCCGCGACGAGACGTCCTGGACGAGTGTCGAGCGAAAGCGTGGCGAATACGAGATCCCGGCCTACGCGGAAGACCTTCACGCCGTCACCGACGAGAACGGTCTCAAAATGCTCTTCGTCGCGGGGTACGGCAATCCCGTCGCCTACCCCGACGACATGAAGGAGACGTTGTCGCCGCCGACCACGCGCGAAGGCCGACAGGGCTACGTCGACTACATCAACACCGTTCTCGACGCGGACCCGCAGATCGACAAGGTGGAGGTGTGGAACGAGTTCAACCGTTCCCAACGCAACACGAGCGACTGCCAGAGCGGGGCCTGCTATGCGACGCTGGTGAAGGCCGTCTACACCGGCGTGAAAGCTCGCCACCCGCACGTGGACATCGTCGCGGGCAACACCGCCGGTACCCCTCTGAGCTGGTTCTCGGACTTCATCGACGCCGACGGTCTCAACTACTCCGACATGCTCTCCACCCACGGGTACGCCACGGACCTGGATGCCACGCTGTCGAAGGTCTCGGCGTTGGACGCGCTCGTGAAGAAGAACAACGGCGGGGTGTCCAAGCCGATCATCGTGAGCGAGGTGGGCGTGTCCAGCACGACCTCGACGAAAGACGGGGGGAATGTCGCGCGAGTGCCGACCGAGGCGCAGGCCGCCGCGGCCCTGGTGAAGATCTTCGTCGGGCTGCGCGCGGTCCCGTCGGTCGCCCAGACCGTCTGGTACGACGGAATCGACGATGGGACTCGTCTGGACGAGACCGAGGACAACTTCGGGCTGTATCGGCAGCCCACCGATCGGGTGGAGGCCTTCCAGCCGAAACAGGGTGCCGCGGCCGCCGGTTACCTTCTCCGTCAACTCGCCGGCTACGAGTTCGAAGGCCGGCGATCGCTCGGGTCGGATGTGTGGATGTACACCTTCTCCGACAAGAACGGCGATCAACGCCGCGTCCTCTGGCGGGACGCGCCGTACGCCGACACCAGCACGGAACCGGTCTCGGTGGACGTTCGGGCGCGACCCGGCTACAAGACGTCGCTGACCTCGCTCACGGGTGAGGCCATCCGATCGGGACTCGGCCCCGGAACCGTGGAGGTCTCCGTCGGTATCGAGCCGATCTACCTGAATGAGACGCCCGCGTCGTCCTGAGGCCCGAGTCAGCTGCGACGCACCGCGCCCGCGTGGCGCTCCGCGTGTTCCAGGTACGTCTGCGCGTTGCGCAGAATGCCCTCCCGCTCCTCCGGCGTCAGAGCCCGCCGGACCTTGGCGGGCACTCCCGCGACCAGAGACCCCTCCGGAACCACCGTGCCCTCGAGCACGACCGCTCCCCCGGCGACGAGGCATCCCGGACCGATCTCGGCGCCCGACAGGATCACGCTTCCCATCCCGATCAAGGATCCGTCGCCGATCGTGCAGCCGTGCACCACCGCGTTGTGTCCCACGGACACGTCGGCGCCGATGGTGACGGGACGCCCCCGATCGACGTGCACCGAGACGTTGTCCTGCAGGTTGCTGCGCGGGCCCAGAACGATTCCCGCACTGTCGCCGCGCACTACGGCGTTGTACCAGACGCTGGATCCCTCGCTCAGAGTGACCGCGCCGATCACGCGAGCCCCGGATGCCACGAACGCGGTGTCGTGCACGTTCGGCGTCGCATCGGGCAGGGCGAGGACCGTGGCATCCGGAGCGATCGTCATGCCGTGAGACTATCGCGCGAGTGAGGTGAGGATTGCCTTTCCATCAGGGATTTAGCCGAGCCTCATCTTGCTTGCGGAATGTTCGGGCGCGAGTAGCGTTGCTGTCATCACGACATCGGCACAACACTCAGGAGATCTCATGAGCACCGTTCAGACGCCCGCCGCCACCACCGTCGACTCGACCATGGCCTCCAGCACCGCCCAGTTCCTCTCGCCCGTCGTCCTCGGCCTCGAGGCCCTGGTCGTCAACGGCAAGCAGGCGCACTGGCACGTCCGTGGCTCGAACTTCATCGGCGTGCACGAGCTGCTCGACACCGTCGTCGCCCACGCGCAGGACTGGGCCGACCTCGCGGCGGAGCGCATCGTCGCCCTGGGCCTCCCGGTCGACTCGCGCCTCTCGACCGTCGCCGCCAAGGCGAAGGCAACGGCTGTCCCCGCGGGCTTCGCGCAGTCCGATGTCATCATCCGCGCCGTCATCGCCGACATCGACGCCGTGCTCGTCGACCTGCAGACCGCCATCGACGGTCTCGACGAGACCGACATGACGAGCCAGGACGTCGCGATCGAGATCAAGCGCGGCCTCGACAAGGACCGCTGGTTCCTCTTCGCGCACCTCGCGGCCTGAGCATGAGTTCTCGAGGGGGCGGCGCTTCGGCGTCGCCCCCTCCGTCGTTTGCGTGAGGGGTCGATTTCTGTCGCCTCAGCCCACCGGAAGCGACAGAAACCAACCCCTCACGCGAAGTTCCGAGTTCAGGACGCGTGCGTCACGCGGCCCGCGAGGAGCGTCGTGCGCACCGACATCGCGCGCAGCGCCCGCTCGTCGGCGGACCGGGGATCGACATCCACGACCACGAGGTCCGCGCGAGCACCCGGCGCGATCTCGGCGGGCGCCGTCGAGCCTCCTGCGGTGGATGCCGCGATCGCGGTGTCGATGTCGATGCGCTGGTGCGGCTGCCAGGCGTCGCGCCCGTCGCGCGTGCGGAACACCGCCGACGCCATCGCCGCCCACGGATCGAGGGGCGCGACGGGGGCGTCGGAGCCGAATCGCAGGTTCGCGCCGCTGTCGGCCAGGGCCCGCAGCGGGTAGGGCTGCGCCGATTGCTCGGCCCAGATGGCATCCGTCATGTCGCGGTCGTCGAGCGCGTGCTCGGGCTGCACGCTCGCGATGACCCCCAACCGCGCGAACCGCGGGATGTCGGCGTGCGCCACGAGCTGCGCGTGTTCGATCGTGCCGGTCGCGCCGGTGCGAGCGTAGGCATCCAACGCGTGGGCGTTCGCGACGTCGCCGATGGCGTGGATCGCGCATTCCAGGCCCGCGGCGGTCGCGCGCGTCATCAGCTCGACGAGCTGATCGGGCGGGATCGTGAGGAGCCCGTGGTTCTCGCTGTCGCCCGGGTAGTGGTGAGCGCACGCCGCCGTGCGCGTGCCGAGCGACCCGTCCGTGATCGCCTTCAGCGGCCCCACGCGCACGAGATCGTTCCCGGCGCCGCGCACCGGGTCGCCCGTGCGCAGTCCCTCGGCGATCGCGCGATCCAGATGCTGCGGGTACGTACCGTACGACACCCGCAGCGTGTCGAAGCCGCGAGCGACGCGCCGCTGCCACGGTTCGTCGTTCCAGGTCATGTCGAGGTCGACCAGGCCCACCACGCCGCGAGCGGCGGCCGCTCGCGTCATCCGCTCGACCGCGCGATCCCCCGCCTCCGGGTCGACCGCGTTGATGCGCCGCGAGATCTCGAACGCGTCCTCTTCGCGCAGGACACCGGATGCCGACGGCTCGAAGCCTTCCCGTCGGAACGCCGCGGAATTCATCCAGACGCTGTGGACATCGGCGTTGACGAGGTAGGTCGGAACCTCGCCGGTCGTGGCATCCAGGGAGGTCAGACTCGGTTCGTCGGGCCACAGTCCGTCGCGAAAGCCCACGCCGATGCGGCGCCCGTCGCGCACCTCGGCGCGGCCCATCACGGCGGCCGCCTCCCCCGCTGACGCCACGTCGCCCAGCGCGACGCGACCGGCGGTCAGCGCCCACTGCACGACGTGCACGTGGTGATCCCACAGCCCCGGGAGCAGCCATCCCCCTTCGCCGTCGATCACGAGCCCGCGCGGGCGGAGGTTCCCGGTCGGCGCGATGTCGACGATGCGCCCCTCGGCGAGAACGAGGTCGACGGGCTCGTCAGGGGTGGGCAGGAATTCGCGGCCCGGGCCGGCGACCCGCACGGCGCGAACGAACCCCGCGATCTCGTCGATCATGCGCGGCGACGCGCGTCGGCGGCGCGCTGCATCTCGGCGGCGAGGGCCGGGTTGGCGTCGGGCCCGTCGCCGAGCCTCGCGATGATCGCGTCGACGACCTCTGCCGGGCGATTCTGCGACAGCTTCCGCTTCGCGACGACGCGGGCGGGCGTCAGCCGGAAGCCGACGGTCCCGGCGGCGAGCCGGTCCACGAACGCGGCGTCGTTCGGGGCGTGATACAGGCCGCGTCCGTCCTCGCCCTCGAAACGCTCCACGAGCCGGTCGAGCACGCGCAGGTTCTCGTCCGGCGTGAGGATCTCCGGGATGCCACTGAGGTGCGCCGACACGAAGTTCCAGGTCGGCACGGCCGGACCGTCGCCGTACCATCGCGGCGTGATGTACCCGTGCGGGCCCTGCACGATCACGAGCAGCTCACGGTCGCCGAGACCGAGGATCGCGTCGTCGGGCTTGCCGACATGCCCCACGATGGTGAGGTCGTCGTGGTCGTCGTCGAGCAGGACAGCGTAGTGCGACGCAACCAGACCGGTGGAGCCGTCGGACACGAGCGTGACCCAGGGATGATGCTCGATGAGGCGCCGGATCTCCCCGACGTCGGTCATCGCGAAACTCGGATTCTGCCGCACCGGATCAGCCTAGAGCGCTCACGCCTGACAGCTCGGGCACCAGTAGAGCTTGCGGCCCGCCGCTTCCTCGACGAGCACCGTCGTGCCGCACACCCGGCAGGGAAGACCCGCGCGGTGATACACCCAGTGGCGGTCGTCGCGATGGGCCATCGCGCGCCGGTACGCCTCGGGGTCGAGGTCGTCCATCGTCATCATCTGGCCGGTCTCGACGCCGATCGCGAGCAGCCGGACCCAGTCGCGCCACATCTCGCGGACCGTCTCCTCCGGCACGTCACGACCCGGCGTGTGCGGATTCCGGCGCGCGCGGAAGAGGATCTCAGCCCGGTAGACGTTGCCGATCCCGCTCACGACCGCCTGGTCCATGAGCAGCAGCCCGATCGCCGTGGGCTTGCGCCGCACCGTGGCGACGAACCGCTCCTCCCCCTCCGCGATGTCATCGACGAGCGGATCGGGGCCGAGCTTCGCGATCGTCGCGGCGACCTCGTCGGGTGTCTGCAGCTGACACGCCGTCGGTCCGCGGAGGTCGGCGCAGGTCGTCTCGGTCAGGAGCCGCAGCCGCACCGCCCCCACTACCGGTGGCGGCCACTCGGTCTGCTCCTCGAGGCCCGTCGTCTGCTCCGACATGCGCACGCGAGCGCGTCGCGGGGCCCCGATCGAGGTGAGGGAGTTCTCGCCGGCGGCATCCAGGATCGCCTCGTCCAGCGCGGTGCCGCGCTGATTCGTCTGGCCCATCCGGCCGTTCGCCGCGGCGATGGTCGCGTCGATCGCCACCTCGCCCGCGAAATCCCACGCGCCGTACATCCCGAGGTGCACGCGCAGCCACACGTCGGGATCGAACCGCAGGAACATCTGCTTGCCCACGGCGCGGACCTCCACGGCCTCGCGCCCGTCGATCACCGACGCGCCCTCGGCGAACCGCCCCTGAGGACTGGATGCCATGACCGTGCGGCCCACGATGTTGCGGTCGAACTGACGGGCGATGCGGTGGACGGAATGTCCTTCGGGCATCAGCCTGCCTCGGGGTCGAACGCCTCGCTGGCGTCCAGGACGTCGGGCTGAGAAGCGCGTTCGCGGGGATCGGGCAGCAGGATGCCGTCCTGCTCGAACGCCGCGAGCTGCGCGATCCGGCGCGCGTGGCGCTCCTCCCCCGAGAAGGGTGTCGCGATGAAGCGGTCGATGAACGACGCGGCTTCCTCGAACGTGTGCTGGCGCGCGCCGATGGCGATCACGTTCGCGTCGTTGTGCTCACGAGCGAGCTCGGCGGTCGCCATGTTCCAGACGAGCGCAGCACGCACGCCGAGGACCTTGTTCGCCGCGATCTGCTCGCCGTTGCCCGAGCCGCCGAAGACGACACCGAGCGTCTCGACGCCATCGGCCTGGTCGCGCACGACGGCCTGGGCCGCGCGGATGCAGAAGGCCGGGTAGTCGTCGAGCGGGTCGTACTCGATCGGGCCGTGATCGACGACCTCGTGCCCCTGCGAGGCGAGGTGGTGCTGCAGCTGGGTGGAGAACTCGAGACCGGCGTGATCGGTGCCGATGTGAATGCGCATGCGCCCATCCTAGGGACGGCCGCCGACACCGCGGGCGAACGACGACGCCGCCCGCCCCACGACGGGACGGGCGGCGTCGTGGCGTGTCAGGGGCGGACTCCCGCGGCCACCGGCTTGAAGCCCGCGCGGATGTTCTCGCAGCAGCCCGGGCGGCACACGTCGTACCAGGGACCGAGGTCGGTGAGGTGCGGACGTTCCGCCTTCGGGGCGCCCTTGAGGCGCTCCTCGACCAGGTCGACCAGGCCCGAGACGTACGCGGGGTCGATGCCCGGGGTGGGCGTGCGGACGGCGCGGATGCCGGCTTCCTCCGCCGCCTCCATCGCCTCGGTGTCGAGGTCCCATAGGACCTCCATGTGGTCGCTGACGAAACCGAGCGGCACGATCACGACGGCCTCTGCTCCGCGGCCGGGGAGTTCGGCGATGACGTCGTTGACGTCGGGCTCGAGCCACGGCTGCGTGGGAGGGCCGGAGCGCGACTGGTACACCAGCTCCCACTCGACGTCGGCGACCGCCGCGGCGACCTCCGCCATGACGAAAGCCGCGACGGCCTTGTGCTGCGCCTCGTAGGCGCCGCCCTCGCCGAAGTCGACGTCACGGGGCCCGGAGCGCTGAGCGTCGGCGGTGGGGATGGAGTGCGTCGAGAAGAGCACGCGGATCTTCTCGGGCGAGAGTCCGTCCGCGACGTAGGCGGACACGGCATCCTTCACACCCTCAACGAAGGTCGAGACGAACCCGGGGTGGTCGAAGAACTGCCGCACCTTATCGATCGTCACCGTCTCGCCGAGGCCCGTGGCCTCGAGAACCCGGGCGTAGTCCTCGCGGTACTGGCGGCAGCTGGAGAAGGAGCTGTAGGCGCTCGTCGCGATCGCCAGCAGCGTCGTGTCGCCGGCCTCGGCCGCCTCGGTGACGGCCTCCTCGAGGTAGGGCGCCCAGTTGCGGTTGCCCCAGTAGACGGGGAGGTTCAGGCCGCGACGGGCGATCTCGGCCTCGAGCGCCGCCTTCAGCTGACGGTTGTGCTCGTTGATCGGGCTCACGCCGCCGAAGTGGCGATAGTGGTGGGCCACCTCTTCGAGGCGCTCATCGGGGATGCCGCGTCCGCGCGTCACGTTGCGCAGGAACGGGATGACGTCGTCCTGACCCTCCGGTCCGCCGAAACCGGCGAGGAGGATGGCGTCGTACGCCACGGGCGTCTCGACCCACTTGGGTCCGGATGCCGCGGCGGGAGAGGCATAGAGGACGGTCTCGGGGGTGGTGTCGGTCTCGGTCGTGCTCACCCCGACATCTTCCCACTGGCGCGAACAGCCCGGCCCCGGGGTATCTCGACACTAGGCTTATACGGTTGTCGTCGGCGCCAGCAGTGCCATCCGCGACGACCCACCCACATCCTCGGGAGAACGCCAGTGCCAGGAGAGAACCTCACCCGCATCGAAGCGCAGGAGCGCCGCGCGATCGTCGACACGCACGAGTACCACGTGCGCCTCGACCTCATGCGCGGCGAGGAGGTGTTCGGCTCGGTCACCACGGTCCGTTTCGCCGCCACCGAGGGCGCGTCGACCTTCATCGACCTCATCGCTCGCACGGTCAACTCGGTGACCCTCAACGGCCGCACCCTCAACCCCGCCGAGGTGTTCGCCGACTCGCGCATCGCGCTGAACGGTCTGGCCGCCGAGAACGAGCTCGTCGTCGACGCCGACTGCGAGTACACCAACACCGGTGAGGGCCTGCACCGCTTCGTCGACCCCGTCGACGGCGAGGTCTACCTCTACACGCAGTTCGAGGTGCCCGACTCGCGCCGCGTCTTCACGGTGTTCGAGCAGCCCGACCTCAAGGCCGAGTTCACCTTTACCGTCACGGCCCCGGCCGCCTGGAAGGTCGTCTCCAACTCCCCCACGCCCGAGCCGGTCGCGGGGGGCGACGGTGCCGCGGAGTGGAGCTTCCCCGCGACCCCGCGCATCTCGTCCTACATCACGGCGCTCGTCGCCGGCCCCTACGAGTCCACGTTCTCCGAACTGACGAGCGCCGACGGCCGCGTCATCCCGCTCGGCGTGTACGCCCGCAAGAGCCTGTGGCAGTACCTGGATGCCGACTACGTCTTCGACAAGACGCGCCAGGGCTTCGCCTACTTCGAGGAGAAGTTCGGCTTCCCGTACCCCTTCGCCAAGTACGACCAGCTCTTCGTGCCGGAGTTCAACGCGGGCGCCATGGAGAACGCGGGCGCGGTGACGTTCACTGAGACCTACGTCTTCCGCAGCAAGGTGACGGATGCCGTGAAGGAACGTCGCGTCGTGACGATCCTCCACGAGCTCGCGCACATGTGGTTCGGCGACCTCGTCACGATGAAGTGGTGGAACGACCTCTGGCTGAACGAGTCGTTCGCCGAGTGGGCGTCGACGATCGCCACCGCCGAGGCCACCGAGTGGGAGGCCGCCTGGACGACCTTCAACGCGATGGAGAAGACCTGGGCGTACCGCCAGGACCAGCTCCCCTCGACCCACCCCGTCGTCGCCGAGATCAACGACCTCGAAGACGTGCAGGTGAACTTCGACGGCATCACGTACGCCAAGGGCGGGTCTGTCCTCAAGCAGCTCGCCGCGTGGGTGGGCATCGAGCAGTTCTTCGCCGGCGTCGCCGCGTACTTCCAGAAGCACCAGTGGTCCAACACCGAGGTGGGCGACCTGCTCACCGAGCTCGAGGCCACCAGCGGCCGCGACCTGGGCGAGTGGGCCAAGAAGTGGCTCGAGACCGCGGGTGTCAACACGCTGTCGCCGCTCATCGAGCAGGACGACCACGGCTCGCTGACGCGCTTCGCCATCGTGCAGACCGCGCCGTCGGACTACCCCACGATCCGTCCGCACCGACTCGCCGTGGGCTTCTACTCCCTCGACAAATCCGGACGCCTCGAGCGCGTGCACCGCGTCGAGCTCGACGTCGACGGCGACCGCACCGAAGTGCCCGAGCTGCGTGGCATCCGTCGTCCTGATCTGGTCCTGCTCAACGACGACGACCTCGCCTACGCGAAGATTCGCCTCGACGAGCGCTCGCTCGCCACGGCGATCGCGCACCTCAAGGACATCGCCGACCCGCTCGCGCGGTCGCTCGTCTGGGGTGCCGCGTGGGACCAGACCCGGGATGCCGAGGCCTCGGCGACCGATTACATCGACCTGGTGCTGCGGAACATCGGGTCCGAAACCGAGTCGACCACGGTCCGCACGACCCTCGCGCAGCTCCAGCTCGCGGCCAACAGCTACGTCGCTCCGGCCACCCGCGCCACCGCCCGGGAGCGCGTCGCGGACGGTCTGTGGGCGCTCGCGCAGGGTGCGGAGGCCGGCAGCGACAGCCAGCTGCAGTTCGTCACGGCGTTCGCCTCGGCCGCCGCGACCCCGGCGCACGTCGAGACGGTCCGGTCGTTGCGTGACGGCGACACGGTGCTCGACGGACTCGAGGTCGACACCGACCTGTCGTGGCAGCTCCTCGTTGCTCTCGCCGCCGGCGGCGCGGTCACGGCCGCCGACATCGACGCGGCTCGCGAGACCGACAACACGTCGAAGGGCGGCGAGTTCGCGGCCCAGGCCAGGGCCGCACTGCCGACGTCGGAAGCGAAGCAGGAGGCGTGGAGCTCGCTCATCGACCGCGCGGACGCGCCCAACACGATCGTCCGCTCGGCGGCGCTGGGATTCACGCACCCGGCCACGGTCGAGGTCCTCGCGGAGTTCGTCGGGCCGTACTTCGACATGCTGCTTCCGATCTGGGAGAGCCGCAGCTACCAGATCGCGCAGTACCTGATCGTGGGGCTCTACCCCGCCGCTCTCGCGAACACGCAGCTGCGGGATGCCACCCGCGCGTGGCTCTCCGCCCACAAGGACGCGGCTCCCGCCCTCCGTCGCCTCGTGAGCGAGAACCTCGCCGGTGTCGAGCGCGCGCTCGCGGTGCAGGAGCGCGACGCGCAGTAGCACCCAGCCTCGACGTACGCCCTCTCCCGCTTCGGTGGGAGGGGGCGTACGTCTTGCGATGTACGCGGATCCGTCCCCCGGCGGACGCGGAAGCGCCGGCCCGCTTCCTAGCGTGGAAGCATGATCGTCGCAGACCACCTCACCAAGCGATACGGCAGCCGCACCGCCGTGTCCGATGTCTCCTTCACCATTCCGCCGGGCCGCGTCACGGGCTTCCTCGGCCCCAATGGTGCCGGCAAGTCCACCACGATGCGCATGATCGTGGGCCTGGACCGGCCGTCCGCGGGCAGCGTCACCATCGACGGCACGGCGTATGACCGCCTCCGCGCACCGCTCACCGAGGTCGGCGTCCTGCTGGATGCCAAGGCCGTCCACACGGGCCGCTCGGCACGCAACCACCTCCGCGTCATGGCAGCCACCCACGGGATCTCGCGCCAGCGCGTCGATGAGGTGATCGAGATCACCGGTCTCTCCTCCGTCGCCGACAAGCGCGCCGGCGGGTTCTCGCTCGGCATGGGGCAGCGACTGGGGATCGCGGCTGCGCTGCTCGGCGACCCGCACACCCTCATCCTCGACGAGCCCGTCAACGGCCTCGACCCGGAGGGCGTGCGCTGGGTGCGGGAGTTCGTGCGCCACATCGCGGCGCAAGGTCGCACCGTCCTGCTCTCCAGCCACCTGATGAGCGAGATGGCGCTCACCGCCGACCACGTCATCGTGCTCGGGCGCGGCGCCGTCCTCGCCGACGCGCCGCTACCCGAACTCGTGCGGTCCTGGACGACCGAGGTCGTCCTCGTCCGCTCCCCCGAGCTCCCGCGGCTCGTCGAGGCTTTGCGGCCCGAGGGCGTCACGGCGTCCCCCGTGGAGCCCGGCCTCGCGAGCCTCGCCGGCGCATCGGCCGCCGCCATCGGCGACATCGCCGCGCGTCATGGCATCCCGCTCCACGAGCTCACCCCGCGCAGCGGATCCCTCGAAGACGCGTACCTCGCTCTCACCGACGACGCCATCGAGTACAAGACGAAGGAACTCGCATGACCACGCTCACCTCACCCCGACGGTCGACGTTCGCCGACACCGCGTCCGGCCCGACCTTCACCCGGACGCTGCGCAGCGAGCTGCTGAAGCTCACGACCCTCCGCTCGACGTGGTGGTCGCTCGCGATCGCGGCCGCCCTCTCCGTCGGGATCGCCGGACTGTACACCGCCGCATCCGACGGCGGTTCGCCGATCTTCGGGGTCGTGATCTCCGCGCAGTTCACGATGCTCGTCGCCGGGATCCTCGGGGCCATCGCGGTCACGGGAGAGTACGCCACCGGCATGATCCGCTCGACCCTGACCGCCACCCCCCGCCGCCCGCAGCTCGCGCTGGCCAAGGCCCTCGCAATCGCCCTCGTCGTGGGGGCGGCGACCGCGCTCAGCTACCTGATTTGTCTCGCCGTCACGGTGCCCCTGTCGACCGACGCCGTCACCTGGTCCGATCCCGCCCAGGCCGGTCTGCCGCTGCTGTTCGGTGTGCTCGCGATGGTGGCGTACGCACTCATCGGAATGGGGTTCGGGATGCTGATCCGCAACGGCGCCGGCGCGATCGCGGCGACCGTCGGGGTCCTGTTCGTCGCCCCGATCGCCGTGAACCTCTTCGCCCTGGGCGGTGCGTCGTGGCAGTGGGTGGTGGACCTCGGCCGCTACCTCCCTGTTGCGGCCGGCTCGGACCTGACCGCGATCCCCACCGGCGACGTCCTCGTTCCTGCGCTGACGCTCGCGGGGTGGGTCCTCGCTCTCGTGGGCGCCGGAATCGTCGTGCTGCAGCGACGCGACGCGTAAACGCCGACAGAGCGATGGATGCCTCGATGCCCAGGTGGCACCGAGGCATCCGTCGTTAGCATGAGAGGGATGTCCGTTCTCGCCAGCGCACCCGAGCCCACGCCGACTCCGCCTACCACCATCACGGAGCTCGCGGATCCCTCCGCCTGGGCATGGATCGGCCAGCAACTGCTCGGCTTCGGCGGCGTGCTCCTGCAGATCCTGGGGATCATCGTCGGGGTCACGGTCGCGGCGTGGATCCTCCGCGTCGTCATTCGCCGAGTCGTCGACCGCGTCGTCAACGGCGCGAAGAAGAACGCGCGCGTCGACGACACGCAGGCGCTCGACCGGTCCCCCCTCGCGGCCGTCCGCCTCGTGCAGCGCACGCGGACCCTCGGCACGATCCTGCAGAACATCGTCAACGTCGTGCTGATGATCGTCGCCCTCGTGTGGATCGCCGGCATCGTGGCGCCGGACGCCCTGGCATCCCTCACCCTTCTCACCGCGGCCGTCGGCGCCGGACTCGGCTTCGGCGCACAGAACATCGTCAAGGACGTCCTGAACGGGATCTTCATCGTCGCCGAGGACCAGATCGGGATCGGAGACGTGGTCGACCTGGGGCTGGCGACCGGCATCGTCGAGTTCGTGAGTGTGCGCATCACCCATGTCCGCGACGTCAACGGCACGCTCTGGTACGTCCGCAACGGTGAGATCACGCGCATCGGCAACATGTCTCAGGGGTGGGCCCGGGTCATCATCGACCTCGCTGTGCCGGTGGACGCCGATATCGACGAGGTCGAGAAGGCGATGCTCGGCGCGGCGAAGGGCCTCGCGAAAGAGACCAAGTGGCGCTCGCGGATCATCGAGCAGCCAGAGATCTGGGGGCTCGAGTCCATCAGCGGCGACGCGCTGGTCATCCGTCTCGTGATGAAGACGCGATCCGGCGCGAAGGACGACGTGGCCCGTGAGCTCCGCGTGCGCCTCAAGCGGGCGATCGACGCTCTCGGCGTCACCCTCCCCCAGCTCAACTCGATCGTGCTGACCGGCGCGGAGGGCGCGCAGAGCGTCCGCGGGGCGCACCCGCCCAAGACGAAGCCGACGCCGGTGGCCACGACGACGGAGCGGCCGGTGTGGCGCCCACGGCGCAAGAAGCTCGCGGTGTCCGACACGGTGCTGGATGCGGATGCCGTGGCCGCCGAGATCGCGGCCGAGAAG
Organism: Microbacterium enclense; assembly: GCF_004022425.1. GTDB lineage: Bacteria > Actinomycetota > Actinomycetes > Actinomycetales > Microbacteriaceae > Microbacterium > Microbacterium enclense_A. Next base: position 24,632 of record NZ_RBZY01000031.1, on the reverse strand, counting down.
GCCGCTCACGCCGCCCGGGAAACCACGCAACCGAAGAAGAAGCCGGCCGAACCGCACACGAGCGACTCCCCGGCTCCGGCCGCCGAGAGTGACGCCGTGCAGAGGCCCACTCCCCCCGCCGTGCGGGCAGACGATGACGGAGCGTCCGCGTGAGCGAGCCGATCAGCTTCTACGAACAGGTCGGCGGCATGGACACGTTCCGTCGACTGGTGGACGCCTTCTACCGCGGCGTCGCCGAGGACGAGGTACTGAAGCCCATGTATCCCGAGGAGGACCTCGGGCCCGCTGCCGAACGGCTCACCCTCTTCCTCGCGCAGTACTGGGGCGGTCCGACGACGTACGGCGAGACCCGCGGTCACCCGCGCCTGCGGATGCGGCACATGCCGTTCCACGTCGACCCGGACGCGCGCGACCGGTGGCTACGCCACATGCGTGCGGCGGTGGACGAGATCGCCCTGCCGCCGCTCCTCGAGGCCCCCCTGTGGGACTACCTCGAGCGAGCTGCGCACGCGATGGTCAACACGTTCGAGCCGCGGGGGATCGGTCCGACGCGCGACGGGCGAACGGACCCGGGCCTCCCGATCCGCTCCGCGGACTGAGTCTCACGCCCCGGTGGCGCGGACCGGCGTGAGGCCGGAACGCACCGGACCGCGCACGAGGACGTGACCGCGGGCCAGGGTCACGCGGGTCCAGACGCCGCTCGTCCGAACGGCGGCGTGCTCCGCCCCGGCGATGAACCCGAGAGCATAGGCCGTGAACGCCGTGCCCAGCGGCAGGCCGTTCAGAGCGTCGTCGGGCTGCCCCCACACCTGCGCGCGCACCGTGCGGATCACATCCTCGCCCGGGTCGGCGGGCAACGCGTCCGCGACCGCGGCGATTCCGTACTGTGCCCGAGCGGCGAGCACGGAGCTGTCGATCGCCGCGACCTCCGTCCACCTGCCGCGCGGGGGCGAGACGCCGGCCCAGGCAGGGGCGCTCGCGATCTCGGGCAGCACGATGGCCGCCGAGTCATCCGGTGCGGGCGACAGCGCGGATGCCTCGACCACGAGGTCGCACTGCAGCTCGGGATCGACGGCCGACACCCGCAGGCCGAGCACCGTGGGCGTGGCATCCAGGAGTCCCCGGGGAGCCAACGGAGCCGCGGTCGTCACGAGGACGCCGCCGTCGGCGCGGAGCCGGACGGACCCGTCGCCGAGTCGCACGGCTCGGGAGGCGAAGGTCAGCAGGTCGGCTGCCGCCTGGGGATCGGGGAACAACAGGCGCGCGGACACCCGCCCTAAACTATCAAGCGGCGCGGTCTTCCGCGCCGGAACGGGAGTACCGCGTGACCGATGCCACCGACGCCGTCGACTCGTTGCTCGAAGTCCTGGACCTTCGCGACGCGGGCGCGCGGACGACCGAGGACATCTTCACCGGGGTCTCGCAGCCCTCACCGTTCGGGCGGGTGTTCGGCGGCCAGGTGCTCGCGCAGTCGATCGTCGCGGCCTCGCGGACCCTCCCGTCGGAGCGCGCCGTGCACTCGATGCACGGCTACTTCCTGCGGCCGGGAGATCCGTCCGGCGCGATCACGTTCTCGGTCGATCGGATCCACGACGGCCGCTCCTTCTCGACCCGACGCACGCAGGCGTTCCAGGCCGGCGTGCCGATCTTCTCGATGATCGCCTCGTTCCAGGACGAGGATCTGGGCGTGGAGCACGCCGAGGCGATGCCGGCGGGGCTCCCTCAACCCGAAGACGTGACGCCGTTCGATACCGACGCCCTCCACCCGCTCACGCGCCGGATGTTCTCCGACTACCCGATCGAGGTCCGTCACGTGCCCTCGCCGGTCTATACGTCGGTGGAAGAACCCCACGTCCCGCGCCAGGCCGTGTGGATGCGGACGCGCGGCGCGCTTCCCCACGACCCCGCGGTGCACCGAGCGGCGCTGGCCTACCTCAGCGACCTGACGATCCAGGAGACAATCCTCCGTGGCCACGGCGTTCCGTGGAGCACGCCCGGACTGCGGGTGGCGAGTCTGGATCACGCGATGTGGTGGCACCGCCCGGGCCGGGTCGACGACTGGGTGCTGTACGTGCAGGAATCCCCCAACGCCCGCGGTGGACGCGGGCTGTCGACCGGGCGGATCTATACGCGCGAGGGCACGCTGCTGGGGAGCGTGGCGCAGGAGATCATGGTGCGGGTCCCGAGCGAGTAGCTCCGGTTCAGCGCCCGGCGGTCCGCCGACGGTATTCGATGGGCTGTCCGACGTAGGGCGCCCACGCCTCCCGTTCGGTCGCACTCCAGCGGATCGGACGCCCGCTGGCGGTGTCGACGAGGACGACCACGGCGGTCGCCCGCGCGTAGAGCACGGCTTCATCGTCGCCGACGGGGCTGTACACGTCGAAGCAGATGTCGGCGCTCGACCCGCCCATCGCCCCGATCCACAGGCGCACGTCGAGCGGGCGCTGGCTGTACGGCACGGGCTGCAGGTACTCGATCTCCTGGCGGGCGATGAGCGTCGCGCGCTCTCCCCCGCTCTCGAGGACGCTCATGTCGAACACGGCCGTGGGTAAGGCGTCGCCCGCTTCGTCGCCACGCCAGAACGCGCGGAGACGCGCCTCCTCGAGCAGTTTGAGCATCGAGGTGTTGTTGACGTGTCCGAGCGCATCGAGGTCGCCCCAACGCAGCTGGATCGGGATGCGCAGCCGCGCGGGACCGGCCGACGCCGGCCCCGCCGAGGTCGCGGCGTCAGTCACGCGTGAGCTTGCGGTAGCTCGAACGCGACGGGTTGGCGGCGTCCTGCCCCAGGCGCTCGATCTTGTTCGCCTCGTAGGCTTCGAAGTTGCCCTCGAACCAGTGCCACTGGTCGGGGTTCTCCTCGGTGCCCTCGTACGCCAGGATGTGAGTGGCGATGCGGTCGAGGAACCACCGGTCGTGCGTGATCACCACGGCACAGCCGGGGAACTCCAGCAGCGCGTTCTCGAGCGAACTGAGGGTCTCGACGTCGAGGTCGTTGGTCGGCTCGTCGAGGAGCAGCAGGTTGCCGCCCTCCTTCAGGGTCAGCGCCAGGTTGAGACGGTTGCGCTCACCGCCGGAGAGCACGCCGGCCTTCTTCTGCTGGTCGGGGCCCTTGAAACCGAACTTGGACACGTAGGCGCGCGACGGGATCTCGGTCTTGCCGACGGTGATGATGTCGAGACCGTCCGAGACGACCTCCCACAGCGACTTCTCGGGGTCGATGTTGGCGCGCGACTGATCCACGTAGCTGATCTTGACGGTCTCGCCGATCTTCAGCGTCCCGCCGTCGAGGGGCTCGAGGCCGACGATGGTCTTGAAGAGCGTGGTCTTTCCCACACCGTTGGGTCCGATGACGCCGACGATGCCGTTCGGCGGGAGATTGAAGCTGAGGTTGCTGATGAGCGAGCGATCGCCGAAGCGCTTCTCGAGCTTCTTGGCGTCGATGACGATGCTGCCCAGACGCGGACCCGCGGGGATCTGGATCTCATCGAAGTCGAGCTTCCGCGTCCGCTCGGCCTCCGCCGCCATCTCCTCGTAGCGGGCGAGACGGGCCTTCGACTTGACCTGGCGTCCCTTGGCGTTGGACCGCACCCACTCGAGCTCGTCCTTCAGTCGCTTGGCGAGCTTGGCATCCTTCTTGCCCTGCACGTCCAGGCGCTGGGCCTTCTTGTCGAGGTAGGTCGAGTAATTGCCCTCGTACGGGTAGAGGTGCCCGCGGTCGACCTCGGCGATCCACTCTGCGACGTTGTCGAGGAAGTACCGGTCGTGGGTGATCGCGATGACCGCACCCTTGTAGGCCTTGAGGTGCTGCTCGAGCCACAGCACGCTCTCGGCGTCCAGGTGGTTCGTGGGCTCGTCGAGCAGGAGAAGATCGGGCTTCTGGAGCAGCAGCTTGGCGAGCGCGACGCGACGGCGCTCACCACCGGACAGCGGGACGACCGAGGCGTCCGCCGGCGGCGTGCGCAGCGCGTCCATCGCCTGGGCCAGCTGCGAGTCGAGGTCCCACCCGTCCGCCGCGTCGATCTCTTCCTGCAGGGTGCCCATCTCGGCCAGCAGCGCGTCGAAGTCGGCGTCGGGGTCGGCCATGAGGGCCGAGATCTCGTTGAACCGGTCGAGCTTCGGCTTGATCGCCACGCCGTCCTGGATGTTCTCGAGGACCGTCTTGCTGTCGTCGAGCTCGGGCTCCTGCATGAGGATGCCGACGGTGAACCCGGGGCTCAGCCGCGCCTCGCCGTTCGACGGGTTGTCGAGACCGGCCATGATCTTGAGGATCGTCGACTTACCGGCGCCGTTGGGACCGACCATGCCGATCTTGGCGCCGGGGAGGAACGACATCGTGACGTCGTCGAGGATGAGCTTGTCGCCCACGGCCTTACGGGCGCGGACCATGGAGTAGATGTATTCGGCCATCGAGGACGTACCACCTTCGATCGGGGATGAGGGCCGCGCCCGCCCGGGTCGCCGAGCAGAAGCCAGCGGGACGCCCGGGTGCGCGGAAGTCTCCCTCAGCCTATCAACGCCGCTCCCCGCTCCGAGGGTCGGCAAGCCATGCTGCCCGGGAGCCCGCGGCGGGCGGACGACCAGACGTGCACCTTCTGCCGGCGCGGAACAGGTGTCACCAGTCGATCGGACGCGTCTGACCGATCAGGCAGTCGCCCGTCGACAGGCCGGGCAGAACCGCGGTGACGGGGTCGCCGATCGACGGCCCGACCTGCCCGACGAGGCACTCCTCGCCCCACCGCACCGAGAATTCGATGCTCTCGGCGGGGTTGCCGATGACCGTCTGGTCGGGCGTCACCTGCATCGCCGTCTTGTCGAAGCCGGCCGCGTCCAGGGCGTCGATGTACGCGCGCCCGGAAACCTGTTCCGCTCCGCCCCAGACCTCCGCGACGACCTGCGTGAACAGCGGGAGGTTCTCTGTCGCCGAGCCCGTCGGCGACAGCGCGGGTGCCGACGGCGATGATGCGGACCCGTCCGCCCCCGGCGACGGTGCCGATGCCGAGGAGCTCACTTCGGGAGCCGCCGCCGAGGGGGCGGGAGGCGGCGTCGGCGTACATCCCGCCATGGCGACGGCGAGGGCGGCCGCCACCGCCAGGACGGCGACCGGACGACGGTGCAGACGGATCACCCGCTCGAGTCTACGTACCGGCCGGCCGCTCACCGGCGGATCAGAACGGGGTCGCGTCGGCGGCGACCTCGACCAGCGGGGTCGCCCCGCGCTCACCGGCCGCGTCGGGGATGCCGTCCGCACTCGCGCGCGGATCCGCGGGGGTATCACCCGGAACGTTCCAGGCCTCGGCCCCGTTCGGCGTCTCCCGCGCGGCCGGCTCGTCCGGGTGCGCCGCTCCGGTGGCGCCCGCCTTCGCCGATCGGCGGAACGTCGACACACCCCAGCGCAGATCGTGTCCGATCGCGTCGGCGGTGACATCCGCGCTCACGCCGCGCTTCGCGTCCGTCTCCCATTCGCGCAGGCGCGGGCGTCCGGCGACGATGACCCGCTCGCCCTTGTGCAGGGACTCCAGCGCGTTACGGCCCAGTTCACCGAACACCGAGACCGCGTAATAGTTGGTGTGCCCGTCGATCCACTGGCCGCGTTCCCGGTCGAAACGTCGCTCGCTGACCGCCAACCGGAACGCGGCGATCGGATCGCCGCCGCGGGTGGCGCGCTCTTCTGGGTCGCCGACGACGTTTCCGACGAGGGTGATGTGGTCGCTCATGATGTGTCCTCTCTCGATGTGGGCTCCGGCATCCGTGTGCCCGACGGACGCCGGAGCCATGGCCAGAATGCCGCGGTGGGAGATGCGCGCGGCGGCCGCCGAGGCGCTTCGGTGGAGAAGTCGCAACAGTTGGATCGTGGGGAGGAAGGCTGCCGGGCCGATGTCGGAGCCCCCTCCTACGGTGAGGGCATGAGCACCGCACTCTGGAACGACCTCGCCCCGGCACCGCGCCCGGCCGGGTGGGCAGCGGCGACGCACGTCGCCGCTGGTCTGTGGCGCATCGCCGACCCGCGGGGCGTCGTCGTCGGGCACGTTCGCGCGATCGCTGCCGACGACGAATGGCGGTATGCGGCCGAGCGCTTCCACACCGCCACGGGCCGGTTTCGCCGACTCGGTGAGTTCTGGTCCCCGGCCGACGCGCTCGAGTGCTTGCGCTACGCGCGCTGAGGCAGCCGCGCGCTGAGACAGCGCCGCGGACGCGCGCCGTCGTCCGCCGCGAACGTCAGACCACGGCGGCGAGGTCGTCGAGCGCGCTGCCCGACGCCGACCCGCTCACGTCATCCCAGGCCGTTCGCAGCACCCCCACGGCTCGCTCGAGGGTGTGCGGCGCGGCCGTGAAGGGGATGCGGAGGCGGCGATCGTGTCCCCCCTCGACCGCGAATCGAGAGCCGGCGGAGAGCAGCAGCCCGCGCGCCCGCGCACTCATGACGAGGGGGGTACTCACCGGTTCACCCAGACCCACCCACAGCGACACGCCCCCGTGCACGGTCGGGACCTCCCATTCCGGGAACGTCTCGGTCAGCGCCCGCGTCAGCGCATTCCGCCCGGCACGGAGCAGGTCGGCACGCTGCGCACTGATCTCGCCGAGGAGACCCATGACGCGAGTCGCGACAGCCTGCTCGAACTCGGGTGTTCCGAGGTCGTGCACGGGCCTGCCACTGGCGAGGCGACGGATGATGTCGACGTTCGCGCGCACCCACCCCACGCGCAGGCCGCCCCACACGGTCTTCCCGAGCGAGCCGACGCGCACGATCCGATCCGAGTCCGGGAACGCGGTCGCCGCGACGGGTCGGTCGATGTCGAGGCCCGCCGTCGTCTCGTCCAGAACGAGGAGGGTTCCGGCGCGCTGAGCACCGTCGACGAAGGCATCCACCTCCTCGGGGGTCATGGTGCGACCCGTGGGGTTGTGGAACTCCGGCATCAGGTAGGCCAGCGCGGGCATGGCGCGGGCGAACGTCTGCGCAGCGCGGTCCAGATCCCACCCGGCATCCGGTGCGACGGGGACGCCGACGAGTCGCGCGCCCACACCTCGGAAAGCGTCGGCGCCGTGCGAATAGGTCGGCGTCTCGATCAGGACGCGGTCGGCTCGGGAGAGCAGCACCGCCGCGATCAAGTGCAGCGCGCTCTGCGCCCCGGTGGTGACCAGGATCTGGTCGGCGCTGGTCATCAGTCCCCGCTGTCGATAGTGCTGCGCGATCGACTCGCGCAGCGCGGGTGCGCCGACGACGTCGTACCCGGTTCGCGCCAGGAGCGCGGCGCCGTCCTGGGCGACCTCGGTGAAGACCGCGGGGAGGCCGGGCCAGGCGGCAGGGCTCGCCTGCTGGAGGTCGATCACGCCGTCCCGCCGGTCATCGATCCCGGGGTCGGTGCGTCGCAGCGGCAGCGTGATGCTCCCGCTCCCCCGGAGGCTCTCGATATGGCTGGTATCGCGGAGGCTGCGATACGTGGCGGCCACCGTGGTGCGACTCAATCCCAGGGCCGCCGCGAGTTCGCGTTCGGCGGGAAGTGCCGTGCGCGGCGCGATGCGGTTGTCCAGACACAGCAGGCGGATGCCATCGGCCAACGCTTCGTACGCGGGGCCGCGACCGCGCCACCCGCCGAGCGCTTCGGCGAGGGCGCGCGCTGAGATGCGAGAGTCCATGAGGCCAGATTAGCGAGATTGGCCCGGTCGAAGTGAACCAATCGGGTGATTGGATTCTTGCGTGACCACTCGGATCCTCCGCCTCCTCGCGGGCCTGGCCCTCTACGGCTTCGGCTGCGCCCTGACGATCGCCGCCGGTCTCGGAGTCGACCCCTGGACGGTTTTCGCCGAAGGACTCTCCCGCGTGACGGGACTCGGCGTCGGCTGGGTCACCAACATCGTCGGTCTCGGCGTTCTGCTGCTCTGGATCCCTTTGCGCCAGCGACCGGGCATCGGCACGGTCGCCAACATCCTGCTGGTCGGCACGAGCATCCAACTCGCGCTGACGTTCCTGCCGCACCCTCATACGCCGCTCTGGCAGGCGCTGATGCTGGTCGCCGGGGTCGTCACGGTGGCCGTGGCATCCGGGCTGTACATCGGTGCCCACTTCGGGCCGGGCCCACGCGACGGACTCATGACCGGACTCCACGCGCGGCTCGGGTGGCCCATCTGGGCCTGCCGTCTCGGGGTCGAGGGCACGGTCCTCGTCGCCGGCTGGCTCCTCGGCGGGACCGTCGGCATCGGCACGGTCGTGTTCGCCCTCGGGATCGGACCGCTCGTGCACGTCGCGCTCCGCCTGCTGGCCGCACCCGAGCCGCAGCGGCGTCTTCGCCGCCCGGCCCGGGTGTGACGCCGCGACCCGCGGAGCATCATCGCCCCGCCGCGATCTGTTCCTCAGTGCTCCCGGAACTCGGGGCGGTCGCTCCCCGGCTTGAGGTGCGAGTGCAGGGCGCTCTTGGCGATCTCCATGCTGGGGTAGACCCCGAGGCGTTCGTCCTTGCCCGCCATGTGCACGGCGTAGCCCTCGGCATCCTTCTGGATGGTCCCGACCGCGCCCACCGGGCCGTAAGCGACCCACAGGCGCCGTGTCGTGGTGTCGGACATGATGCTCCTTTCGTTCGACCTGGCCGGAGGATACGCCCGCCCAGACGGCCCCGCCAGGGGGTCGAGCACGGGGCGAGCGGTCCTCGATATCCTGGTGTGGACCCCCAGTAGCTCAGTGGATAGAGCAGCGGCCTTCTAATCCGCCGGTCGCACGTTCGAATCGTGCCTGGGGGACCGACTCGGTGTCGCACCCCGTCAGTAGGATGACGGGATGGTGTCTGCCTCTGAGAACGACCGGCTCGTGTGGATCGACTGCGAGATGACGGGACTCGACCTCGCCGTCGACGAACTCGTCGAGATCGCGATCGTCGTGACGGATTTCGAGCTGAACGTCCTCGACCCCGGCTTCCAGGTCGTCATCAAACCGGACGCGTCCGCTCTGGCGAACATGGGCGAGTTCGTCACCGAGATGCACCGGTCCTCCGGATTGCTCGACGAGATCCCGAACGGCGTGAGTCTCGCGGATGCCGAGTTCCAGGCGCTCGAGTACATCCAGCGCTTCGCCCCCCTCGAGGGGAAGGCGCCGCTCGCGGGCAACACGATCGGTACCGACCGCATGTTCCTTGCGAAGTACATGCCCCGCGTCGACCGCTGGCTGCACTACCGGAACGTCGACGTCTCGAGCATCAAGGAGCTGTCGCGCCGGTGGTACCCGCGCGCGTATTTCAACGCGCCGACCAAGAACGGGGGCCACCGCGCCCTCGCCGACATCCTCGAGTCGATCCGCGAACTCGCGTACTACCGGAAGGCCGTCTTCGTGCCCGAGCCGGGCCCCACGAGCGACGAGGCGAAGGGCGCCGCATCGTCGGTCGTTTCGTCGTTCGCGCGGGACGTATGACATAATCGTTCAGTTGTCCGCTCCGGTGGGCACATGGTGGCTATAGCTCAGTTGGTAGAGCACCGCGTTGTGGTCGCGGGGGCCGCGGGTTCAAGTCCCGTTAGCCACCCCACCCCCGAAGGCCCGCCTCCCCGGCGGGCCTTCGTCGTTCCGGCCCGCGTTCCGCACAGCCTCATAGAATCGAACGGGCGGGCGCGCGGCATCCCCCGCCATCGTCCGCAGGAACGGGAGACCCCATGCACGACGACGTCGAAGAGCACTCCGTGCTCGACATCGACGGCGACGCGTTCGAGGCCCTCGTCGTCGCCGAACTCGACCGCCTGCCCGACGACATGGTCGATGGCCTCGACAACGTCGTCTTCGTGGTCGAGGACCGCCCCGAGGACGGATCCCTCGACCTCCTCGGCCTCTACGACGGCTGGGCACTGACCGAGCGGGAGCGCTACGGGGTGGGGGAGCTGCCCGACCGCATCATCGTGTATCGCGAACCGCACCTCGCGGCGTGCGCCGACGAGGACGAGCTCCGGGATGAGATCCATACGACGCTCGTGCATGAGATCGCGCACTTCTACGGCATCGACGACGAGCGACTCCACGAACTCGGATGGGCGTGATGGCCGGCATCGCCGTCCCCGACCTGGATCGGGTCACCGACACCGAGGTCGGTCCGCCGACCTCGTGGCAGACGGTGGTGTGGAACGACCCCGTCAATCTCATGAGCTACGTCGTCCACGTGTTTCGCACCTACTTCGGCTTCGACGCCGATACCGCCCACCGGCTCATGCTGTCCGTGCACCATGACGGTCACGCCGTCGTCGCGCGAGGACCCCGAGAGGTGATGGAGGTTCACGCCCAAGCCATGCACGACTACGGACTGTGGGCGACCGTGCGAGAGGACCCCCGATGAACGACCGCATCGTCGTGCTCGAGGTCAGCGGCATCGAGGCGCTGCACCTGGCGGGCATCGTCGGACAGTTCCGCGATCTCGTCGTGGACGCCGGGCGTGAGGAAGACCCCGCGGTCGCACGGTTGCTCCCCGACGCCTACCCCGACGACGAGGACGCGAGCCGGGAATTCCGTCGCCTCACCGGCGGCGACATGCTCGACCGGCGCGCGGAGGATGCCCGCACGGTTCTCGACACCCTCGCGATGGACGGCGGCGATCTCGACCCCGCCAGCGACCCCGACACCACGATCACGGTGGCGCTGGGCGAGACCGAGGCCCGCGCCTGGATGCGGACGCTTTCGGCGGTGCGCCTCGTGCTCGCCACCCGTCTCGGCATCCAGGATGACGACGAGCACCGTCCGGGCGACGCACGGTTCGGGATCTACGACTGGATCGGCTACCGTCTCGACGGCCTGGTCACCGCCCTCGACCGGAACCTCGACGATCCGTCGACGGGGCGCTGACGGACGACTCTCGCGCTTAGGGCAGGAACACGACGACGGATGCCAGAGCCTGCGGCTCGTGCTCGCTCAGGTGTGCGTCCTCCTGCGCCGCCCACAAGTCCCAGTGCGGACGGTAGGTCTCGCCGTCGCGGCGCAGCGCCCGGTCCTTGCGCGATGCGTCCGGCGCGTCGACCCAGACCCTGACGTCGGCGAGCGTCGCGGATGCCGGGGTGAGGATCCCCGCGCCCTCGACGACGAGCGGGAGCGAGGGATCCACGGCGTGCGCCTCCGCGCGCTCGCCCACCTCCCAGTTCCACCGCCGCCACACGCCGATCGTGCCCTTCGCGTGCGGGAGGAGGATCGTGTCGCGCGCGTAGTCGGCCCCGTCGGCAAGACCGCCCCAGCCCGGATACACGTCGTCGAGCGCCACGAGTTGCACCCGACTGCGGCCCGGCCACGCCGCGACCAGCCGCCGCGCGAGCGAACTCTTCCCGGCCCCGCTGCGCCCGTCGATGATCACGACAGGGTTCGACGCCGCGATCGCCGCGACCCGCGACGACACCGCCCCGACCGCTGCGGTCAGGGCGTCGTCGAGCGGGTCGGCACTACTTCTTGAGGGCGCGAATGACACGGCTGAGCGCGCGACCGGCCACCCACACGAACGGGATGCCGACGGCGAGGAGCGACACCAGGTTCGGGTCGAAGCGCAGGTCGTCGCCGCGGCGGATGTAGGCGCCGAGCGGCAGCGTGTAGCCGCCGCCCCCGCCGCCGCCGTTGCCCTGTTCGTCCGAGCCGCCGCCGAATCCGGCCCAGGTCAGGGCGACGGGGACGATGCGGACGCCGTCCACGTCCTGCTGCTCGCCGTAAGCGGAGGTGACGCCGAAGCTGGTGGCCTGCTGGCCGAGTTCCAATGCGATGTTGGGCATAGCCCCACCGTACCCGGCGGTCTGCGCCGCGCCCAGGGGAGTTGCGCGCTCCGCGCGGGCGTGTCAGTGCTCGTAGGAGGGGCGGGGATTCGTGGGCAGCGCGCCGCCGCCGCGGGAAGGACCGAGCAGAGAGCCCCGGGTCACGGCACCGCGCCCGAACCGCGCCGCCGCCCCGTCGAGCGCACCCTCGACACGGCGCCATTCGGCGTCGTCGTCCCACAGGGTCGCGGCGGCCGACGTCGGGCGGAGCTTCTCACCCCGCACTCCGACGAGGCGGACAGCCTGCCGCCGGTCGATCCCGTCGAACAGTTCGATCGCGGCATCCCCGATCCGTTGACCGACCGAGGTGGGTTCGGGGAGGGTCCGTGAGCGGCTCAGCGTCGTGAAGTCGCTGAAGCGGACCTTGATCGAGATGGTGGATGCCTCGAACCCCTGGTTCCGCAACCGCGCACCGACGCGATCCGCGAGCCGCCGCAGCTCGACGTGAAGCGTGCGGGTGTCGGAGATGTCGGTGTGGAACGTCTCTTCGTGGCCGACGCTCTTCTCCGTCCGGCCCGTGTGCACTTCGCGGGCGTCGATCCCCCGGGCGAGGTGCCAGATCCGCTCGCCCATCGCGGGTCCGAGCAGCTGCGCGAGCACGGGGCGTGGTGTGTCGAGCACGTCGGAGATGAGGCGAACACCGCGCGACTCGAGCACCTCGGCCGCCTTCGGCCCCACACCCCAGAGTGCCCTGACCGACCGAGGCCGCAGGAACGCCTCGGTATCGGCCTCGGCGACGATGAGCAGGCCGTCGGGCTTCGAGATCGTCGAGGCCATCTTGGCCACGTGCTTGGTCGCGGCGACCCCGACGCTGCACGTCAGACCCGTGCGTTCCTTCACCCGGGCACGGAGGTCGCGGGCGATCTTCCCGGGGCTCCCCCAGAGCCGTCGCGCGCCGCGAACGTCGAGGAACGCCTCGTCGATCGACAGTGGCTCGACGAGCGGCGTGATCTCGTCGAAGATCGCCATGACCTGCCGCGACATCTCGGTGTAGCGGGAGTACGGCGGGTTCACCACGATCGCGTTCGGGCAGAGCCGCAGGGCGATCGCCACCGGCATCGCCGACTTGACGCCGTAACGACGGGCCTCGTACGAGGCGCTCGAGACGACCCCGCGCCCCTCGGATCCGCCGATGATCAAGGGCTTCCCCGCCAGCGAGGGATCGTCGAGGACGGCCACCGACGCGAAGAACGCATCCATGTCGACGTGCAGAATGCCCGCCCCGGTGTCATCGGCGTCGGGCGGTGAGACGATGCGCCCCGTGCCGTCTCCCCGTCCCATGGCATCCATTCTCCCCCGGACCTCCGACATCGGCCCGAGCGGAGCCAGCGCCACTCCCGGAAAGGATGGATGCCACGACCCCCGGCCGCGAGGGCCGGCGGGGCCGTGGCATCCGGTGTGTCTAGTGCGCGGCGGCGCGTTCCAGGACGAGCTCGCGCACGCGCGCGGCGTCGGCCTGACCCTTCATGGCCTTCATCACGGCGCCGATGACGGCACCGGCGGCCTGCACCTTGCCGTCGCGGATCTTCGCCAGGACGTCGGGCTGTGAAGCGAGGGCGTCGTCGATCGCGGCGATGAGCGCGCCGTCATCCGACACGACCGCGAGACCACGAGCGTCGACGACCTCCTGCGGCGAGCCCTCCCCCGCGATGACGCCCTCGAGCACCTGCCTCGCGAGCTTGTCGGTCAGCGTCCCGGCATCGACGAGCTTCTGCAGCGCGGCGACGTTCTCGGGGCTGACGAGCTCGGCGGGCTCGCGCTCCTCGGCGTTCGCGATGCGGCTGATCTCGCTCATCCACCACTTGCGCGCGGCGGCGGGCGACGCGCCGGCGGCCACCGTGGCCTCGACCTCGTCGAGCAGCCCGGCGTTGACCACGCCCTGGAAATCGATGTCGGCGAAGCCCCAGTCGGCCTTGAGCCGGCGACGGCGGGCGGCCGGCGGCTCGGGGAGAGCGGCGCGCAGCTCCTCGATCAGCTCGGGTGCCGGCACGACGGGGAGCAGGTCGGGCTCGGGGAAGTAGCGGTAGTCGTCGGCATCCGACTTCGGGCGTCCCGGCGACGTGCGCCCGGTGTCCTCGTGCCAGTGACGCGTCTCCTGCGTGATGGTGCCGCCGGCGGCCAGGATCGCGGCCTGCCGCTGGATCTCGTACCGCACCGCACGCTCGACCGACCGCATCGAGTTGACGTTCTTCGTCTCGGTGCGCGTCCCGAGCTTCTCCTGGCCGCGGGGACGCAGCGAGACGTTCGCGTCGCAGCGGAGGTTGCCGCGCTCGAGGCGCGCCTCCGAGATGCCGAGGCCGCGCACGATGTCGCGGATGGTCGCGACGTACGCCTTCGCGAGCGCAGGAGCGGAGTGCTCGGCCCCGAAGATCGGCTTGGTCACGATCTCCACGAGCGGGACACCGGCGCGGTTGTAGTCGACGAGCGAGTACTCGGCGCCCTGGATGCGCCCGGTCGCGCCGCCCATGTGGGTGAGCTTGCCGGCATCCTCCTCCATGTGCGCGCGCTCGATCGGCACGGTGACGATCGTGCCGTCCTCCAGCTCGACCTCGACCGACCCCTCAAAGGCGATGGGCTCGTCGTACTGCGAGATCTGGTAGTTCTTGCCCAGGTCGGGGTAGAAGTAGTTCTTCCGCGCGAACCGGCTCGACGGCGCGATCGAGCAGCCGAGCGCCAGGCCCAGGCTGATCGAGGAGCGGATCGCCTCGGCGTTCACGACCGGCAGCGCGCCCGGCAGGCCCATGTCGACCGGGGCGACGAGCGTGTTCGGCTCGGCGCCGTGGTTCGCCTCGTTCGCCGGGTTGGGCGCGGCGGAGAACATCTTCGTCGCGGTGTTCAGCTCGACGTGGACCTCGAACCCGAGCACCGGCTCGAACATCTCGAGCGCCGCGTCGAAGTCCATCAGCGCGTCCTTGGCCATCAGCGCGTCGCTCCGTTCGTGAGGGAGGGGGCACGGTCGAGGAGAGGACCGCCCCACTGGTCGACCAGCAGCGCCTCGAGCGCCGCACCGACCCGGTAGAGACGTGCGTCTTCGCGGGCAGGGGCGAGGAACTGGATGCCGACCGGCAGACCGTCCTCGTCCGCGAGACCGCTCGGGATCGAGATGCCGGGGACACCGGCGAGGTTCGCCGGAATCGTGGTCACGTCGTTCAGGTACATCTGCAGCGGGTCGTCGATCTTCTCGCCCAGGCGGAACGCCGTGGTCGGGGCCGACGGCGTCGCGATGACGTCGACGTCGGCGAACGCGGCGTCGAAGTCCTGCTGTATGAGCGTGCGGACCTTCTGCGCGCTGCCGTAGTAGGCGTCGTAGTACCCGGCCGACAGGGCGTAGGTGCCGAGAATGATGCGGCGCTTCACCTCGGGACCGAACCCGGCGTCGCGGGTCGCGGCCATCACGTTCTCAACCGTCGGGGTGCCCTGCGGCGTTACCCGCAGACCGAAGCGGACCGAGTCGAACTTGGCGAGGTTGCTGGACGCTTCGGCCGGCAGGATCAGATAGTACGCGGCTACGCCGTACTCGAAGTGCGGAGCGCTGATCTCGACGATCTCGGCACCCTGCGCCTGCATCGTCGCCAGCGCAGCCCGGAACGAGTCCGACACGCCCTTCTGGAAACCGCGGTCGTCGAGCTCGCGGATCACACCGACCTTCAGGCCCTTCAGCACCTCGCCGGTCGCGCCCTCGCGAGCGGCCGCGGCGAACGACGGCCAGGCGTCGCTGAGCGACGTCGAGTCGTGCTCATCGTGCCCGCCGATGACATCGTGCAGCAGCCCCGCGTCGAGCACCGTGCGCGTGACCGGTCCGACCTGGTCGAGGCTGGAGGCCAGAGCGATCGCGCCGTAGCGGCTGACACCGCCGTACGTCGGCTTGACGCCCACGGTGCCGGTGACATGGGCGGGCTGGCGGATCGAGCCGCCGGTGTCGGAGCCGAGCGCGAGCGGCGCTTCGAACGCGGCGACCGCGGCCGCCGAGCCGCCGCCGGAACCCCCGGGGATGCGATCGAGGTCCCACGGGTTGCGGGTCGGGCCGTACGCCGAGAACTCGGTCGACGACCCCATGGCGAACTCGTCCATGTTCGTCTTGCCCAGCGGCACGAGACCGGCCGCGCGCGAGCGCGCCACAACCGTCGCGTCGTAGGGCGACATGTACCCCTCGAGGATTCTCGATCCGCTCGTGGACGGCATGTCGGTCGTGACGAGCACGTCCTTCACCGCGAGCGGGACGCCGGCGAGCTCGTGCAGCTGCTCCCCCGCGGCGCGGCGGCGGTCGATGTCCGCGGCGACATCCAGAGCGTGGTCGCTCACGTGGAGGAACGCGTGCACGTCGCCGTCCACGGCGGCGATGCGGTCGAGGTGCGCGCGCGTGGCCTCGACGCTCGACACCTCCTTCGCGGACAGGGCGGCGGCGAGGTCGGCGGCGCTCAGGCGCGTGAGGTCGCTCACTGCTCCTCCCCCAGGATCGCGGTCACCCGGAACCGGCCGTCGGCCTGGTCGGGGGCGTTCTGCAGCACCTGCTCGCGGCTGAGCTGCTGCTGCACGACATCGGGACGGAAGACGTTCTCGAGCGGGATCGGGTGGCTCGTGGCGACCACGTCGGGCGTCGCCACCTCGGACACCTTCGCGATGTTGTCGACGATGGCATCCAGCTGGCCGGTGAGGCTCTGGACCTCTTCGTCGCTCAGCTCGATCCGAGCGAGCACACCGAGATGGCGCACGAGATCAGGGGTGATTTCAGACACCCGGCAAGTCTAGTTCGCGACCACCGCGCGCCGAGACCGGCCCCGGCCTACGCTGGGACCGTGACGAGCTACGACCCGCCTCGCCCCTGGACCGCCAGCTACGCCCCCGGAGTCCCGGAGGATCTCGATCCTCAGTCGGGATCGCTCGTCGACATCCTCGACGCCTCGACCCGCGACTACCCGGACGCCCCCGCCCTGGAATTCTTCGGTCGCACGACGCCGTACTCCGAGCTGTCGGCCGAGGTATCGCGCGTCGCGGCGGCCCTGGCCGCTCACGGCGTGCGGGCGGGCGACCCCGTCGCGATCGTGCTGCCCAACTGCCCGCAGCACATCGTCGCGTTCTACGCCGTCCTGCGCCTGGGCGCCGTCGTCGTGGAACACAACCCGCTCTACACCGCGCGCGAATTGCGCAAGCAGTTCGAGGACCACGGCGCGAAGCACGCGATCGTGTGGAGCAAGGTCGTCAAGACCGTGCAGGAGTTCCCCGCCGACCTGCGGGTCACCACGCTGGTGTCGGTCGACGTGACGCAGGCCATGCCCCTGCGCATGCGGCTCGCGCTTCGCCTCCCCATCGCGAAAGCCCGAGAATCACGTGCGGCGCTGACGGAGAAGACCTCGGATGCCACCCCCTGGTCGCAGCTCGTGCGGCACGACCCCATCCCCGAGACGCACCCCCGTCCGGCCACGGGCGACCTCGCGATCATCCAGTACACGAGCGGCACGACCGGCACCCCGAAGGGCGCGATGCTCACGCACGCCAATCTGCTCGCCAACGCGGCGCAGGCGCGGGCGTGGGTGCCGTCGATCGTCCGCGGTGAGGGGTGCGTCGTCTACGCGGTGCTGCCGATGTTCCACGCGTACGGTCTGACACTCTGCCTGACGTTCGCCATGTCCATGGGCGCACGCCTCGTGCTGTTCCCCAAGTTCGACCCCGATCTCGTCCTCGCCGTCACCAAGCGGCATCCAGCGACCTTCCTCCCCCTCGTGCCGCCGATCGCGGAGCGCCTGCTCGCCGCCGCCGAGGCGCAGGGCGTGTCGCTCGCCGGGACCGACATCGCGATCTCGGGCGCCATGGCCCTCCCGCACGAGCTGGTCGTGCCGTTCGAGAAGGCGACCGGCGGCTACCTCGTCGAGGGGTACGGGTTGAGCGAGTGCTCTCCGGTGCTGATGGCGAACCCGGTGGCCGAGAACCGCGTGCCCGGCACCGTGGGGCTTCCGCTGCCCGGGACCGAATGCCGGGTCGTCGACCCGGACGACCCGCACACGGACGTCGAGCCCGGTGGCCGCGGGGAACTCGTGGTCCGCGGGCCGCAGGTGTTCTCCGGCTACTACGGCAAGCCCGAGGCCACGGAGGAGGTCTTCGTCGACGGGTGGTTCCGCACCGGCGACATCGTGACGATCGACGACGGCGGGTTCGTCCGCATCGTCGACCGCATCAAGGAACTCATCATCACGGGCGGGTTCAACGTGGCGCCCACCGAGGTCGAGAACGTTCTCCGGCAGCACGCGTCGATCGCGGACGTCGCCGTGGTGGGGATGCCGAGCGAACACTCCGGCGAGGAGGTCGTCGCCGCGGTCGTCGCGGCCGACGGCTGCGAGGTCGACCCCGACGCCGTGCGCGCCTTCGCCCGTGGCATCCTGACGCCCTACAAAGTGCCCCGCCGGATCGTCGTGGTCGATGAACTGCCGAAGTCGCTCATCGGGAAGGTGCTGCGCCGACAGGTCAAGGAGCGTTTCCTCGCGGAGTGAGCGCTGCATGCCCTAAACCGGCGCCCGAGCGCAAGGGTCCCCAGCGTTCTGGCGGATGTGGCGTCACCATACCTAGCGTGGTCCCGAGGCTGAGCCAGCCTGCACCGTGACTCTTGGGGGGCATCACATGAAGACCATCCGCGTACCGTTCGTCCTCGCCGCCGCGTCGGCGCTGCTTCTCCTCGCCGGGTGCTCGGGTGGCGGTTCCGCCTCCGACCAGGGCGATGCGACCGCACCGACGTCGACCGCGCCGAGCGCATCGGCGTCCGCGACGCCCGTCGCCGAGCAGTCCAAAGCCGAAGCCTGCGAGGTCGTCTCGACGGCCTTCACCGAGGTGACTCAGGCCAGCAGCACGATGTCATCCTCCGACCCGCAGGCCGCGATGGCGACCTTCCAGGAGTTGGCGGCCACCGTGCGCACCGACTTCGAAGGCATCACGAACACCGAGATCGCGCCGCTCGCGCAGGACGCGAGCGCTGCGCTCGGCGAGTACGTCACGTTCATCGAGGAACTGGCGGCCGACCCGAGCAAGGCCGAGGGCCTCTCGGACCAGATCACGGCCCTGCAGACCACCTACGACGCAGCGGCGCAGGCCTGCCTGCGCTGACCGGAGGGATCGGGAAGGGACGGGCCCCGGCCCGTCCCTTCCGTCATTCTTCGTCCGCTTCGTCCGCCTCGCCCGCGGGTCCGAGCGCGTCGGGGCCCTGTTCGACGAGGATCCGGAACTGCGCGGCATCCAGGATCCGGATGCCGAGTTCTTCGGCCTTGGCGAGCTTCGAGCCCGCGCCCGGGCCGGCCGCCACGAAATCCGTCTTCTTGGACACGCTGGACGCCGCCTTGCCGCCCGCGGCGATGATCGCCTCTTGCGCGCCCTCGCGGGAGTACCCCTCGAGCGACCCGGTCGCGACGACCGTGACGCCCGTGAGCACGCCGCCCGCCGCGGCCGCCGCCCCCGGGCCGGGGTGGCCGGGGATCGCGAAGCGGACCCCCGCGGCGCTCCAGCGCTCCACGATCTCCCTGTGCCAATCGACGGCGAACCAGTCGATCACGGCGTCGGCGATGATGCCGCCGACGCCCTCGACAGCGGCGAGCTCGTCGCGCGAGGCCGCGCGAATGGCATCCAGCGATCCGAACCATTGCGCCAAGGCACGCGCGGCCACCGGACCGACGTGCCGGATGTTCAGCGACACGAGCAGTCGCCAGAGGTCTTTCGTCTTCGCCTTCTCGAGCTCGGCGACGAGCTTGACGGCCTGCTCCGACGGCAGCACGGCGCGGTAGTCCTTGCGGATGCCGCGGCGTCGCCGCTCGGCGGGATCGAGGTCTTCCGCGCCCGGCGGATAGGTCGCGGCGCCCAGCTTCTGGAACGGTGCACGCCGTACCTCCTCGCCGGTCTTCTCGTCGATCTTGCGCTCCCCCGTCTCGGCGTCGCGGACGACGACCTCGATGGGCACGAGCTGGTCGATGGTGAGACCGAACAGCCCCGCCTCGGTGTCGAGCGGAGGCTCGGCCGGCACGTCGGGTTGGGTCAGCGCCGCAGCGGTGACCTCGCCCAGCGCCTCGATATCGAGGGCGCCGCGCGAGCCGATGTGTTCGACGCGCCCGCGCACCTGGGCGGGACACGACCGCGCGTTGGGGCAGCGGAGGTCGATGTCGCCCTCCTTCGCGGGCCGCAGCGGCGTGCCGCACTCGGGGCAGTCCGCGGGCATGACGAACGCGCGCTCGGTGCCGTCGCGCAACTCGACCACGGGTCCGAGCACCTCGGGAATGACGTCGCCCGCCTTGCGCAGCACGACGGTGTCGCCGATGAGCACGCCCTTGACCTTGACCACGTCCTGGTTGTGCAGGGTCGCCTGCCGCACGACGCTGCCGGCCACGCGCGCGGGCTCCATCACCGCGAACGGCGTCGCCCGACCCGTCCGTCCGACCGACACGACGATGTCGAGCAGCTTCGTGTTGACCTGTTCCGGCGGGTACTTGTACGCGATCGCCCACCGTGGCGCCCGGCTCGTGGCGCCGAGCTCGTCGTGCAGCGCCAACTCGTCGACCTTCACCACGACGCCGTCGATCTCGTGTTCGACGTCGTGTCGGTGCTCGCCGTAGTGGGCCACGAAGTCGAGCACGCCGTCGACGCTCGCCTCGACCCGGCTGTACGGGGACGTCGGGAGCCCCCACGACGCCAGCAGGTCGTAGATCTCGCTCTGCGCCGCCACCGGGGGATCCGGCCATGCGCCGATGCCGTGGACGTACAGCGCGAGCGAGGCGATCCGCGCGAGTCCGGCTTCGAGCTCGAGGCCGGACTTCTTCTCGATTTGCTGCCGCAGGCCGCCACTCGCCGCATTGCGCGGGTTCGCGAACGCCGGGAAGCGACGTGCCGCCGCCTGCTCGGCCTTGTCGAGGTCGAAGGCTTTCGCGCCCCCACGGCGCGCGGTCGCGCGCTCGCGCGCCTCGGCGACCGCGCGCTCGCGGTACTCGCCCTGGAGACGGTTCAGGTTCTCGAATGCCGTGACCGGGATGAACACCTCGCCCCGCACCTCGACCAGCGCCGGGTGGCCTTCGCCCGACAGTTCCCGCGGGATCCCGGCGACGCGCAGAGCGTTCTCGGTCACGATCTCGCCGACGCGGCCATCTCCGCGCGTGGCGGCCGATGTGAGGACGCCATTCTCGTACCGCAGGCTGATGGCGAGGCCGTCGATCTTGAGCTCGCTGAGCCAGTTCACCGACCGCCCGGCGGAGGCCTCGGTCTTCACGGCCCAGTCGCGCAGTTCGTCCGGGGAGAACACGTTGTCGAGGCTCAGCATCCGCTCGGCGTGCTCGATGGTCACGAGGTCGGTGGCCTCGGCCGCCCCCACCGACAACGTCGGGCTGTCCTGCCCTTGGAGCTCGGGGTACAGCCGTTCGATGGCCTCGAGACGATGCATCCACGCGTCGTAGGTCGCGTCGTCGACCAGCTCGGCATCCCGCCCGTAATACGCGTCGCGCGCTCCGGCGATGCGCGCCGTCAGATCGGCCGCCTCGCTGCGCGCTTCGTCGAGGGTCAGGTCGGGAAGCTGGTCGTGCTCGGTCACGTTCCCAGCTTAGAGACGGGCACCGACATGGCCCGCGGGGGTTGTGGCGCCGACCACGGCACCTCGGACGGGAGGGCATTCGGGCGGCGGAGGAGGGATGCCGCGACTTCGGCCTTCCCGTCCCTGAATCTCCTCCGCCGACAGGCGCCGCAGCCGCAGCAGAAGGGGCGCGAGGCCGCCGGCGATCCGCGCGCTCAGGCCTCGACGGGTACGGCCGACACGGTCCGAGCGATCGTGAACTGTCCGATCACCCGCGTACCGTCGTAGAGCACGGCCGTCTGCCCTGGCGCGACACCGTCGAAGGGCTCGTCGGGGCGCACGCTCAGCTGGCCGTCCTCGAGCACGGCCGTCGCCGGCACCGGGTCGGCGTGCGCGCGGATCTGCGCGTGGCACGCGAACGTGGTGTCGGACGGGACACGGCCGGCCCAGGTGAAACGGTCGCCCGCGATCTCGGCGCAGGCGAGCGCCTCCTTCGGACCCACGACGACGGTGTTGTTCACGGGCCGCACCTCGAGCACGAACCGCGGCTTGCCGTCGGCGGCCGGAACCCCCAGCTGCAGTCCGCGGCGCTGGCCGACGGTGAACGCGTGCGCGCCCTCGTGGCGGCCGACCACGGCTCCGGAACGGTCGAGGATCTCGCCCTGCTCGGCCCCCACGCGCTCGGCCAGCCAGCCGCGCGTATCGCCGTCGGGGATGAAGCAGATGTCGTG
This sequence comes from Microbacterium enclense, assembly GCF_004022425.1. Taxonomy (GTDB): domain Bacteria; phylum Actinomycetota; class Actinomycetes; order Actinomycetales; family Microbacteriaceae; genus Microbacterium; species Microbacterium enclense_A. Next base: position 2,621 of record NZ_RBZY01000031.1, on the reverse strand, counting down.
GCTGTCCGGCTTCTGCGCGACCGACAGTCCGCGCGCCTCGGCCTCGGCCCGGACGACCGCCTTCGAGGGCGTCGACCCGAGCGGGAAGTACGTGTGCGCGAGCTGTTCAGCCGTGAGGACACCCAGCACGTACGACTGATCCTTGGCGGCATCCGAGGCCCGGTGGAGCTCGCGGCCGTCGGGCGTGTCGACGAGTGTGGCGTAGTGACCGGTGCATACGGCGTCGAAGCCGAGCTCGATCGCCCGCTCCAGGAGCGCGGCGAACTTGATCTTCTCGTTGCACCGCATGCAGGGGTTGGGCGTGCGACCGGCCCGGTACTCCGACACGAAGTCCTCGATCACGTCGTCGCGGAACCGCTCCGAGAAGTCCCACACGTAGAACGGGATGCCGAGCCTGTCCGCCGCACGGCGGGCGTCCATCGCATCCTCGATCGTGCAGCATCCGCGGCTGCCGGCCCGGAGCGTCCCGCCCGCGCGGGACAGCGCCAGGTGTACACCGACCACATCGTGCCCCGCCTCGACCGCGCGTGCCGCGGCCACCGCGGAGTCCACGCCACCGCTCATCGCCGCCAGAACTCGCATGGGTCCAGTCTACGAACCGCCCGCTGAACGGGCACCGGATGCCACGGCCCGCTCGTACGCGGACGGCAGCGCCGCGAGAACGGCATCCACGTCCTCGTCCGTCGACGTCCGTCCGAGGGTGAGGCGCAGCACGGACCGCGCCGCGCGGTCGTCGAGCCCGAGGGCGAGGACGACGTGGGACGGCTCGGCGACGCCCGCCTGGCACGCCGATCCCGTCGACACCGATATCCCGGCCATGTCGAGGAGGAAGAGCAGGGTCTCCCCCGCCGCCCCGGGGAAGAGGACGTGGGCGTTCCCCGGCAGCCGCCCATCGGGATCGCCCAGCAGTCGCGCGGCCGGGATCGCGTCGAGGATGCCGTGCACGAGACGCCGTCGCAACGCCTCGAGCCGCAGGGACTCCTGCGTGCGTTCGGAGACCGTCGCCATCGCTGCGGCCGCGAACGCGGCGGCCCCCGCGGCATCCTGGGTACCGGCGCGGAGTCCGCGCTGCTGTCCACCACCGTGCAGCAGCGGAGTGAGCCGTGCGTGGCGGGACACCACCGCCGCACCGACGCCGACCGGACCGCCGACCTTGTGCGCCGAGACCGACAGCGCGACGAGCCCGCCGGGGCTGCTGCCGTCGCCGCGCCACCGCGCGAAGTCCACGTCCACCTGTCCGAGCGCGGACACCGCATCCAGGTGCAGGGGCACGCCGGCGTCCACGGCTGCGCGGGCCAGGCCCGCGGCATCCTGAACCGTCCCCACCTCGTTGTTGGCCACCAGGGCGGTAGCGAGAGCTGTACCGGGGAGCGCGGCGGAGAAGTCCGCGACCGGGATCCGCCCGAGACGGTCGAGACCGACCGGACGCACCATCGCACCCGCGGATGCCGTCAGCCAACCGACCGTGTCGAGCGTGGCGTGGTGCTCACCGTCCGGGAGCACCATGGTGTCGGTCGAAGGCTCGCGCGCCCACCACAGGCCCTTCAGGGCGAGGTTCGTGGCCTCGGTACCGCCCGAGGTGAGCACGACCTCGATGGGCTGGCATCCCAGGACCTCCGCGAGTCTCTCGCGCGCGTCCTCGAGCAGGCGGCGGGCGGCCTGACCGGCGCCATGGATCGACGACGGGTTGCCCAGCACCTCGTGAGCCGCGAGCCACGCATCGCGAGCCTCGGGCCTCAGCGGGGTGGTGGCCGCGTGGTCGAGATAGACCGGCATTCACCCTCCCGGTGTCGCGCACGTGTCGTTCACTACCCTAGAACGCATGGTCCCACCCGAAGCGGCCCTGTCGCCCCGCTCTGCCCTGCTCGCGCCGTCGCTCGACGACCTCGGCGTGCGACTCGGACCGGACGGCGGAACCCTGCGCGTGTGGTCGGCGCGCGCCGACACGATGCACCTCGTGGTCTTCGACGACGTCGACCTCGACTGGGCGGTGGAGACGCTGCCGATGACCGCTGTCGGCCAGGGGGTGTTCGAGGCCACGAGCGCGCTGCTGCGCCCGGGCGCGCGCTACGCCGTCCGCGTCGGCGGACCCCACGGGCCCGGCAACATGTTCAACCCCGCGACCCTCCTGCTCGACCCGTACGCGCGCGGGCTCGTGTCCGGCGGTTTCGGCGACTGGCGCTCGGTCGTCGTCGAGGGCGGGTTCGACTGGGGCGGGGTCGCCAAGCCCCGCGTCCCGATGGACCGCACGGTAATCTACGAGGGGCACGTGAAGGGCTTGACGAAGCGTCATCCGCACGTTCCGCCGGCGTTGCACGGCACGTACGCCGGGCTCGCCCACCCCGCGATGATCGAGCATTTCCTGTCGCTCGGGATCACGAGCGTCGAGCTTCTGCCGGTGCACGCGTTCGCCACCGAGCCGCGGCTGCTGCAACTGGGCCTCACGAACTACTGGGGGTACAACTCCCTGAACTTCTTCTCCCCCCACTCCGCCTACGCCACCGCCGCGAGCCGCGCCGAGGGGCCGGAGGCCGTGCTCCGCGAGTTCAAGGGCATGGTTCGGCTGCTGCACGAGGCCGGCCTCGAAGTGATCCTCGACGTCGTCTACAACCACACCGCCG
>NZ_RBZY01000030.1 GCF_004022425.1 Microbacterium enclense | reverse complement strand
ACCGTCGTGACGCTCAAGGCCGAGGGTGAGGGCGCCGAGCAGGCGCTCGACGAGCTCGTCGCCCTTCTCGAGACGGACCTCGACGCGCAGTAGGCACCGCTTTCACAGACACCGGATGCCACGGCCCCAGGGCTCGTGGCATCCGGTGTTTGCGCGTCTCGCCACGCACAACTCCTGCTAGGTGCGCTTGTATGACGCGGGGTGGTCGACAGCCACGGGTCGTGCAGGAGTTGTGCGTGTGGGTGCGGCCACGCACGTCTTGTCGGCGGAATCGCGCGATGACGACGGGTGCGCCAGAACTCCTGCACGACGCTGCGGACCCCAGGCATGGATGGCGGGGTCGCCGGTTCTGCAGGAGTTCTGCAGCTCGATGACGGGCGTGCGACTCAGACCTCGGTGGAGTCCCCGGGGTCGAGGTCGACGAACGAACCGCCGTGCTGTTCGACGGCCCACGTGAGGCGGGCATCGCCCATCTGCTTGCCCGCCACCGAGAGGGTCATGTCGTGCGTGGCGAAGGCGCGCGCGGGCTTGACCTCGAGGACGTAGTCCATGGCCTCGGAGATCTTCAGCCAGGGCGCGCCGACCGGAGCGGCCAGGAGCGCGACGTGCGCACCCTTGGGCACCGTGTATGAATCGCCCGGGTAGTAGAACGCGTCGTTGACGAGAACACCGACGTTGTCGACGACGGGGATCGACTCGTGGATGACGGCGTGCTTCCCGCCGAAGAACTCGAGGTGGAAGGGTCCGAGGTCGAGCGAGTCTCCCGGGTGCACGACCGTGACGTCGAACCCCGCCGCCGCTTTCTGCACGCCCTCCGGCCCGTAGATGGGCACACCGGGATGCGCCTTCTCGAACCGCGTCAGGTGCTCGGGCGTCCAGTGGTCGGGGTGCTCGTGGGTGATCACGACCCCGACGAGGCCGGTGAGCTCCTCCAGCGGCGAGGTGAAGACGCCGGGGTCGATGACGAGGGTGTGTCCCGCCTCGGTGAGAACGAGAGCGGCGTGTTCGTGTTTGGTGACCTGCATGGGAGCGAGTCAACTCCGCGGTGGGGGAGCCTGCAACCGCTGGACGGCGGACCGGATGGATGCCACGGGGTGAACGAGATGCGTCGATGCGGCCCGAACTCTTCCCTCGCGGCGGCGCGCGCGGTACGTTGGGCCGGACACGCCCGGGCTGCGAGTCGATCGCGGCCCGATTTGTCGTGCGCGGCGCCGTAGTGCATACTTGAACGGTTGCGACGCGGCCCCATCGTATAGCGGCCTAGTACGCCGCCCTCTCACGGCGGTAACGCGGGTTCGAATCCCGCTGGGGTCACCAACGAGAAGAAGCCTCGACCGAATGGTCGGGGCTTCTTCTCGTTCCGGTGCCGCAGCTGGACGAGAAGCCGTCAGCGCGGGTTGGGCCCCGTCGTCCTACGCCTCGTGCGACCCCCGACGCTTCCGCACGATGCGCCGCACGCCCCACACGACCAGCACCACGACGCCCGCCACCGCGATCCACGGCAGCAGAAAGCCGAGGCCGATGACGACGCCGTTCAGGGTCGCGATGAGCCCGTTCCAGCCGGCGACCAAGCCGTCGCCGAAGCCGGCGGGATCGGCCGCCACGGTCTGCGAGCGCTCGGTGAGTTGCACGCTGAGCGACGACATCGCGACCTGCGACTGGATCGATGCGAGGACCGACCGGTCGGAGTCGAGCTGTGCCTGACGTTCGGCGAGCGCGGACTCGGCGGCGATGAGGTCGGCGACCGAACCGGCCTGCCCCATCAGCTCGGTCAGACGAGCGACGGATGCCTCGCCCGCGGCGACCCGCGCCCGCAGATCGACCGTCTGCTCGGTGACGTCGGAGCGGTTCACGCTCGTGGCGGTCACATCGCCCACGGCAGACAGGCCATCCATGACCGATGGCAGTGCATCGGCAGGGACGCGGACGGTGATCCAACCGGACGATACCGCGGGCTGCGATCCCGCTCCGTCGAGGGGGATGACGCCGTAGCCGCCGCCGACCTGCGACGACTCCACGTAGCCGTCCGCGGCGGTCGCGGCATCCGAGATCTGCTCGATCGCGGAGCGGACGTCGTCGACTTCCACGGTGCTGGAGCCGGTGGCGATGATCTCCCGGTCGGGGGCGTTCAACGATCCGGACTCGGTCGTTGCATCGCTCGCTGCGCCGCCGACGGCGCTCTCGGGGGCAACCGGCGCACCGAGGTCGCGAGCGCCGTCGCCCGCCACACCGAAGCCCGGGTCGATCGCTCCGCCTTCCGCGACACCGACGACGCCGGAGTCGAACGACGCGGTTCCCGGCGGCATCGACAGCATCGGTCCGATGACGGCCGCGACGACGAGCACGGCGGCCGCCGCGCCGACGCCCGTCCCGACGCCTCGCCGACGCTTACGGCGGGTGAGGCGCTCGTCGGCGATCCGGGTGAACACGACGGACTCCATGGCATCCACGCGGTCGTCGCGGAGGGCGGGGAGGGTGGGGGTGGTCATGGGGTCTCCGTCTCGATCGCGGTGGCGCGCACCCGGGAACGGATGCGGGAGAGGCGGTTGCGTACGGTGCCGTGGGACACGCCGAGCGATTCCGCGGCGGCCTGATAGCCGTAGCCCTCGGCGGCGCACAGGCGGAAGATCTCGCGGTCGAGATCCGCGAGACCGTCGACCGCGGCGAGGATCGCGGCGACCGTCTCGGCCTCCACGACCTGCTTCTCGACGTCGACGAGCGCGGGGATGCGCTCGTCCAGTTCCGCGGTGTTCCCGTGCCGGCGCTTCGACCGGAGCCGGTTCTGCGCCTGCAGGCGGCAGACCGTCGCGAGCCACGGCAGCAGGGAAGCACCCTCCAGCCGCAGCTTCGGGATCTTCCGCCAGGCGGCGACGAACGTCTCCTGAACGACGTCCTCCGCGTCGCTCTCGTCGTGGACGAGTCCGAACGCGATCCAGTACACCGGTCGCACGTACGCGCGATACAGCGACCGGAAGGCCGCTTCCGACCCGTCGGCGGCGCGCGCGACGAGCGCCCTGTCGTCGATGACGTCGTCGGTCATGGCATCCGTTCCCTCGATCCGGCACCCGTGCGAGCACTCTCTCACTCAGAGGTGTCCGCTCGCGCGCGATCGTCTCAGCCACTCGATAGACTTCAGCGTTTCCCCGAACGAAAGGCCCGTCATGGAGTTGCAGCTGGACCCGGTGTTCCAGACGGTCACCCTCGTGGTGCTCGTGCTGATCCTCGCCGCGGATCTGCTCATCATCCTCGCGCGTCCGCACATCCCCTCGCCGAGGGAGTCGACGCTGTGGGTCGTGTTCTACGTGGTGCTGGCGCTCGCGTTCGCGGGTGTGCTGGCGATCGTCGCCGGGGGAGAGGTCGCGGGGCAGTTCGTCGCCGGATGGCTCACGGAGTACAGCCTGTCGATCGACAACCTGTTCGTCTTCGTGCTCATCATGGGGCAGTTCGCGGTGCCGCGGCGCTACCAGCAAGAGGTGCTGATGGTGGGCATCATCATCGCGCTCGTGCTGCGGGGCGCGTTCATCCTCGTCGGCGCGACGATCATCGAGAACTTCAGTCCGATCTTCTACCTGTTCGGCGCGTTCCTCATCTACACCGCGGTCCGACAGGCGTTCCCGGGCGCGGACCACGAGGACGACACGCAGCGCGAGAACCTCATCGTCCGCATGCTGCGTCGCGTCCTGCCGATCAGCGATGCGTACGACGGCAAGAAGATCTTCACGCGCGTCCAGGGCAAGCGCGTGTTCACGCCCATGATCATCGTGTTCGCGGCCATCGGTGTGACCGACCTGCTGTTCGCAATCGACTCGATCCCGGCGATCTTCGGCATCACGCAGAGCCCGTTCATCGTGTTCACGGCGAACCTGTTCGCGCTCATGGGCCTGCGCCAGCTGTACTTCCTGCTCGGCGACCTGCTCGAGCGCCTGCGGTTCCTGCACTACGGCATCGCGTTCATCCTCGCCTTCATCGGCGTGAAGCTCATCCTGCACGCGCTGCACGTGAACGAGCTGCCGTTCCTCAACGGCGGTGAGCCGATCGAGTGGGCGCCCGAGATCTCGACGTGGGTCTCGCTCGCGGTCATCGTGGGATCGATGGCCGTCGCGACGATCGCGAGCCTGGTCGTCTCGCGGCGCGAGCCGGACACCGCGGGGCCGCAGGACGCGGCGGCGCGGGTCGCCGACGAGAAGGGCACGCCTCCTACCGTGGAGCAGCCGGACCGCGACTGAGGCTCCGTGCGCGGACCGCCGTGCCGGCGGTCAGAACGCGTGTAGGTTGGCCCCGAGGCCGCCGTCGACGTACTCCTCGCGCAGGATGCCGCGACGTCGGAGGATCGGCACGAGGTCATCGAGCAGCCGGTGCACGGTGACCGGGTGCAGGTCGCCCCACAGCAGCACGCCGTCGTTGCCCCAGTCGCCGAGCTCCTCGACCCGGTCGGCGAACTCCTCCGCGGTGCCGACGAAGCCCGACCCGTCCTTCAGACGGCCGAGGCGTGCGTGCGCCGCGAGGATCGCGCGCAGGGGAGCATCGGGCTCGTGCTTCCCGACGAGACGGCGGATGCTCCCTTCCGACACGTGCTCGCCGAAGATCGCGCGATCCAGAGGCTGATCGAGGTCGAGCCCGGTGAGGTCGATCTCGAGGTCGCTCGACTGCTTGCGGGCGATGGCGAGCAACGCGGCGTCGTCGGGATCCGCGGATGCCGCGACCAGCCGGTCGGCCTCCTCCGCCGATCCCACGAGCACGGGCTGGATCGCGAACAGGATCTTCACGTCGCTCGCCGCGCGTCCCGCGGCCTCGGCGGCCGCGTGGATGCGGCCGCGGTAGGCGCGGATGCTCTGCTCGTCGAGCGGGGCGAGAGCCAGCTGCACGTCGGAATTGCGCCCGGCGAAGGCGAGGCCACGGCCCGAGCCTCCGGGGGACACGATCGCGGGCTCGCCGTCGGTGAACGGCACCGCGTTGAGCGGGCCGTCGAAGCCGAAGTACTCGCCGCGGTGCGGGGCGGCATCCAGGCGCGTGCCGTCGGCGTACACGCCTGTCTCTTCATCCTCGACGAGGGCGCCGTCGCCCCAGCTGCGCCACAGCGCGCGGAGTCCGTCGATCCACTCCTCGGCACGGTCGTACGCGGCGTCGTGTCCGAGCTGCGGCGCGGTCGAGAAGTGCCGCGCGCTGCCGGTGTCGGTGACGACGTTCAGACCGAGGCGGTGGCCGCTGAGGTGCTGGAGCGTCGCGAACTGCCGGGCCGCGGTGTAGGGCAGATACGCCGCAGGGTTGACCGTGGGTGCGATGCCGAGGTGCCGCGTCGCGGCGAACAGGTAGGGCGCGAGGAGCAACGGATCGTGCTTGGGGCCGCCGAACGCGTGCCGCACGCGCAGGTCGATGGTTTCGGCACTGCCGAGCGACGGCGCATCCTCGATGATCAGCAGGTCGAAACCGGCCTGCTCGAGCGTGCGGGCCGAGTCCTGGTAGAGACCCGGCTCGGTCCATCGGTGGTTCCACCGGAGGTACGGGTGCCCCCAGCCGTGCGGACCGAAACCGCGGGCGAGGAACCACCCGAAGTGCTGGAGCCGGCTCACAGGACCACGACCTCACGGACGTCGGCATCCGCGGGCTCGTCGATGAGAGCGAGGGATGCCACGCCGTCGAGGGCCTGCGCGAGGTCGGCGATGATGTCGTCGACGTCCTCGATGCCGATCGACAGGCGAATGGTCCCCGGGAACACCCCCGCGCGTTCGCGCTCGGCGACGGTGCGCCCCGAGTGGCTCGTGCTCTGCGGGTGCAGGACGAGCGAGCGGACGTCGCCGAGGTGCGTCATGTGGGTGACGAGCCGGACGGACTGCACGACGTGCCGCGCGGCCTCGAGTCCACCGCGGAGGGTCACGGTGAACACCGAGCCACTGCCGCGCGTGAGGTAGCGCCGACCCAGATGGTGGTGCGGGTGCGATGAGAGCCCGACGTAGTCGACGCGCTCGACCTCGGGACGGGTCTCGAGCCACCGCGCGACGGCCAGGGCATTGGCCGACTGCCGCTCCATCCGCAGGCTCAGCGTCTCGACGCCCTGGCCGATGAGGAAGGCGTTGAGCGGAGAGGGCGACGGGCCGAAGCGGGGAGCGACACTCTCGCGCAGGTACTGCCCGCGCGCGCGCCGACCGTGCTTCTCGGCGTAGCTCGCCCCGCCGAGCCGGTCGGTGCCGACGAGGTGCGGGAAGAGGTGACCGGATGCCGCGGCGTCGAAGCGCCCGTCGTCGACGATGACGCCGCCGAGCACCGCGCCCTGGCCGGCGAGGAACTTGCTCGCCGAATGCACGACGACCGCCGCGCCGTATTCGATCGGGCGGAGCAGGTAGGGGGTGGTGAACGTGCTGTCCACGACGAGCGGGATGCCGCGCTCGGCTCCGATGGCGGCGACGGCGGCGACGTCGAGGACGTCGTTGCGGGCGTTGGAGAGCGTCTCGGCGAACATCGCCTTCGTCCGCGGAGTGATGGCGGCGCGCCACGCGTCGAGGTCGTCGGTGTCGACGAACGTCGTCTCGATGCCCAGACGCGAGAAGTTGTCGAGCAGCAGGCCCCGGGTGCCCTCGTAGATGTGCTCGGAGACGATGAGGTGGTCACCGGCATCCAGGAGTCCGAGGAGTGCGACGGTGACCGCGGCCTGACCGCTCGAGACGAGGATCGCCTGGTCGCCGCCCTCGAGCGACGCGAGGCGTTCCTCGACGGCCTGCACGGTCGGATTGCCGGTTCGGGAATAGCCGAAGCCGCTGCCGGTCGAGAAGTGCGCCGCCGACTCATCGAGGTCGGAGAAGGTGAACCCCGCGGTCAGGTAGATCGGTGTGGCCCGCGGTGAGGCGGGCGCGACCGAGGCCCCCACGTGCACCTGACGGGTCGAGAACCCGGTGTCTTCCTGCGCGCCCATGCGGCACTCTCCTTCCCGAAGCGGTGGCGACAGGCTCGCACGCGGACCCCGGCCCCGCCCAAACGTGCGGCGCCGTGTTACGCGGAGGCCCCCGACGGGCCGGTGGTATCGTGACGAGGTGCGGATCGTCGGCCTCCTCCTTAGCGGCCGCGACGAGACCTTGTCCTAGGCCTTTCTCGTCGCGGAGTTTCGTCGCGGGCCTCACATCCCATCCGAGGAGAAACGCAAGTCTCATGAGCACGACATCGATCGACGGCATCCACATTCCCGATCGCCCGCGGACCCTGGCCGAGAAGGTCTGGGACGACCACCTGGTGGTCAAGGGCGAGAACGGTCAGCCCGACCTCATCTACATCGACCTGCACCTAGTGCACGAGGTGACCAGCCCCCAGGCCTTCGACGGCCTCCGCGCCGAGGCGCGTCCGGTGCGTCGCCTCGACCTCACGATCGCCACCGAGGACCACAACACTCCGACGCTCGACATCGATAAGCCGATCGCCGACCTCACCAGCCGCACGCAGATCGAGACGCTGCGCCGCAACGCCGACGAGTTCGGTGTCCGCATCCACTCGCTCGGCGACAAGGAGCAGGGGATCGTCCACGTCGTCGGCCCGCAGTTGGGCCTCACGATGCCGGGCATCACGGTGGTCTGCGGCGACAGCCACACCTCGACCCACGGCGCGTTCGGGGCGATGGCATTCGGCATCGGCACGAGCGAGGTCGAACACGTCCTGGCGACGCAGACCCTGCCGCTGAAGCCGTTCAAGACCATGGCGATCACGGTCGAGGGCGAGCTGAAGCCGGGTGTCACGGCGAAGGACATCATCCTCGCGATCATCGCCAAGATCGGTGCGAACGGCGGGCAGGGCTACGTACTCGAGTTCCGCGGCAGCGCGATCCGCTCCCTCTCGATGGAGGGGCGCATGACGATGTGCAACATGTCGATCGAGGCCGGTGCCCGCGCCGGCATGATCGCGCCCGACGAGACGACCTTCGCCTACGTCAAGGACAAGCCGCACGCTCCGCAGGGGCAGGACTGGGACGACGCCGTCGCCTACTGGCGGACGCTGCCGAGTGACGAGGGCGCCGTCTACGACGCCGAGGTCTTCCTCGACGCGAACGAGCTGGAGCCCTTCGTCACGTGGGGCACGAACCCCGGTCAGGGCGTCTCGCTGTCCGACGTCGTGCCCACGCCCGCCGGGATCACGGACGCGAACGAGCGCGCCGCCGCCGAGCGGGCGCTGGAGTACATGGCGCTGGAGCCCGGAACGCCGATGAAGGACATCCCCGTGGATGCCGTGTTCATGGGCTCGTGCACGAACAGCCGCATCGAAGACCTGCGGGCGTTCGCGTCGGTGATCCAGGGCCGCACCAAGGCCGAGAACGTCCGCGTCATGGTCGTTCCGGGCTCGGCCCGCGTGCGTCTGGAAGCCGAGGCCGAGGGGCTCGACAAGGTGTTCACCGCCTTCGGCGCCGAATGGCGTTTCGCCGGCTGCTCGATGTGCCTCGGTATGAACCCCGACCAGCTCGCCCCGGGCGAGCGCTGTGCGTCGACGTCCAACCGCAACTTCGAAGGACGCCAGGGCAAGGGCGGGCGGACGCACCTCGTCTCGCCGCTGGTCGCCGCGGCGACCGCCGTGCGGGGCACGCTCTCGAGCCCCGCCGACCTCGATCCGCTGCCCGCGGAAACCGTCGCGACCGGGGCGGAGGCCTGACATGGAGAAGTTCACCACGCACACCGGCATCGTGGCCCCGCTGCAGCGCTCCGCCGTCGACACCGATCAGATCATTCCCGCGGTCTACCTCAAGCGCGTCACCAAGACGGGCTTCGAAGACGCGCTGTTCGCGAACTGGCGCCAGGACCCCGAGTTCGTCCTGAACCAGGATGCCTTCCGCTCGGCGTCCATCCTGGTGGCCGGTCCCGACTTCGGGACCGGTTCGAGCCGCGAACACGCCGTGTGGGCGCTGCGCGACTACGGCTTCCGGGTGGTGCTGAGCCCCAAGTTCGCGGACATCTTCCGCGGCAACTCGGGCAAACAGGGACTGGTCACGGGAGTGGTCTCGGAGGACGACGTCGAGCGCATCTGGGCGGCCGTCGCGGCGCAGCCCGGTGTCGAGATGACCGTGGACCTCGAGGCCCGCAGCGCCACGCTCGGCGACCTCCGGGTTTCGTTCGAGATCGACGATTACACTAGGTGGCGGCTTCTCGAAGGGCTCGACGACATCGGGCTCACTCTGCGCGAGGAAGACAAGATCGCGCAGTTCGAGGCGCGCCGCGAGGCATGGCGGCCACGGACCCTTCCGGTCCGCTAAGCCCGGTCGGCCCGATCGGGCCGCTCCGCCGCCCCTCGTCCACGAAGTGAGGTCCACCCCCCTATGAGCACACTCGTCACCGATTCCGGAGATCAGTTCTCCGCGCAGCCGGACTGGGAAGACGCGGAGACCCTCGTGATCCGCGGCGGACGCCCTCTGCACGGAACGGTCGAGGTCAAGGGGGCGAAGAACCTCGTGACCAAGGCGATGGTGGCCGCGCTCCTGGGCGACACCACCAGCACCCTGCGTGACGTCCCGAGCATCAGCGACGTCAAGGTCGTCCGCTCATTGCTCGAGGTGCACGGCGTCACCGTCACCGAGGGCGACGAAGAGGGGACGCTGCACCTCGACCCCTCCGGCGCGGTGGCCGCGCACTTCGAGGAGATCGATGCGCACGCGGGGGCGTCCCGCATCCCGATCCTGTTCTGCGGGCCGCTGCTCCACCTCTTGGGCGAGGCACTGATCCCGGATCTCGGTGGATGCCGCATCGGCAACCGTCCGATCAACTTCCACATGGACGCGTTGCGCGCGTTCGGAGCGGTTGTCGACAAGAGCTACGAGGGCATCCGCATCACGGCGCCGAACGGCCTGCACGGCGCGAACATCACGCTGCCGTACCCGAGCGTCGGCGCGACCGAGCAGGTGCTGCTGACCGCGGTCCGGGCGAAGGGCGTGACGGAGCTCCGCAACGCCGCGATCGAGCCGGAGATCATGGATCTCATCGCCGTCCTGCAGAAGATGGGCGCGATCATCTCGTACGAGCCCAACCGCGTCATCTACATCGAGGGCGTCGACCGTCTCGTCGGCTACGACCACCGCGCGATCTTCGACCGCAACGAGGCCGCGTCCTGGGCGTGCGCCGCTCTCGCGACCGACGGCGAGATCTTCGCCAAGGGCGCCCGCCAGCAGGACATGCTGACGTTCTTGAACGTGTTCCGTAAGGCCGGTGGCTGGTTCGACGTGCGCGAGGACGGCATCCTGTTCCGTCGGGGCGACGATCTCAAGCCCGTCATGGTCGAGACCGACGTGCACCCAGGCTTCATGACCGACTGGCAGCAGCCGCTCATCGTCGCGCTGACGCAGGCCCACGGCACCTCCACGGTGCACGAGACCGTGTACGAGAACCGTCTCGGCTTCACGCAGGCGCTGAACAAGATGGGTGCCGACATCGTCGTGCACCCGCAGGGTCTCGCGAGCCCCGACCGCCGGGTTCCACGGCGCGACCTCGAGCAGGCCGCCGTCATCAACGGGCCGACACCGTTGCACGGCGCCGACGTCGAGGTGCCCGACCTGCGCGGCGGTTACAGCTACGTGATCGCCGCCCTGGCCGCCGAGGGCGAGTCGACGGTGCGCAACATCGGCATCATCCGCCGCGGGTACGAGAAGTTCCTCGAGAAGCTCACCGCTCTCGACGCCGACTTCGACGTCGTGGGCTGACCCGTGGCGGCCTCTCCGGAGAAGAGCCGGCCGAGCGCCTTCTGGCCGCTGGCCGCTGTCGTGGTCCCGCTCGTCGGGATGTTCGCGCGCATCGAGATGCGCGGGGTCGAGAATCTCCCGCGCGAAGGCGCGTACGTTCTCGCTCCGAACCACAATTCGGAGTTCGACCCCCTCGTCATCGCCGTCGCGGTGTGGCGCGCGGGGCGCGCGCCGCGCTTCCTGGCGAAGGAGAGCCTGTTCAAGGTCCCCGTCCTCGGGGCTGCTCTGCGCGCCACCGGCATGGTCCCCGTTCCGCGGACCTCGTCGAGTGCGAACCAGTCGATCGCCGCCGCTCAGAGCATCGCCCGCGACGGCCGCGGGGTGATCGTCTATCCGGAGGGCACCCTGACCCGCGATCCCGACCTCTGGCCGATGCGCGGCAAGACGGGGGCCCTGCGTTTGGCGCTGGGGGGCGACCTGCCCCTCATCCCCATGGCGCAGTGGGGCGTGCAGCAGATCCTCCCTCGCTACGGCAAGCTGAAATTCCCCCGTCGCGTACGCGTGGTCGTCGAGTTCGGTCCGGCGATGGACGTCTCGGAGTACCGCGCGACGGCCACCCAGCCCGCGACCCTCACTCGGGCGACGGATGCGCTCATGGGCCGCATCGCGGAGATGCTGGCGGGGCTGCGTGGCATCCCGGCCCCCGCGGTGCGCTGGAACCCGTCCGCGCACGGGCAGAACGAGACGGGCCGCCTTGAGTCGTAAGCACGAGGTGGCCGGCCCCAAGGTCGCCGTCGTCGGTGCCGGCAGCTGGGGTACGACCTTCGGCAAGATCCTGGCCGATGGCGGTGCCTCCGTCGTCATGTGGGCGCGGCGACCCGAGCTTGCGGCCGAGATCACGGAGTCCAAACGCAACAGCCGGTATCTCGCGGGTATCAATCTTCCGCGCGCCATGACGGCGACGACGGATCTCGCCGAGGCTCTGCGCGGTGCCGAACAGATCTACCTGTCGGTGCCGAGCCAATCGCTGCGCGAGAATCTGGCCGCGATCCGGCCGCTGGTGGAGCACACGAACGTGCCGCTGGTCTCTCTCATGAAGGGCGTCGAGAAGTCGTCGGGCCTGCGGATGAGCCAGGTCATCGAGCAGGTGCTCGAGTGCGACCCGGCGCGCATCGCCGTGGCATCCGGTCCGAATCTCGCCCTGGAGATCGCGCGCGAGCAGCCGACCGCCGCCGTGATCAGCTCGCTGAGCCCCGAGACCGCCGAGGCCGTGGCCCGGCGGGCCCGCAATCGTTACTTCCGGTCGTTCGTGAACACCGACGTGATCGGCACCGAGTTCGGCGGTGTGCTGAAGAACCTGATCGCCGTCGCGATCGGGATCGTCGACGGTGTCGGCTATGGCGAGAACACGAAGGCCTCGATCATCACGCGCGGTCTCGTCGAGATGACCGACTTCGCCGTCGCCCAGGGCGCCCAGCCCGAGACGCTGCAGGGCCTCGCGGGCCTCGGCGATCTCATCGCGACCTGTCAGTCTCCGCTGAGCCGCAACAACACGGCGGGGCGCCTGCTCGGACAGGGTTACGGCTACCAGGACGTGGTCAAGCAGATGCAGCAGACCGCGGAGGGACTGGCATCCGTCGCCCCCGTGCTGCAGCTCGCGCGCGAAGTCGGTGTCGACATGCCGATCGTGCGCCAGGTGAAGATGGTGCTCGACGGCACCATGGATCCCCGTGACATCGCGCCGCATCTCACGACCGACGACGACCAGCCGCAGGGCGAGAGGACGCAGAATGACCAAACCGGTGGTGGCGGTGCTCTTCGGCGGGCGCTCCAGCGAGCATTCGATCAGTTCCGCCACGGCGGGCGGGGTGTTGCGGGCGATCGATCGTGACCGCTTCCGGGTGATCCCTGTCGGGATCACGCGCGACGGCGCCTTCGTGCTCGAGGACGACGACCCCGACAAGTTCGCGCTGCGCCCCGAGGCTCTGCCGGAGGTCCTCGACAACGGCAGCCGTGTGCGTCTGCCCGAGTCGGCGGTGTCGCGCGAGTGGACGGTGACGGATGCCGGCGGTGAGCGCTCCCTCGGCGATGTGGACGTGGTCCTCCCCATCCTGCACGGCCGCTTCGGTGAGGACGGCACGATCCAGGGACTCCTCGAGCTGCTCGGCATCCCGTACGCCGGGGGCGGCGTGCTGATGTCGGCGATCGGCATGAACAAGAACGTCACGAAGCGCGTCCTGCGTTCGGCGGGCGTACCCGTCGTGCCGTGGGTCGCCGTGACCCGCGCCGACCTCGTGCGGGATCGCGAGCTATGGGAGCGCCGTATCCGCGCGCTGGAGCTTCCCGTGTTCGTCAAGCCGAACGAGGCCGGGTCGAGCGTCGGCGTGACGAAAGTGTCACGGTGGGAAGACCTGGATGCCGCCCTGGAGACGGCCTTCGCCGAAGACCGCCTCGCGCTGGTCGAGAAGGCGATCGTCGGCCGCGAGCTCGAGTGCGGTGTGCTGCCCGGGCGCGACGGCGGTGCGGTGCGGGTGAGCGTCGCCGGCGAGATCGTGGTCACGGGCCGGGAGTTCTACGACTTCGAGGCGAAGTACCTCGACGCGCCCGGTGTCGATCTCGTGTGCCCCGCCGAACTGCGCGACGGCGAACTCGCCGAGATGCAGCGCATCGCCGCCCAGGCCTTCGAAGCCCTCGGCGGCGAGGGTCTCGCGCGCGTCGACTTCTTCTACACCGGCACGGAGTTCTACGTGAACGAGGTGAACACCATGCCCGGGTTCACCCCGATCTCGATGTTCCCGACGTGCTGGATCGCCTCGGGGCTGACGTACCCCGACCTCATCAGCGATCTGCTCGACGCGGCCCTCGAGCGGAACTGACACCCCTCAGGGCGTCGGCGCGGCCGTTGCGTCCGAGGGCGTCGTGCATACCTGGCCGGTCTCGGGCAGGTAGTCGCGGATGAGCGGGGCGAGCGCGCGCGCGATGTCGGCGCTGCTCGCGCTGCCGGCGTCGAGGAAGATCTGCACGGCCGGCTGGTGGCCGAATGTCGTCAGGGTGTACCGCTGATCGGCGGCCTGCGACTCATCGACGATCCAGTCGACCCCGTCGAACGTGCGGCACGGGAGCGTCGAGGGCCCAGGAGCCTCGAGTCCGCACGTCAGCAGGACGCTCGCGGGGGTGCCCCACGCGCCGGTCGCCTGCGCGTCGGTCCACCGGCGTTCCTGCCCGGAGATCGAGTCGGGCAGTCGCGAGATGACCTGGGCGCACGCGGGGTCGTTGGCGTCCTCGGCCGGCTCCATCGCGACCGTCGCGCTGCAGGCAGCCAACCCGGGGAGGAGGGCGAGGGCGGCGATCAGCGCGAGGGGACGACGGGAGCGGGGCACCCCTCCAGGCTAATAGCGTGGGAGGGTGACCGACGCCGAGCCCACCGTGGGGGAACTGTCCGAGGGGCAGGTTCTCCGCGGCATCCTGGACCGCCTTCCCGCCTCGACCGCTCCCGTCGGGCCGGGCGACGATGCGGCGGTGCTCGCGATTCCCGACGGCCGAGTGGTCGCCACCACCGACACGTTGGTGCACGGCCCCGACTTCCGACTCGCGTGGTCGTCGGCGGCCGACCTCGGCTACAAGGCGGCGGCGGTCAATCTCGCGGACGTCGCCGCGATGGGCGCGCGGCCGGTCGCTCTGCTCGTCGCGCTGGCGATGCCGGATGCCACGCCGCTGTCGTTCGTCCGCGGATTGGCGGACGGGCTCGCCGAGGCGTGCGCCGACCTGGCGCCGGGCTGCGCGGTGGAGGGCGGCGACCTCACCGTGTCGGACACGTTGACGATCGCCGTCACCGCGCTCGGCAGCCTCGACGGACGGGATCCGGTGCGCCGTTCCGGGGCGCGACCGGGAGACGCCGTGCACGTCGTCGGCGACTTGGGCGTCGCGGGTCGTGGGTTGGACGTCCTCTTCACGCGCTTCGTCGATGCCGGTGGCACGCCGATCGCGATCACCGCCGAGGATCGGATGGCGCTGGATGCCGCTGATGCCCAGGGCCTGGACCGCCAGCTCCGCCCGCACCCACCGATCGCGGACGCGCTGCGGGCCGCCGACGCGGGGGCGACGGCGATGATGGACGTGTCGGACGGACTGGCCCTGGATGCCGAGCGGCTCGCCGACGCGTCGGGCGTGACGATCGCGTTCGACTCCGCGGCGCTGGGTGAGGATCCGGCCCGGGCGCTGGGCGGGGGAGAGGATCACGGGTTCCTCGTGACGTTCCCCGCCGGGACGGTCGGACCGGGGCGGCGCGTCGGCACGGTCGAGCGCCGCGGCGAGATCGCCGTGACGGTCGACGGCCGCCCCTGGACCGGCCGGACCGGCTGGGATCCCTACCGCGACTGGGACGCCGGCCGCGGCTGAGGGGCGCAGAGCTGGTGCGTGAGTCGCCAAGATCTGTCGCCTCTCGCGACGCACAGGCGACAAATCCTGGCGACTCACGCGCGGTGCGCGGGGGAGAGGTGCGCGGGAGGAGTGGGGATCAGCGGGGCGGGCGGCCCCACCACAGCGTGGTGTCGCCGTAGGTGCGGTGGCGGTCGGGCTCGAGTCCCGCGGCATCCCAGTCCGGCGGGGAGGAGCGCTTCGCGCGCTCGACGATCACCGCGGCGTCTGGGCTCAGCCGGGGAGCGACGCCGACCAGGGCGCGCGTGATCTCGGTGTCGGGGACGTCGTACGGCGGGTCGAGGAACACGAGGTCCCACTCCGCGGTCGCGGTCTCGGCGTAGGTCGCCGCGTTGGCGCGGTGGACACGTGCGGTGCCCGGGACGCCGGCGGTGCGCAGGCGGTCGGCGTTCTTGCGGATGAGAGCGGCCGCGGGTCCCGACAGCTCCACGAGGTCGGCGGAGACGGCGCCGCGGCTCAGGCTCTCGAGTCCGAGCGCGCCGGAGCCGGCGTAGAGATCGAGGACGCGCGCGCCCTCGACCAGATCGGCTGACTCGAGGGCGCCGAACAGGGACTCGCGCACGCGGTCGCTGGTCGGTCGCGTGCCCTTGGCGGGAACGTCGAGGACCGTGCCGCCCGCGCGGCCGGAGATGATGCGGGTCACCCTCACACCCTACAAACCGGGTGTCCGGGGGGATGCCTAGACTCGGTGCATGCCCGGACTCTCGCTGTCGTCGCGACTCGACGGCGCCGTGGGCGGCAAGACCGCGGCGGCGTTCGAGCGGGCCTTCGGCATGAAGACGGTGGGCGAACTGCTCGAGCACTACCCGCGCCGCTACGCCCGCCGCGGCGAGCTCACCCCCATCGCGACGCTGCCGATCGGCGAGCCGGTCACGATCGTGGCCGAGGTGGTGAGCGCGACCGAGCGCCGCATGCAGAACCGGCGAGGCTCGCTGCTCGAGGTCATCATCAGCGACGGCGACGGCCGCATGTCGCTGACGTTCTTCAACCAGTCGTGGCGGCTGAAAGACCTCACCCCCGGTCGACGCGGCATCTTCTCCGGCAAGGTGGGGGAGTACCGGCGGCAGACGCAGCTGACCCACCCCGACTACGAGCTGTTCGACGACCTCGAAGAAGCGCGGGCCGAGGCCGAGGTCAACGCGAAGCGACCGATTCCGATCTACCCGGCGACCAGCACGGTCCCGAGCACGCTCGTGCAGAAGACGATCTCGCTCGTGCTCGACGCACTGGGCGCTGTCGACGACCCCCTGCCGGATCGGCTGCGGGAGCACCGCGGACTCGTGGGTGTGCGAGCCGCGCTCGAGCACATCCACCGCCCTTCTCATGACGACGAGATCCCGCCCGCGGTCGAGACCCTGCGCATGCAGGAAGCGTTCGTGCTCCAGACCGCCCTGCTGCAGCAGCGGCAGTTCGTCCGCGCGCTGTCGGCGACGAAACGTCCCGCCCTGCCGGGGGGGCTGCTCGAACGCTTCGACGCCGGACTGCCGTTCGCGTTGACCGCCGATCAAGAGACGGTCGGCGCCCGCATCGCCGATGACCTCGTGGGCGACTGGCCGATGAACCGCCTGGTGCAGGGCGAGGTGGGCTCGGGCAAGACCCTCGTGGCGCTTCGCGCGATGCTGCAGGTCGCCGAAACGGGCGGGCAGTCCGCCCTCATCGCCCCGACCGAGGTGCTCGCCGCGCAGCACGTGCGCTCGATCGCCAAGATGCTCGGCCCGCAGCTCGCACCCGAGCTGATGCCGACGCTCCTCACCGGGCAGCTCCCCGCCGCCGAGCGCCGCCGTGCCGCGCTGCGCGTGGCATCCGGTCAGGCCCGGATCGTCGTCGGCACGCACGCGTTGCTCAGCTCGACCACCACCTTCGCCGATCTCGGTTTCGTCGTCGTCGACGAGCAGCATCGCTTCGGCGTCGACCAGCGCGAGGCTCTCCGCGCGAAGGGCGACTCTCCGCACACGCTCGTGCTCACGGCCACCCCCATCCCGCGGACCGTCGCGATGACGGTGTTCGGCGACCTCGACGTGTCGACCATCCGGACGATGCCGGCCGGGCGCGCCGGCATCCAGACCTTCGTCGCCCCGCTCGCGGAGAAACCGGGCTGGTTCGCCCGCGTGTGGGACCGCGTCGCCGAAGAGGTGGCCAAGACGCACCAGGTGTTCGTCGTCTGCGCCGCGATCGACGCCGAGAAGCTCACGAAGGACGAGGTCGGCGACGAGCCGACCGACGGTGCCGACGCACGCACGCGGTGGGGCGTCGTGCAGGTGGGGGCGCTGCTCGACACACTGCCGGCGTTCGCCGACATCCGCGTCGAGATCCTGCACGGCAAGATGCCCGCGGACGAGAAGGATGCCGTGATGCAGGCGTTCGCGCGCGGCGACATCGATGTTCTGGTCGCCACGACGGTCATCGAGGTCGGGGTCGACGTCCCGAACGCGTCGACGATGGTGATCCTCGAGGCCGACCGTTTCGGAGTGTCGCAACTGCATCAGCTGCGCGGGCGCGTCGGCCGCGGCGGGCTGCCCGGCCTGTGCCTGCTCGTGACGGAAGCGGCGCCGGGAACCTCGTCGCGCTCACGCGTCGAGGCGGTGGCACGGACGCTCGACGGCTTCGAACTCGCCGAGGTCGATCTCGAGCTTCGCGGCGAGGGCGACGTTCTCGGTGGGGCGCAGTCCGGCGCGCGGTCGTCGCTGCGGCTCCTCCGGGTCGTGACCGATTCGGAGCTCATCGTCGAAGCGCGCGCCGCGGCGGAGACCGTGCTCGCCGACGACCCCGCCCTCGTGCGGCACCCCGGGCTCGCGGCCGCCCTCGAGCGCCGTGTCGGTGTCGAGGAGCGCGCGGCCCTCGCCAAGTCGTGATCGGTAGGCTGGCGGAATGAGTCCGCGGATCGCCGTCGTACCCGGTTCCTTCGATCCCCCGACGCGGGGGCACCTCGACGTGATCCGCCGCGCGGCCGGACTGTTCGACCAGCTGCACGTCCTGGTCGTGCACAACCCGGGCAAAGAGGCCATGCTGCCGATCGCACAGCGACAGGCGCTCCTCGAGCAGTCCATTCAGGAGGAGGGCGTCGAGGGCGACGTCATCGTCGCCGCGTGGAGCATGGGTCTCCTCGTCGACTACGCCACCGACGTGGGCGCGCAAGTGCTGGTCAAAGGCATCCGGTCGCAGGTCGACGTCGCGTACGAGACGCCGATGGCCATCGTGAACCGCGACCTCGCGCACGTCGAGACCGTGTTCCTGCTGCCCGACCCGTCGCACGCGCTCGTCTCCAGCTCGCTCGTCCGACAGGTCGCGGCTCTCGGTGGCGATGTGTCGCCGTACGTGCCCGCCGCGGTCGCCCGGTTCCTCGACACCGGCGCGCGCGGCCTCTGACGACCGGGTCCGTGCGGCCCCCGTTCAGGGGTGCGCGGGTAGCATGGACGACCGTGAGAACCCACCGACCCGGACCTTTCCAGCTCCCCGTGCGCGACATCGAGCGCAAGCCGGGGGAGATGCGCGAGCACGAGCTCGAGATCCCCGCACCCGAGAAGTGGGGTGAGGGCCTCGTGTCCGTCCCCGCCCAGGAGCCGATCGAGATCGACGTGCGCTTGGAGTCCGTTCATGAGGGCATCCTCGTGTCCGGAACCGTCTACGCCACGGCCTCCGGTGTGTGCGGACGCTGCCTCACCGACATCACCGAGCCCGTCGAAGTCGAGTTCCAGGAACTTTTCGCGTATCCTGGGGACGAAGCGAACGACTTCGACGTTCAAGACGACCACGTGGATCTTGAAAATGTGGTCCGGGATGCCATCGTCCTCTCGCTTCCGTTCCAGCCGGTGTGTCAGCCGGATTGCCCCGGGCTCGACCCGGTCACGGGTGAGAAGCTGACAGAGAGCGCCGGCGACACGGAGCAGACGCCCGTCGATCCCCGGTGGGCCGCGCTCCAGCAGTACACCCCAGACGACGGCGATGCGCTTCGCGCCGCCCCCAAGACAGAGAAGAGCTAGCCATGGCAGGTAACCCCCCGAAGCGGAAGGTCTCCCGCTCGAACACCCGCTCGCGTCGCGCGCAGTGGAAGGCCGAAGCCCCCGCGCTGGTCAAGACCATCGAGAACGGCAAGGTCGTCTACAGCCGCCCCCACCAGGCGAAGGTCGTCACCGACTCGCAGGGCACCGAGCTCTTCCTCGAGTACAAGGGCCGCAAGGTCGCCGACGTCTGATCGACGTCCGGTGACGCGAATCTCTGCGCTCATCGAGAAGCTCGGGGTCGACATCGACCCCGAGCTTCTTTCTCTTGCGCTGACCCACCGCTCGTTCGCATACGAGAACGGCGCCATCCCGCACAACGAGCGCCTGGAGTTCCTCGGTGACTCGGTGCTCGGACAAGCGGTGACCGTGCGCCTCTTCACGGGGCACCCCGAACTCGACGAGGGCAGCCTCGCCAAGCGCCGCGCGAGCGTCGTGTCCACCGTGGCTCTGGCCGAGGTGGCACGCGGCATCGGTTTGGGCGACCACGTCCGGCTCGGACGCGGCGAGATCCTCACCGGCGGGCGCGACAAGGACTCGATCCTCGCCGACACGATGGAAGCCGTGATCGGCGCGACGTACCTGTCTGCGGGCCCCGAGGCTGCGACGTCGCTGGTGCTGCGACTGGTCGAGCCGCTCCTCGCCGACCCCGACCGGTACGGTGCGGCGATGGACCCCAAAACGAGCCTGCAGGAGATCGCGGCGCGCCAGTCGCTGGCCGCCCCGCACTATGCGGTCGAGGCGACCGGTCCCGATCACGATCGGCGCTTCACCGCGACGGTGACGGTCGGCGATGTCGCGACCCAGGGCACGGGGTCCAGCAAGAAACAGGCCGAAATGGCTGCTGCCCTCGCTGCGTGGCGCGAGCTCGACGCCCGTGCCTGAGCTGCCCGAGGTCGAGGTCGTCCGCGCCGGCCTCGAGCCCGCGGTGACGGGTGCGCTCATCGCGTCGGTCGACGTGCGGGACGCCCGCGCCCTGACCCGCCACTCCGGAACGCCGGACCAGTTCGAGGCCGAACTCACCGGGCGCCGTATCGGGGGCGCGGTTCGCCGGGGCAAGTTCCTGTGGATGCCCGTCGGCGACGATGAAGCGATCGTGACGCACCTCGGCATGAGCGGCCAGATGCTCCTGCGCGTGCCGGGCGCACCCGAGGAGCGGCACGAACGCATCCGCATCGAGCTCGAGCATCCGGTGCACGGTCCGCTGTCGGTCGTCTTCGCGGACCAGCGCACGTTCGGCTCGCTGGCGCTCGACGCGCTCGTCGACACACCGGATGCCGCCGCGGGTGGCCGCGGCTCGTCGCTGCCGCGCGTCCCGACGCAGGTCGCCCACATCGCCCGCGACCCGCTCGACCCGGCGTTCGACGATGCCCGCTTCCGCGCGCGCCTGGCGCGAACCTCGTCGGGGATCAAGCGCGTGCTGCTCGACCAGACCGTGGCGAGCGGCATCGGCAACATCTACGCCGACGAGTCGCTGTGGGCCGCGCGCATCCACCCGGAGACCGTGGCATCCGATCTGCCGACGCGGTCGGTGAACCGGCTGCTGGCCGAGGTTCGGGCGGTGCTGGAGAAGGCCCTCGCCGAGGGTGGTACGAGCTTCGACGCCCAGTACGTCAACGTCAACGGCCAGGCGGGGTACTTCGCGCACTCGCTCAATGCCTACGGCCGCACCGCCCAGCCGTGCCCGCGTTGTGGGCGCCCGATCGTGCGGGTGAGCTTCATGAACCGCTCGAGCCACTTCTGCCCGCGATGCCAGCGCGTGCGCTGATCGCCAGTTGACCTCAAGCACTTGAGGTGTGCTGAGCTAGCGGCATGTCGATGTTCACCATCCAACAGGCCGCACGCCGGTCCGGGCTCAGTGAGCCCACCCTCCGCTACTACGAGGACGTCGGGCTCATAGGCCCGATCGCGCGCGACGCGAGCAGCGGCCACCGGCGCTACCGCGAGAGCGACCTCGACGATCTGCAGGTGCTCGCGTGTCTCCGGGCGATGGGCGTCGGCATCGAGGACATGCGGACCTACCAGGCGAATCGTACGAGGGGCAACGACGCCGCGGCCCAGCAACGCGACATTCTGCTGGGCCATGCGGAACGCGTGGAGGTCGAGATGGCGACCCTGCGTGTGCATCTCGACTACCTGCGCCGCAAGGCGGAGTTGTGGGATGCCCGCGACCGCGGCGACGCAACCGCCGAAGCGGAGGCGCAGTCGCGAGTGCACGAGATCTATCCCGAGCTGAAGATGCTGTTTCGCGCTTGACCTCCAGCGCTTGAGGTCTGTTCGACTCGCTTCATGACCGATTCACACTCCACCGTCCTCGTGACCGGCGCCTCCGGGTATCTCGGGACCCGCGTCGTCGCCGACCTCCTCCAGCAGGGCACGCGCGTGCGTGCCACCGTCCGATCCCTCGACGCGGAGCCGGCGCTCCGTGGCGCCGTCCGCCGCACCGGAGCCGACGACGCCGCCCTTGAGCTGACCGTCGCCTCCCTGACCGACAACGCAGGCTGGGACGCCGCGGTGTCCGGTGTCGCGGGCGTATATCACCTGGCATCCCCGATGACGCACGTCACCGAGGACGCGGACCTCGTGGTCACCCCGGCGCGCGACGGCGCGCTGCGCGTACTCCGCGCGGCGCGGGATGCCAGGGTCGCCCGGGTCGTGCTGACCTCGTCCTTCGCGGCCGTCGGTTACTCGGCGAAGCCGCTGAATGGCGCGGGCGTGCGAGAGTTCGACGAGGACGACTGGACCGATCCGGACCAGCCCGGACTCCCGGCGTACCCTCGCTCGAAGGCCGTGGCAGAGCGCGCCGCGTGGGACTTCGTCGAGAGGGAGGGCGGCGAGCTCGAGCTGGTCGTCCTCAACCCGACGTGGATCGCCGGACCCACCCTGACGGCCGACCCCCGGTCCTCGTTGCAGGCATTCCTCGGGATGCTCGACGGGCGCATGACCCTCGCGCCGCGTCAGCGGTTCGGCATCGCCGATGTGCGAGACGTGTCGGCGGCGCACCTGGCGGCGATGAACACCGCGGACGCCGCGGGCAGACGCTTCCTGTTGCTCGCCGACGGCCCGACGATCTCGTGGCTGGGAGTGGCATCCCTTCTGCGGGCGCACCTCGGCGACCTGGCGGCCGCGGCGCCCACCGCGGAGAAGCCGGGCGACGAGTTGCCGCCGCTCGTGATCCACAACGAGCGCGCGAAGGCGGAGCTCGGTTTCACCCCGCGTCCGGCCGAGACCACGATCGTCGAGACGCTAGACGACATGCGCGAGCGCGGGATGCTCGTCCGGGTCTGACGCGCACCGCGCCCGCGGCCGGCCCGCGAGACCGCACCCGCCTGACGAACCCGCCGCAGACTGCAGCGGAGACGTCAGGCGGATGCAGTCTCGGCGATCAGACCCCGCCGGGCATCAGCCGAGCACTTTCTGCCAGGCGCCCTCGTACGACATCGGGGCGAACCCGATCGCCTCGTTGATCGAGAGCATGGGCCTGTTCTCCTCCGCGTTCCACGTCAGCACGCGGGGTGACTCCGGGATGGCCTCGCGCCAGGCGACCAGTCCGGCGCACTTCACCAGCATCCCGAGGCGATGCCCGCGATGGGATGCCACGACCAGGGTGTCCTCTTGCTGCGTCACAGCCGTGCGATCCTTCCCGATGGACAGCTCGTTGAAGGCGGCGAGTTCGCCGCTGTCGATGTGCTGGGCGACGGTCACGAGCACGTGTCGGTCGGCCTCGGTGTACCGGCGTTCCCAGTCGGTGACGCGAGCGGCATCCCAGATCTCTTCGTCGTAGTCGAGGCCCGCGGCCGGCGCGTCCGTGATCATGCGCGACTTCATGTAGGCGAACGCGTCGACGAACTCGGGCGGCGTGGGGAGCGTCCACTGGATGACGCGATAACCGGTCGCCGCGTTCTCGGCCTCGGCGAGCAGCGTCCGCAGGTGCGTCTCGCTGTCGGGGAGATCGAGGCGGCTCTGCCGCACGATCTGCTCGAGGGTGTACCCGGCGTCGAGATAGAACCGCGCGGCGCGGTCGAGCGGGATGCTCCCGAACCCGGTCGGCGCCTCGAGGCGAGGTCCCTCCGCGGCCGGGTGCTCGGCCCACGACTGCAGGATGGTGCGACCGTGCTCGCGCGCGGTGCGTTCGATCAGCTCGTGCGCCGCGCGTCCGATGCCGCGCCCCCACGCGCTGCGGCGCAGCTCGATGAGCCAGAAGCCCGTCCGCGCGCCAGCCTCCTGCGGCAGGTCGAGGCCGACACGGCCCACCACCTCCCCGTCGAGGACGGCGATCCACAGCAGCCGGAGCTGTGCCGCGATGGGGCGGTAGAGGGCGAGGAGCTCGTCGGCGGGCATGGCGTGGTCGTCGTGACCGGCGATCTCGGCGTAGACCAGATTGCGCATGCGCGCCATCTCGCGGAAGTCGTGGGCGTCGGGGGCATCGATGGATGCCGGAAGGGGGAGCGGGCGGAGCTCGAGGCCGGGCGGAAGGGTGGTCATGTCGGAACTTTCGGTGGAAGGGAACGGGAGGGCGGGGCCGGGGAGTCCGGCCCCGCCGGGTCACAGCGGCGGACGCGAGAGAAGCGCCTGCCGCTGCCACTGCGCCTCGCGCCGGGAGCGCTCGAGAGCGGCCCGGTTCGCGAGATCGTCGCGCTCGGTGCGGTGCACGAGGCGATCGACGCGCGCGGCGGCGCGGGTGAGCAGCCACAGGCCGAGGCGGAGGGAGAGACGGTCGAGGAGACCGAGGCGGGTCTCGACGACGGGAAAGGACAGCGCGGATGCCGTGTGCTGCGGCGCGCGTGTGAGCGAGGCGTTCATGCGGATGCTCCGATGAGAAGAACGAGCAGAGGAGCCACGGCCTAGAGAAGGCGAGAAGTGGCGGAAGGGTCGAAGACGACCCGGGTGCACGGCATCCGGGAAACGGACGACGGTGCGGGAGCGGAGACGGAAAGACGTCTCGACGCGACGCGGTTACGCCTGAAGAACAGGCATGCCGACGGCGGTGGTCACTCCGCGCAGGGGTGCGGACAGCACGGTAACGGCGGTGAAGCCGGTGGCGGTGAAGCCGGTGATGGTGCGAATCATGGGAGTGACCTCCTCTCTCAGTCGGTTGCGACCACCGACGTTAGCGAAGGCATCCAGCGGATGTCAAGCGAAGATTCAGGAATGATGGTCACCCGGGCGAGTCGGCGTCCGCGCGAACGGCCAGCCACCGCGGGATTCCGCGGGTCGTCGGGTAGCGTGAGGCGGAAGTCCACCGGGTCGGGAAGGCGCATCCGCATGCACCTGAAGAGCGTCACGCTGAAGGGGTTCAAGTCCTTCGCGCAGTCGACGACGTTCGCTCTCGAGCCGGGCGTCACCTGCATCGTGGGGCCGAACGGCTCGGGGAAGTCCAATGTGGTGGACGCACTCGCGTGGGTGATGGGCGAGCAAGGGGCGAAGACCCTCCGCGGCGGCAAGATGGAGGACGTCATCTTCGCCGGCACCTCGACCCGCGGTCCTCTCGGACGCGCGGAGGTGCAGCTGACGGTCGACAACACCGACGGCGCGCTCCCGATCGACTACACCGAGGTCACGATCAGCCGCACGCTGTTCCGTACCGGAGCCAGCGAGTACGCGATCAACGGTCAGACGTGCCGTCTGCTCGACGTGCAGGAGCTGCTGAGCGACTCGGGCCTCGGCCGGGAGATGCACGTGATCATCGGCCAGGGGCGGCTCGACACCGTGCTGCAGGCGTCGGCGGAGGAACGGCGCGGCTTCATCGAGGAGGCCGCCGGCATCCTCAAGCACCGCCGCCGCAAGGAGAAGACGGTCCGCAAGCTCGAGGCGATGGAGACCAACCTCACCCGGTTGAGCGACCTCGCCGGGGAGTTGCGTCGACAGCTGAAACCCCTCGGCAAGCAGGCCGAGATCGCCCGGGAGGCGGCCACCATCGCCGCGGTCGTTCGTGACGCGAAGGCGCGGCTGTTCGCCGATGAACTCGTGAGCCTGCGGCGCGAGCTCGCCGACGCCGCGGCGGCCGAGAGCGAACGCCACACCGAGCGGCTGATGCTGCAGGACCAGGCGGACGGCATCCGGCACAAGGTCGAGCGACTCGAGGAGGAGCAGCGTTCGGAGGCCGTCGACCGCGCACGACGCGTCGCGTTTTCCCTGGAGCAGGTGCAGGAGCGCCTTCGCGGGCTGTACACGCTCGCGGGCCAGCGTCTGACGCTGCTCGCCGATGACGAGGGCGACAGCTCTACTGCCGTGCCGACCGTGACGCAGGCGACGATCGACGACCTTCGCACCGAGATCGACGACATCGCCGGCGGTCTCGGTGACGCCCAGGATGCCGCGGCGGACGCCGCCCGCGGAGTCGCACGTGCCCGCGCCGAACTCGACGCATTGGACACGGACATCGCCGCGCAGAGCGCGCTGGTGTCCGAACACGACATGAAGCTCACCGCACTGCGCGGTTCCGCCGAGGCGGCGGCGTCGGGACTGGCCGCCGTCCGCGGAGCCGTCGACCGACAGCAACGGGCTCTGGATGCCGCACGCGAGCGCCTCGCCGAGGCCGAACAGGCGCGCGCCGACCTCGATCCCGACGTGACGCCGGAGGAATCGACGGCGGAGCACGCCGCGGCGTACGAGCGCGCACAGCGCGAGACGAACGAGACCGAGACCGAAGTGTCTGGCATCCGTGACCGTCTGCACGCCGCGGAGCGCGAACGCGACGCGCTCACCGCACAGACCGCGGCCCTCGGGCGCGCGTTGGATGTGCGCAATGCGGCGGCGGATCTCGCGGGGAGCGGAGGCGACGGCATCCGTGGACTCGTCGGCGATGCTGTGAAGGTGACCGCGGGGTACGAAGCCGCGATCGCCGCGGTCCTCGGGTCCCTGGCCGAAGGGCTTCTGGTCGATGACGGCGCGGCGGCGTTCGCGGCGGCCCGGGCCGCGCGCGAGGGTGATCTCGGCGTCGTCGAGATCGCGATCGCCGACGCACCCGACGCGGGGGAGACGACTCCGATCGAGGGCGCCGTCCGTGCGGTCGAGGTCGTCTCGGCGCCCGCGGGGGTGCGCGGCGTCCTGGCCGGCGTCTGGATCGTCGACGACATCGCTGCCGCGGAGGTCGTGCGCCCGGCGCTCGAGTCCGCGTCGCCGGGAACGGCCGTCGTCACGCGCGACGGCGAGGTCGTCACCGCCCGCACGGTGCGTGCCGGCTCGGGCTCGGGACGGTCGCGTCTCGAACTCGCCGCCGAACGTGATGCGGCCGCTGATCGACTCGCTGAGATCACCGTGGTGGCCGACTCCCTCCGGGAGGCCCTGGGCGACGCGCAACAGACGTTGACGGACGCTCGCGCGCGAACCAAGGACGCGCTCGCGACCCTCCGCGCTCACGACGCCGCCCTGGCGGCCCACGCCGAAAGGCTGAACCGCGTCACCGTGCGGTTTGAGGCGGCGGTCGCGGAGTGCGAGCGGCTCGAGGCCGGCCTCGCGCAGGCGCAGGCCGCCGTCGCCGAGGCCGAGGAGCACGCCCGCCTGGCGGACGAGACGCTCGCCCGGGCGCTGGAGGTGCCCCGTCCCCTGCTCGACGCGTCCGCGCGCGAGGGCATGGTGGCCGATCTGGAGGAGGCGCGCGAGGGCGAGATGCGGGCGCGGCTCGACATCGAAACCCTGCGCGAGCGCGTCCGTGCGGGGGAGGCCCGCATCGTTCAGCTGGAACAGCAGCGCGAGCGCGAGCGGTCCGCCGCGGCTGCGGCTGCACGGCGCGCGGTGATCCGCCGGGCGCAGCGCGAGATCGCAGCCGAGGTCGCGGGGGCGCTTCCGGCGCTGCTCGACTCGGTAGACCGGTCGGTCAGCCAGGCACGGGTCGAGCTCGCCGCAGCCGAGTCGGCCCGCTCCGCCGTCACGGCCGGCCTGGCCCGCGCTCGAGCGGACGAGAACTCTGTGCGGGAACGCCTCGCGCGCCTGACCGAGAGCGTCCACGGCCTTGAGCTGCAGATGCACGAGAAGCGACTCCACGTCACGAGCCTGCTCGAGCGCGTGCAGTCGGAGCTGTCGCTCGACGAAGACATTCTCGTTTCGGAATACGGACCCGACCAGGCCATCCCGGTCGGCGACGGTGACGCCAGCGAGCCCTTCGATCGCGCGGCACAGAAACGTCGACTTCAGGAGGCCGAGCGGAAACTCGCCCAACTCGGCCGCGTGAATCCGCTCGCGCTCGAGGAGTTCGCCGCGTTGGAGCAGCGTCACGCCTTCCTGACGGAACAGCTCGCCGATCTGCAGCAGACCCGCACCGACCTGCAGACGATCATCGCCGAGCTCGACGATCGGATGCAGACGATCTTCGTCGCCGCTTTCGAGGACACGCGCGCAGCCTTCGGCGAGATCTTCCCGATCCTCTTCCCAGGGGGAGCCGGCAGCATCTCGCTCACCGACCCGGACAACCCCCTGACGACAGGGATCGAGGTCGCGGTACGCCCCGTCGGCAAGAAGATCGAGCGGCTCTCGCTCCTCTCGGGCGGGGAGCGGTCGCTGGCTGCGGTGGCGTTCCTCACGGCCATCTTCACGGCGCGCCCGAGCCCGTTCTACATCCTCGACGAGGTGGAGGCGGCGCTCGACGACGCGAACCTCGGTCGCCTGCTCGGGGTGTTCGAGAAGCTGCGTGAGAGCAGCCAGCTCATCGTCATCACGCACCAGAAGCGGACGATGGAGATCGCGGACGCGCTTTACGGCGTGTCCATGCGTCAGGACGGCGTGTCGGCGGTGGTCGGCCAGCGCGTCGGCGATCGCGCCCGCGCGACGGCGGAACCGGCCCCCGTAAGCTGAGGGAATGGCTGAGAACTCCTGGTCGCTCGGCCGCGCGCTGCGCGGGCTGTTCGTCAAACCCACGATCGACGAGACCACGTGGGACGACCTGGAGACGGCATTGCTGACGGCCGACTTCGGCCCCGACGTCACCGAGCGTCTGGTCGACGAACTACGCGAGAAGGTCGACCGCTACCGCACGACCGACCCACGCGATCTCCAGCGCATGCTCCGCGAGACCCTCGAGGAGCACTTCGCCAAGTTCGACACGACGCTGCGCCTCACCGAGCGCCCGGCGGTCGTGCTCGTCGTGGGTGTCAACGGCGTCGGCAAGACCACGACGATCGGGAAGTTCGCGAAGTTCCTCCAGCGCTACGGCCGCAGCGTCGTGGTCGGCGCGGCGGACACCTTCCGGGCCGCGGCCGTCGACCAGCTCGCGACGTGGGCCGAACGCGGGGGAGCCACGATCGTTCGCCCCCAACAGGAAGGCCAGGACCCGGCATCCGTCGCCTTCCAGACCGTCGCGCACGCGAAAGAGACGGGCACGGAGATCGTGCTCATCGATACGGCGGGACGCCTGCACACCAAGGGCGGCCTGATGGACGAGCTCGGCAAGATCAAGCGCGTCATCGAGAAGCAGGCCCCGATCAGCGAGGTCCTCCTCGTTCTGGATGCCACGACCGGGCAGAACGGCCTGATGCAGGCCCAGGCCTTCCTCGACAGCGCCGGGGTGACCGGGCTCGTCCTCACCAAGCTGGACGGGTCGGCGAAGGGCGGCTTCGTCCTGGCGGTCCAGGAGCGCACCGGCATCCCCGTCAAACTGCTCGGCCAGGGCGAGGGCATCAACGATCTCACGGGCTTCACGCCCCACGTCTTCGCCGCCTCGCTCGTCGACTAGGCCCATACCGCACGCAGCGGCCCTGGCGGGTCGCCTTCCGTGCGGAGGGTCGGGCTGGTTTCATGGGGGGATGGCGATCGAGCACGACTTCTTCGGACTCCTCGAGTCAGGACCCGACGGGTCGATCTTCTGGTCGGAGAACGTGGAGTTCGGCGACCAGAGCGTCACGGTCGATCTCACCGCCCCCGACCAGGACGACGTGTCGATCGACGCGCTCGACGTCGCCGCGGCGATGATCTCGTCGCTCGAGACGATCGACCTCGCCGCCCGGAACGCCATGGTCAACGAGCTCGACGACCGCACCAGCGAGGTGACCGAGTACATCCTGCAGCAGCAGGCGACCCTCGGCGATGAGCTGAACGACTTGCTCTCCGACCCCTCCGGAGACACGCACATCGACGTGATCAAGTCGCTGCAGTTGATGAGCATGACGATCCTCGCCGACGAGCACGGCGGCGCTGATCCCTTCGCGGTCCTCGAATACGCGCTCGACCCCGACTCGACCGATGACGTGCTCCTGGTCAACCTCGCATCCGACGGGCAGGTGCAGTCGGTCACCAGCGCCGACTGATCGTGCAGACGTTCCTTCCCTACCCGTCGTTCGTCGACTCCGCCGACGCGCTGGACAGCCGCCGACTCGGCAAGCAGCGCGTCGAGACGTTCCAGCTCCTGCGTGCGCTCACGATTCCCGACCACGGGTGGCGCCACCACCCCGCCGCGAAGATGTGGGACGGGCACCTGCCCGCCCTGGTGTCGTACGGGCTGGTCATGACCGATGCCTGGATCGCGCAGGGCCGCGCCGACACTGTGCGGGAGAAGATCCTCGCCTTCGCGCCGGATGTCGACGCACGACCGCAGGGTGAGCTGGACCTCCCGCCGTGGCTGGGCGACGAGGCCTTTCACCTGGCGCACCGGTCGAACCTCGTCCGCAAGGATGCCGAGTTCTACCGGCCCCGCTTCGGCGACGTCCCCGACGACCTTCCCTACGTCTGGCCGGTGTGAGTGACGTTCCTCGTCAGTGCCCGTGGAACGCGGGGATGACGAGGTAGACGCCGACGAGAACCGCGGCCGCGAAACCGGCGAAGCAGGCGAGGCCGCCGATCGTCGATGCCATCGGTCGTGGGCGGATCCGGTCGGTCACGACCGCGTCGGCACCCTCCGGATCCCCGTCGCCCGCGACCTGGATGTCCGGTGCGCCGACGGCGAGCAGGCGGATGCCGGCGGTGTACAGCCCCACGATGAGGAGTGTCGCGACGAGGCCGACGACGAAGACGAGACCGATCGAGCCCCACTCCACGCCGAGCCATCCGGCCGCTGAAGCCTGCATGTGTACGAACCGGTTCATGCCCGTCCTCCTTCTCGCTGCGTGGTCAGGCGCCGACCCGCGTGATCGGCGTCCAGCGATTCATCGTTGACGTTCTCGGCCGAGACGGGCTTGCGGCGGGCGAGCGCGAACAGCCCCGCGCATGCACCGAGGCCGACGACGAGAACCCCGATCAGGCCGACGGCGCTCGCGCCGGCCACCCAGGCCGCGAGCCCGCCGACGAGGGCGGCCGCCGGCAGCGTCACGACCCAGGCGAACGCGATCCGTGCGACCACGTTCCAGTGCACGGAGGCGAGACGTCTCCCGAGCCCCGAGCCGACCACGGCGCCCGAAGTCACCTGCGTCGTCGAGAGGGGGAATCCGAGGGTCGACGAGATGAGGATGGTGGATGCCGCGCTCGTCTCGGCCGCGAACCCCTGGGGCGGTCGCACGTCGGTGATGCGCTTGCCCACGGTCCTCATGATGCGCCACCCCCCGAGGTAGGTGCCCAGGGCGATGGCCAGACCCGCGCCGAGGATGACCCAGAACTGCGGGGCTGTTCCTGCCTCCTGGTATCCCGCGACGATCAGCGTCAGCGTGATGACGCCCATGGTCTTCTGTGCGTCATTGGTTCCGTGCGCGAGCGAGACCAGGGACGCGGAGACCGTCTGGCCGTGTCGGAAGGCGGTCGTGGAACCGGCCACACGCGCCATCCTGGTGACCCGGTAGACGAGGTAGGTGGCGACGAGCGCGACGGCGCCGGCGATGAAGGGGGAGAGGAGCGCGGGCAGGACGATCTTGGAGACGACGCCGCCCCACTCGACCGCGGAGAAGCCCGCGCCGATGACGGCGGCGCCGATGAGCCCGCCGAAGAGCGCGTGGGTGGAACTGGACGGGAGGCCCAGCCACCAGGTGAGGAGGTTCCACAGGACCGCGCCCATCAGGCCGGCGAAGATCATGGGCACCGTGATGCTCGGGAGTCCTCGATCGTCCTGGGCGAGGATGCCCTCGGAAACGGTCTTCGCCACGGCGGTGGAGAGGAATGCTCCGACGAGATTCAGAACGGCGGAGATGAGCACGGCGACCTTGGGCTTCAACGCGCCCGTGGCGACGGAGGTCGCCATCGCGTTCGCGGTGTCATGGAAGCCGTTGGTGAAGTCGAAGAAGAACGAAAGGCTGATGACGAGGAGGACGGGAATGAGGACGGCGAGGTCCACCGGATGCTCCGTTCGAGAGGTGTTTCCCACGTGCGGTCGGATGACCGCGCGTCAGGCTAGACCTCGAAAGCGAACGAAGAGGGAGCTTTCCCGAGAGGTGGGGACAGGTCTACTCTGCGTCGTTCACACCGCCTGGGCGAAGCCGGCGTCGGCCGCCGCGATGTCCTTCGCCAGGTGCGCGAGGTGCGGCGGGATCTCCCGACCCTTCGACACCATCGACTGCGCCCACAGGCGGCCCGCGCGATAGGAGGAGCGCACCAGGGGCCCGGCGAGCACGCCAAGGAATCCGATGCGCTCGGCCTCCTCCTTGAACTCGACGAACTCGGCGGGCTTGACCCACCGCTGCACGGGCAGGTGCCGCGGTGTGGGGCGCAGGTACTGCGTGATCGTGATGATGTCGGTCCCGGCCTCATGCAGGTCGTTCAGGGCCTGCACGACCTCCTCGGGTTCCTCGCCCATTCCGAGGATCAGGTTCGACTTCGTGATGAGTCCCGCGTTCCGCGCGGCGGTCAGTACCCCGAGCGAACGCTCGTACCGGAATGCCGGTCGGATGCGTTTGAAGATGCGCGGCACCGTCTCGACGTTGTGCGCGAACACCTCGGGTCGCGCCGAGAAGACCTCGTCGAGCAGTGCGGGATCTCCGGAGAAATCGGTCGCGAGGATCTCGACGCCGGTACCCGGGTTCTCGGCGTGGATGCGCCGCACGGTCTCGGCGTGCAGCCACGCGCCCTCGTCGGGCAGATCATCGCGAGCGACACCGGTGACCGTGGCGTAGCGCAGTTGCATGCGGGAGACGCTCTCCGCGACGCGGCGCGGCTCATCCTTGTCGTAGTCGGCGGGCTTGCCGGTGTCGATCTGGCAGAAGTCGCAGCGCCGCGTGCACTGCGAGCCGCCGATGAGGAACGTCGCCTCGCGGTCCTCCCAGCACTCGAAGATGTTGGGGCATCCCGCCTCCTGGCAGACCGTGTGGAGCTCCTCGGTCTTCACGAGATTCTGCAGCGCCGTGTACTCGGGGCCGAGGCGGGCCTTCGTCTTGATCCACTCGGGCTTGCGCTCGATCGGGGTCTCGGCGTTGCGGACCTCGAGCCGCAGGAGCTTGCGCCCGTTCGGAGCGGTGGATGCCGCGCCCCCGGCGCTGCCGGTCCCGCAGGCGCTCACGCGGCCACCGCCGCGTACTCGGCGCGGAAAGCGTGTTCGACGCTGTCGACGATGTCGGCGGGGGAGACTTCGGCACCGAGGACCTCGCTGAGCGTGGTCACTCCGGCATCCGTGATTCCGCAGGGCACGATGCCTCGGAATCCGGCCAGGGAGTTGTCGCAGTTGACCGCGAACCCGTGCATGGTGACACCTTTCTCGACGCGCACGCCGATCGCCGCGACCTTGTCGACGCCGAGCGGGCGACGCACCCACACGCCGCTGCGCCCCTCGACGCGGAAGCCCTCGACGCCGTGCGTCGCGAGGGCGGAGATGAGCAGGCCCTCGAGCCGCCGGACGTGGGCCACGACGTCCAGGGGCTCGGGGAGTCGGACGATGGGGTAACCGACCAGCTGCCCCGGACCGTGCCACGTGATCTTGCCGCCGCGATCGACATCGATGACTGGGGTTCCGTCGGTCGGGCGTTCGTGCGCTTCGGTGCGCTTGCCCGCGGTGTAGACCGACTCGTGCTCGAGAAGCAAAAGCGCGTCGGGTCGCGTCCCCGTGAGGACCTCCGCATGGATCGCGCGCTGGAGTTCCCAGCCGCTCAGGTACGGCACGTAGTCAGGGGCGAGCCCCACGCGAAGGATGTCGAGCATCAGCGCTCCCGTTTGTTGGATTGCGTCCAAGAATACATAACAGCGGGCCTCCTAGGCTGTCGGCATGGCCACCGAATCGCGCACCGGACGTCCGCGCGCCTCATCGCGCGAGGTGCTGTCGGAAGCGGCCTGCGAACTGTTCCTCGAGAAGGGCTACGACGCGACGTCGGTGTCGGACATCACGCGTCGAGCCGGCGTGAGCCGCTCGAGCTTCTTCAACTACTTCTCCGCGAAGAGCGACGTGCTGTGGTCGGGTCTCGACGCGCGGGTCGACACCGCGGTCACCGAGCTCCGGGGCGGCGGTGACGTGCGGGACGTGCTCCGGGC
Organism: Microbacterium enclense; assembly: GCF_004022425.1. Classification (GTDB taxonomy): domain Bacteria; phylum Actinomycetota; class Actinomycetes; order Actinomycetales; family Microbacteriaceae; genus Microbacterium; species Microbacterium enclense_A. Next base: position 13,732 of record NZ_RBZY01000030.1, on the reverse strand, counting down.
CATCGGCGACGGACTCGCCCCCGACGCCCTGGCCCTTGCGATCGTAAACGCGGATGCCATGGGGATCGGCGCCGAGCTCGACCGCGACCGGGCGATCCGCCAGTTCCGCCTGCAGCGCGAGACCGCGGCGCGACTGGTGCGCGACGGCGCCGCCCCGCTGGGTGCGCAGGTGCGCGCGGGCGCCCTCGCGGCGGCCGTGCTCGCCGCGGTCTGGGCCTGGGCCGACCACACGGCCGGGCGTTCCCTGACCGAGACGCTGTCGGAGGCTCTGGCCACGGCGTGAGGTCGGGGCATCCCGAGCCGCGTAAACTCGTCCCATCATGGCGACTTTCGGCACCCTCTCCGACCGGCTCACAGAGACCTTCCGCAATCTGCGCAAGAAGGGCCAGCTCACGCCGGCCGACGTCGACGGGACGGTCCGCGAGATCCGGCGCGCCCTCCTCGACGCCGACGTGGCCCTGCCCGTCGTCAAGGAGTTCACGGCGGCCGTGCGCGAGCGCGCCCTCGGAGACGAGGTCAACCGCGCGCTGAACCCCGCGCAGCAGGTCGTGCAGATCGTCAACGACGAGCTGATCGGCATCCTCGGCGGCCAGCAGCGCCGTCTGCAGTTCGCGAAGAACCCCCCGACCGTCATCATGCTCGCCGGTCTCCAGGGGTCGGGCAAGACGACGTTCGCGGGCAAGCTCGCGAAGATGCTCGAGAAGGACGGCCACACGCCCCTCCTCGTCGCCTGCGACCTCCAGCGCCCGAACGCCGTGAACCAGCTGCAGGTCGTCGCCGAGCGGGCGGGCGCCGCCATCTACGCTCCCGAACCCGGCAACGGCGTCGGCGACCCCGTGAAGGTCGCCCGTGACGGTGTCGCCTACGCCACGCGCCAGCAGCACGACATCGTCATCATCGACACCGCTGGTCGCCTCGGCGTCGACGCCGAGCTGATGAAGCAGGCCGCCGACATCCGCACGGCGACGCAGCCCGACGAGGTGCTGTTCGTCATCGACGCGATGATCGGTCAGGATGCCGTGAACACGGCGAAGGCGTTCCAGGACGGTGTCGACTTCACCGGAGTCGTGCTGTCCAAGCTCGACGGTGACGCTCGCGGTGGCGCCGCGCTGTCCGTGGCATCGGTGACGGGGCGTCCGATCATCTTCGCGTCGACGGGCGAGGGTCTCGACGACGTCGAGGCGTTCCACCCCGACCGCATGGCATCCCGCATCCTCGACCTCGGTGACATCCTCACCCTGATCGAGCAGGCTCAGCACGCGTTCGACGAGGCCGAGGCGATGAAGGTCGCCGAGAAGCTGGCGACCGAGAGCTTCACCCTCGAGGACTTCCTCGAGCAGATGCAGCAGATGAAGAAGATGGGCTCCATGAAGAAGATGCTCGGGATGCTCCCGGGCATGGGGTCCATGAAGCAGCAGCTCGAGGACTTCGACGAGCGCGAGATCGACCGCACCGAGGCGATCATCCGGTCGATGACGGTGGCCGAGCGCCGCAACCCCAAGATCCTCAACGGTTCGCGCCGCCTCCGCATTGCGCGCGGTTCGGGCATGACCGTCACCGACGTGAACCAGCTCGTGCAGCGCTTCGAGCAGGCCGCGAAGATGATGAAGACCGTCGCGCGGGGCGGTGTGCCCAGCATCCCGGGCATGGGTCCCGTCGGCGGAAAGCCGGGCGCTTCGTCGAAGCGCGGCAAGCAGCAGAAGGCCAAGGGGTCGCGCTCGGGCAACCCGGCCAAGCGCGCGGCTGAGAACGCCGGCATCGCCGCCGCGGCGCCGGCGACGGGTTCCGGTTTCGGCCTCGGCGGTCAGAAGGCGCCGAGCGAGGCCGACCTCGCGGAGCTGCAGAAACTCCTCGGCCGCGGCTGAGTCCTTCGCCTACGCGCACGCGCCGTGCGTCACACCCGCAGGGCCGCGAGATGCTCGCGCAGCGTGGGTCCGCCCCGGAACTCGCGGATGAGGTGCTGCACGACGGCGCGGAGGTCGCCGTCCGCGGCCTCGGCCACGGCGATCTGACGGGCGGAGCTGCCGCCGGTCGCGAGGATCGTCTCGAGCCCTGCGAACTCGCGCGCGCACTTGAGTTCGACGGCGATGTCGGCGAGCTCCTCCATGGTCGTCCGGAGGTGATCGCGCACAGGCAGCTGGGTTCCCTCGCGGTCGACGATGACGCGGGCGTCGAGTCCGTAGCGAGCGGCCCGCCACTTGTTCTCGCGGGCGTACCACGGAGGGATGCCGGGCAGGTCCCCGCCCGCGTCGAGGATGCGCGAGAAGTGCTCGACGAGGGTCTGCGCGAGGGCGGCGACGGCGGCGAGCTCCGGCAGCGTCGACATCCCGTCGCACGCGCGGATCTCGACGGTGCCCCACCGCGGCGCCGGTCGGATGTCCCACCGCACCTCGCTGGCATCCGCCATCACACCGGTGCGGACCATGTCGTCGAGATAGTCCTCGAACTCCGCCCAGTCCTTCAGCTGCCACGGCAGTCCGGCGGTCGGAAGCTGCTGGAACACCAGTGCACGGTTGCTGGCGTAGCCGGTGCGGTCGCCCGCCCAGAAGGGGCTGGATGCCGAAAGCGCCTGCAGGTGGGGGAGGAACACGGTCAGCGCGTTGACGATCGGGATGACCTTCTCGACGTCATCGACACCGATGTGCACGTGGATGCCCCAGATCATCATGTTGCGGCCCCACCACTGGGTGCGCTCGATGAGGGTGTGGTACCTCGTCTTGTCCGTGACCTGCTGGTCGTACCACTGCGCGAAGGGGTGGCTGCCGGCGCACAGCAGCTCCACGCCGCGCGGCTCGGTCTGCTCGCGCAGCGCGCCGATGGCATCCGCGATGTCGTCGACCGCCTCGGCGACGGTGTGCCCCACGCCGCTGGTGACCTCCACGGTGTTGGTGAGCAGTTCACCGGTGACCGTGAACCGCTCGTGCGCGGTGGCCTCCTCGACGAGCTCGAGGATCTCGGGCGCGCGCGGCACGAGATCGCCGGTCTCGCGGTCCGCGAGCATGAGCTCCCACTCCAGTCCGACGGACGAACGCGCGGACGGTGCGAACGGGAGCCTCATCCGGTCAGTCTGACACGACGACACCGACGACGGCTGGTTCGCTACCCGCCGCGTCATCTGGCAGAATAGAGGGTCGGACCAGGTGCTCGACCCTCTATCCAGCGCCGGTCCTCCTCTTTGAGCTTCCGCCGGGTGTGCACCCCACGCTCCAGGCGATCGGTTCGTTCCCTTCCCACCACAGGAGAAATCGTGGCTGTCAAGATCCGTCTCAAGCGTCTCGGCAAGATCCGTGCGCCGTACTACCGCATCGTCGTCGCCGACTCGCGCACCAAGCGCGACGGTCGTGTGATCGAGGAGATCGGCAAGTACCACCCGACCGAGGAGCCCTCGTTCATCGAGGTCGACTCGGAGCGCGCCCAGTACTGGCTCGGCGTCGGCGCTCAGCCGACCGAGCAGGTGCGCGCCATCCTCAAGCTCACCGGCGACTGGGGCACCTTCAAGGGCGACAAGGACGCGAAGTCCACCGTCAAGGTGCGCGAGCCCAAGGCCGCCTTCGAGGCCGACGCCTCGAAGAAGTCGGTCGTCAAGCCCAAGGCCGAGAAGAAGGCCGACGAGGCTCCGGCCGCCGAGGCGCCCGCCGCCGACGAGACCTCGGCAGAGTAATTCCCGTGCTGTCCGCCGCGCTCGAGCACGTCGTCAAGGGGATCGTCGATCACCCGGATGCCGTGACCATCCGTTCCGCCACGTCGCCCCGCGGCGAGGTGCTGGAGGTTCGCGTGCACCCCGATGACCGGGGTCGCGTGATCGGGCGCGGCGGTCGCACCGCCAAGGCGCTGCGCACGCTCATCACGGCCCTCGCCGACGGGCAGCGCGTCCGCGTCGACGTCGCCGACGACTGATGTCGGCCGGCGACGCCGCGGGCGCCCAGCCCGCCAAGACCCAGCTCCGTGTGGGCCGCCTGGTCAAGGCCCACGGCCTCAAGGGTGCGTTCAAGCTCGAGCTGTACACCGATGACCCCGAGGGACGCTTCGTCCCCGGCAGCACCTTCACCCTTCAGGTTCCCGAGACCTCGCCGTGGCACGGCCGCGAGCTGACCGTCCGCGAGTTCCGCTGGATGAACTCTCACCCCGTCGCGTTCTTCGAGGGTGTCGACGACCGCACGGCCGCGGAAGAGCTGGTGAAGGCGATCCTGTGGATCGACCAGGACACCGAGTCCGCGCCCGCCGAAGAAGACGCCTGGTACGACCACCAGCTCGTCGGACTCGATGTCGTGCGCGATGGCGCGGTCATCGGCCGGGTCGTCCGCGTCGACCACTTCCCCGCCCAAGACCTTCTGATCGTGCGTCCGACGGGGCGCGGCGAAGACGCCGACGTTCTCGTGCCGTTCGTGAGCGCGATCGTGCCCGAGGTCGACGTCGAGGGTGGCCGGGTCGTGGTCACGCCCCCGGCGGGCCTCTTCGAGGAGCTTCCGGGCGACGACGATGCACCGCGGGAGGAGACGGCATCCGACGACGATGCTGACGGCGCCGACCACGCGTCCGACGAGGATGCGACCGACGGGGCCGCTGAGACTCCCGAGGACTGACGTGCGCATCGACGTCGTCTCGATCTTCCCGACGATCTTCGACGCTCTCGAGGTCTCGTTGCTCGGGAAAGCCCGGCAGTCGGGGCTTCTCGACGTCCGCGTCCACGATCTCCGTGACTACACGCACGACCGGCACCGTACCGTCGACGACACCCCGTACGGCGGCGGCGCCGGCATGGTGATGAAGCCCGAGCCGTGGGGCGAGGCGCTCGACGACGTCGTGCGCGACGCCGCGGCATCCCCGGTCATCGTCTTCCCGTCGCCGGCGGGGGAGCGCTTCACGCAGAAGATCGCCCGCGAGCTCTCGACCGAGGAGCACCTGGTGTTCGGATGCGGCCGTTACGAGGGCATCGACGAGCGGGTGTTCGACTACGCGGCGGATCTCGGACGCGTGCGTCTGCTGAGCCTCGGCGACTACGTGCTCAACGGCGGGGAGGTGGCGGTCATGGCGATGGTCGAGGCCATCGGGCGCCTGATCCCGGGCGTCGTGGGCAACCCGGAGAGCCTCGTCGAGGAATCGCACGAAGACGGCCTCCTCGAATACCCCTCCTTCACCAAACCCGCGGCGTGGCGGGGACGCGACGTTCCTCCCGTGCTCCTGAGCGGCAACCACGGTGCCGTGGCCGCGTGGCGGCGCGAGCAGCAGCTCGAGCGCACCCGAACGCGGCGCCCGGACCTTCTGGACTCCTGACGTCGCGCTAGGGTACGCGCGTGCCTTTCGCTCTCGTTCTCACCGTCGTGCTGGCCGGCCTCGCCGCATTCCAAGCGGCTCTGGCGGCGGGAGCGCCCTGGGGCACCCTCGCCTGGGGTGGTCAGCATCGGGTGCTGCCCGTGAGGCTGCGCGTCGCCAGCGCGGTGTCGATCCTCGTGTACCTGCTGATCGACCTCATCGCGTGGACACGCGTCGGTGCCCTGAGGCTGTTCCCCCCGCCGGTCGCCGAGGTGGCGATGTGGGTGATCTTCGGGTATTTCAGTCTCGGCATCCTGATGAATGCGGTGTCCCGCAGCCCGGCGGAGCGCTACACGATGGTCCCGGTCGCGCTCGTGCTCGCCGTGTCGAGCTTCTTCATCGCTCTGGGCTGGGGAGCCCTCGCGTACGCCGTATGAGATCGGACGGTCAGTCGACGCCGAGGAACGAGCGATCGGTCAGCACGACCGGCCCGTCGGCGGTGATCGCGATGGTGTGTTCGGAGTGAGCGCCGCGTGAACCGTCGGCGCTGCGCAGCGTCCAGCCGTCCGGGTCGGTGACCAACTCGTCGGTGGTCTGCAGGAACCACGGCTCGAGCGCGAGCACGAGACCGGCGCGCAGGGGGTAGCCGCGGCCGGCCTTGCCGTTGTTCGGCACGTGCGGGTCGCCGTGCATCGTGCGACCGACGCCGTGCCCCCCGAAGTCGGTGTTGATCGACAGCCCGTCGGCGTGCGCGATCGAGGCGACCGCCGCCGAGATGTCGCCGATCTTGTGGCCGACGGTGGCAGCGTCGATCGCCGCGGCGAGAGCGCGCTGCGTCGTGTCGATGAGCGCGAGGTCCTCGTCGCGCGGGGTGCCGACGACGAACGAGACGGCCGAGTCGGCGACCCACCCGTCGACGGAGACGGCGAAGTCGAGCGAGACGAGGTCGCCGTCGCGCAGGGCGTAGTCGTGGGGCAGCCCGTGCAGGACCGCGTCGTTGATCGAGGTGCACAGCACCTTGCCGAAGGGGCTCGCCCCGAACGACGGGTGGTAATCGATGTAGCACGACTCCGCCCCGGCGGCGCGGATCATGTCGTGGGCCCGGCGGTCCAGTTGCAGGAGGTTGGTGCCGACCTTCGTCTCATCGCGCAGCGTCGCCAGGACTTCCGCGACGAATCGGCCGGCCGGGCGCATGGCCTCGATCTCGGCGGGGGTGCGCAGTTCGATCATCGGTGGTTCCCTTTCCTCGAACCTCCATTCTCTCCGATCGGCGCGTTCGGCGTTCAAAGCCGTCGCACAACTGGCCGCCGTAGCATCGGGTCATGGTGCTGCGCCGTTCGTTCCTCCACTGGCTCTTCCCGGCCGCCGTCGTGCTGCCGCTCTGGCTCTTCGTCGGGTGGATCGTGTTCAGCGGCGGGAGCGGCTGGGCGCTGCTGTGGTTGCTGATCGCCGCGCCGGCGGTCTTCGTCACGCAGATCCTGGTGTCGCTCATCGTCCGCGGTCGCGGGTCGGTGCGCACCGCGCGCGCCGCGTCGTGGCGCGACGTCATCGGGATCGGCCTGTGGCACGTCGTGATCGTGGCATTGGGCTTCTACGACGGCCGGGTGTTCTTCCCTCTGCTCGTGCTCAGCGTCGTGGGGGCGTTCGTTCTGCTGTGGTCGTCCCTCGCGCAGCTGTGGAACGAAGCGCGCGGCGGCATCGCTGTCCTGCACACCACCGACGGCACCGGCTACATCCCGCCGACGCGGGAGCAGCCGCGGCCGCGGGTGGAGGGCGAGGTCATCGTGATCACGGAGAAGCCCGCGGCACCGTAGCCCGGTTTGGTCGGTGTGTCCGTCCGTGGCAGAATAGGCGTTTGTGCCCTGACCGGCTCTGCCTCAGGGGAGTCCGCCGCCTCCGCGGCTCGGGCACGCTCCCTCTTTTCCCCTTTTATCGTGCGATCGACCTGTGGCGGTCGCAGGAAGTGACGATCATGCAGATCCTCGACTCCGTCGACGCGGCTTCGCTGCGCTCCGACATTCCCGTCTTCGGCCCCGGTGACACCGTCAAGGTGCACGTGAACATCACCGAGGGCAACCGCTCGCGCATCCAGGTGTTCCAGGGCGTCGTCATCGGCCGCTCGGGCGACGGCGTGCGCGAGACCTTCTGCGTCCGCAAGGTCAGCTTCCAGGTCGGCGTCGAGCGCACCTTCCCCGTGCACAGCCCCGTGATCGACCACATCGAGGTCGTCACCCGCGGTGACGTGCGTCGCGCGAAGCTCTACTACCTGCGCAACCTGCGTGGCAAGAAGGCCAAGATCAAGGAGAAGCGCGACCGCTGAGTCCGCCTCCCCGAACGCCCCGCGATCCGTCGCGGGGCGTTCGTCGTCTCCGGGCCCCGGGAAGTGGCATCCGGATGCCGATGGCGGTGCGAATTCACAGCCGCAGGGTGCCGTGTGCCGTTCGGTGGGCCGGAGGGAATGTGCGAGGCTTGTCGGGCGGTCTTCCGGTGTGCGGTGAGCCCGGCGAAGGATCAACATGAGCGACGAGACCGCATCTCCCCCGACTTCGGCTCCGGCCCGTCGACGGCGCGGAGTCCTGACGTTCCTGCGCGACGTGGTGGTCATCCTGCTGATCGCGTTGCTGGTGTCGTTCCTCGTCAAGACGTTCGTGGTGCGGTCGTTCTACATCCCGTCGGCATCCATGAACAACACCCTCCTGCAGAACGACCGCATCCTCGTCGATGAGCTGACGCCGCGATTCGGCGACTACTCGCGCGGCGACGTGGTGGTGTTCCGCGATCCGGGCGGTTGGCTGCCCTCGACGACCCAGCCGCCGCGCCCGCCCCTCGTGGAGGCGACGGACTGGGTGCTCTCGCTCGTGGGTCTCGCGGCCCCCGACAGCGACGACCACCTCATCAAGCGTGTCATCGGCACCCCCGGCGACCACGTCGTGTGCTGCAACGCCCTCGGCCAGACCGAGGTCAACGGTGTGCCGATCGTCGAGTCGTACGTGAAGCTCGCTCCGGGGGCCACCGCCCCTGAGCCGGTGCCGTACGACATCACAGTCCCGCAGGGGTCGTTGTGGGTGCTCGGCGACAACCGCAACAGCTCGAAGGACTCCCGCTACAACCAGGAGCAGCCCGGCAAGGGCTTCGTCCCGATCGACAACGTCGTGGGACGCGCGTTCCTCATCACGTGGCCGTTCGACCGCTTCGGCGCAATCGATTTCCACCACGAGGTGTTCGCGGGGGTGCCGGCACCGGAGTCGGCGCCGTGATCGAACCGACCCTCACGCTGGAGAGGCGCCTGCTCAAGGAGCACGCGCTCATCATCGCGTGCGACGAGGTCGGGCGCGGGGCCCTCGCGGGCCCGGTCGCGGTCGGTGCGGCCGTGGTCGACCCCGCGCGGTCACGCAAGCGCGTGCCGTTGGGCCTCCGTGACTCCAAGCTGGTCCCCGAGGCCCGCCGACCCGATGTGGCCGCCCGCGCAGCGGCGTTCGTGCAGCACAGTGCCGTGGGGTGGGCGAGCTCGGAGGAGATCGACGAGATCGGCATCATCCGCGCCTTGGGCCTCGCCGCGGTTCGTGCAATCGCCGACCTGCGTGCGCACGGTGTCGTCCCCGAGGATGCGCTCGTGATCCTCGACGGCAACCACGACTACATCACTCCGGCCGGTGAGAGCGGTCTTCGGGTGAAGCCGATCATCAAGGCCGACCGTGACTGCGCGAGCGCCGCCGCGGCATCCGTCATCGCCAAGGTCGCCCGCGACGCCGTGATGACGGGCCTGCACGACGAGCTGCCCGCCTACGGCTGGGCGCGCAACAAGGGGTATGCGAGCCTCGACCATCGCGAAGCGATCGGTGTGCACGGCATGAGCGTGCACCACCGGCAGTCGTGGGCGATCGCGCCGGCGCCGACGCTGTTCTGAATGTCTGCGGCGTGAGCGTCGCGGCCGGTCGGCGCGGGCGCCTGTCGCGCCTAGGATGGGAGAACCATGGATGACGACGTCTTCGAGGACTACGACCGCGAACTCGAACTGGCCCTGTACCGCGAGTACCGCGACGTGGTCTCGCAGTTCCAGTATGTGATCGAGACCGAACGCCGGTTCTATCTCGCGAACGATGTCAATGTCGTCCGCCGCGACACCGAGCACGATTTCTACTTCGAGATCTCGATGACCGACGTGTGGGTGTGGGACATCTACCGCGCCGACCGTTTCGTGAAGTCCGTCCGGGTTCTGACGTTCAAAGACGTCAACGTCGAAGAGCTCACGCGCCGCGACTTCCAGCTGCCCGAAGAGCTCTCGCTCGACAACTGACGGTTCCTCCCCAGGGACCCTTCTTCCGGGCCCGTCCCCGGATCGCGCTTTTCGCCCGGCGGTGCTCGGGTCCCGGATGCCACGCTCTCGGGCATGGCAGCGAAAGACGACTTCGGGCGAGCCGGTGAAGAACGGGCCGCTCGCCACCTGACCGCGAACGGTTTCCGCATCCTCGATCGCAACTGGCGGTGTGCGCAGGGCGAGCTCGACATCGTCGCCGAGACCGCGGGCATGCTCGTCGTGGTGGAGGTGAAGACCCGGGCGAGCGAGGCGTTCGGGCACCCGTTCGAAGCCATCGACCGGCGGAAGGCGCAACGGCTGTGGCGCTTGGCGCTCGCGTGGATCGCCGTCCATCCCGATGAGGCCAAGGGACGACATCTGCGGCTGGATGCGATCGCATTGACCGGTCCCGACCCGCGGACCGCGCGACTCGAGCATCTCGAGGACGCGTTGTGACCGTCGCGCGGACGTGGGCGGTCGCTCTGACGGGCATGCGCGGTGACCTGGTCGAGGTCGAGGCGGATCTTTCCCCGCAGACGCCGGAGTTCGCGATCATCGGTCTTCCCGACAAGGCCCTGGGTGAGGCGGGTCGACGCGTGCGGAACGCCTGCACGAACCGCGGACTCGAGCTCCCGAAGCGCCGGCTGACGGTGAACCTCTCACCGGCCAGCCTTCCGAAACGCGGGTCGGCCTTCGACGTCGCGATCGCGGTGGCCGCTCTCGCGACCACCGGGATGATGGATGCCGCCCGCGTCGCCGACACCGTCCACATCGGTGAGCTCGGCCTGGACGGACGCTTGCGACCGGTCCCGGGGGTCCTGCCGTCCGTGCTCGCGGCGCACCGGGCCGGGCGATCGCGCGTGGTGGTGCCCGCGGCGAACGCGTCGGAGGCATCGCTCGTGGAGGGTATCGAGGTGCGCGCGGCGAGGTGCCTGGCCGAGGTTGTTCGCTGGCACGGCGGAGACAGTGACGCACCGGATCTCGAGCCGGTGCTCCCCGGCGACGTTCCCCGCCTTGCCGACGAGGCACTCGACCTCGCAGATATCCTCGGCCAACCTGACGCCGTCGATGCGCTGATCGTCGCCGCCGCGGGTGGACACCACCTCCTGATGAGCGGTCCACCCGGCGCGGGCAAGACGATGCTGGCCCGCCGGCTGCCCGGCATCCTCCCGGATCTCGACGACGAGGCGGCGCTGTCCGTCGCGTCGGTGCGGTCGCTCTCGGGCGAGGTCGTGACGCGCCTCAGCCGGACTCCGCCGTTCGAGAGTCCGCACCACGGCGCGAGCGCCGCCGCCCTGATCGGAGGCGGGTCGGGCGTTGTTCGCCCCGGAGCCATCGCCCGCGCCAGCGAGGGGGTGCTGTTCCTCGACGAAGGGGGCGAGTTCCCGGCCTCCGTGCTCGACGCGCTCCGTCAGCCGCTGGAAAGCGGAGTGATCCAGCTCCACCGCTCGGGGGTGTCGGCGACGTTCCCCGCGCGATTCCAGCTGGTCGTCGCCACCAATCCATGCCCGTGCGGGCAGTACGGCGTCCCTGGTGGCGTCTGCGAGTGCGCGCCGCAGGCGATCCGTCGCTACACGCGGCGTCTCTCCGGGCCGCTGCTGGATCGCATCGACCTCGATCTGCGATTGCAGCGCGTCTCGAACGCGCGTCGTGAGAGCGCGACCGCCGCGGTATCGACGCAGTCCGCGCGCGTCACCGTAGCCGCGGCTCGGGAAAGGGCCGCTCGGCGCTGGGCGAGGACGCCCTGGCGGCGAAACGCCGACGTTCCGGGGACCTGGTTGCGCGGTGCCGCGGCTCCGGATGCCGAAGTCCTCCGTCCCCTCGACACGGCCCTTCGCCGCGGCGCCCTCACCCTGCGCGGCTACGACCGTCTGCTTCGGGTCGCGTGGACGATCGCGGACATCGCGGGTCATGACCGTCTGCAAGCCGAGGACGTCGGACGGGCACTGTTCCTTCGACAGGGCAACGCGGCGTGAAGGGCGCGGAGCTGAACCCGGAGAACGCGGCGACGGTGATGTTCGGTCTGGGGCTGTCGGAGAACGCCGACGACCTCGAGGCTTACGCCCGCGTGTGCTGGTCCGTGCTCGCCGAGCCCGGGGACGGGGCGGCGGGCGACCTCGTGTCGCGGTTCGGAGCCGTCGAGGCGCTCCGCATCGCGGTGGCCGACGCCGACGATGAGTGGAACGCCGGTCGCGCGCGATGGCGGCCGCGCGCCGAGTCCGCCACAGTGAACTCTGCTCTCGCCTCGGCCCGGCGGTCCGGCGCGACTCTCCTGGTTCCGTCGGATGCGCAGTGGCCCACACGACTCGATGACCTCGGCGTCCACGCACCGCACGTGTTGTGGGTCAGGGGCGACCCGGGGAATCTCTCCGCGGGTCCGACGGTGGCGATCGTCGGAGCCAGAGCGGCGACGCCGTACGGCGAGAGTGTCGCCGCCGACCTCGCTGCGGACCTCGCGGCTGCGGGCGTGACCGTGGTCTCCGGCGCCGCGTACGGCATCGACGGCGCCGCCCACCGAGCGGCACTCGCCGTCGACGGAAGCACCGTCGCCTTCCTCGCGGGCGGCGTCGATCGCCCCTACCCGCGCGGGCACGAAGGGTTGCTGTCCCGGATCGCTTCGTCCGGCGCCGTCCTCAGCGAGACACCGTGCGGTGCGGCTCCGACGAAGTGGCGGTTCCTCTCGCGAAACCGTTTGATCGCGGCCGTGGCGGACGCCGTGGTGGTCGTCGAGGCGGGCCACCGCAGCGGTTCGTTGAACACCGCCGCACATGCGGCGCAGCTCGGCCGTGCCCTCGGCGCCGTGCCCGGACCCGTGACGAGCGCTGCCTCCGCGGGCAGTCATCGAGTGCTGCGAGAGTTCGACGGTGTCTGCGTGACGTCCGCGGCTGACGTGCGGGAGATGCTCGGTGCCGACACCGCCCCCGGGCAGCGCTCGCACGACCGGACGGATGACATGACGCGAATGATGGATGCCCTGTCCACCCGGGTGGGGCGAGATGCGGGGGACATCGCCCGGCGGGCGGGTTTCTCGGATGCCGGCGCCCAGGCGCTGCTCGGTCTCGCGGAACTCGAGGGACGTGTCGCGCGCGGAGAGGACGGACGGTGGCGCGCACGCCACCGAGAGGGATGAGTATCCGCGCGCGTCGATCCCCGGCCCGTCCGCATCGACCGGCAGTCTGGAGGCGTGCAGATCTCCGAGGCGATCGAGGGCTACCTGAGCCACCTCGCCGACGTGCGCCGCCTTTCCGCGGCGACGGTGCGGGCCTACCGGTCCGATCTGTCCGACCTCGCGCGAGCATCCGGAGACGCCGACCTCGACGAGATCGACGTCGAGACCCTCCGCGAGTGGCAGTGGGATGCCACCACCGCCGGGCTCAGCAAGGCCACCGCCGCGCGCCGCACGTCCGCCGTCAAAGGCTTCCTGTCCTGGGCGCGCGAGGAGGGCATGACGGACGTCGACCCCGCGCAGCGACTCGTCGCGCCCAAACGCGGACGTACGCTCCCGACCGTGGCGACGGCACCCGCCCTCAGCGAGGTGCTGACCGATGCGAAGGAGGCTGCGCGGGACGGCGACCCCATCGCGCTGCGGGATCACGCGCTTCTCGAGCTGCTGTACGGATCCGGCGCGCGTGTCTCGGAGATCTGCGGTCTGGATGTCGACGACATCGACCACGAGCGCCGAACCCTGCGAGTCCGGGGCAAGGGCGACAAGGAGAGGGTCGTCCCGTACGGGCGCCCCGCAGCCGAAGCCCTCCACGCGTACCTCGTCCGCGGGCGACCCGCCCTGTCCGCTCGGGGAGAGCACGCCGGTGCGGCGGTGTTCCTCGGTGTGCGCGGGGGACGCCTCGGTCCGCGCGCGGTGCATTCCGTCGTCTCCCGCACCGTCGCCCCGGCGGTCGGTGCGGACTCACTCGGGCCGCACGCCCTCCGCCATTCGGCCGCGACGCACCTGCTCGACGGGGGAGCCGACCTCCGATCGGTGCAGGAGATCCTCGGTCACGCGAGCCTCGGCACCACGCAGATCTACACCCATGTGTCCGCCGAGCGCTTGCGGGAGGCGTACCGTCTCGCCCATCCGCGCGCCTGACGCCCCCACCCGCGCGCCTGACCCTTTCGCGCGCCTGACGCGGCGTCACGCTCCTGACGCGGCGTCGTGCCGAGGTCAGCGGCACGCCTCGGCAG
>NZ_RBZY01000003.1 GCF_004022425.1 Microbacterium enclense | reverse complement strand
CCGGCGAGGGCCTCGTCGACGGAGTTGTCGATGATCTCCCACAGGCAGTGCATGAGGCCGCGGGAATCGGTGGAACCGATGTACATGCCCGGGCGCTTGCGCACCGCTTCGAGTCCTTCGAGGACCTGGAGATGATGGGCGGAATACTCGGACGTCACGATCTCCCAGCGTAATCGGGGCCTCCGACATCGCCTTGCAGACACACGGCCTCGCCGGGTCGCCGTACGCGCACAGCGAAATGTGATGCGCGTGCGGCATAGGGGAAACATCCCCGTGGTTCTATTGACAGACTCGCCCAACGACCCACCGAGGAGGGCACCCGAGATGACCACCACGACCGCACCCGACGCGTCCGTCGTCCTCGACCACCGCCTGACGGCGGCGGATCGCTGTGACTCCTGCGGAGCGCAGGCCTACATCGCCGCCGAAGTCAACGGTAGCGAGCTGCTCTTCTGCGCCCACCACGGACGCAAGTACGAAGAGAAGCTCCGCAGCATCGCGACGTCGTGGCACGACGAGACCGCGCGTCTGCACGCCACCGACTGACCCTTCTCCTTCGAACGGGCTCCGGCCGCTCTCACCGAGCGGAACGGGGCCCGTTCGACGTGTAGCGCCGCGGAACGAGCGGTGAGACGCGCAGCGCGATCTCCTCGCCGATCGTGTCGACGGCCTCGGCGAGATCGGTCGCGGATGCAGCTCCCCCGCGCCCGAACACGACGACGGTGTCACCAGGAACGGCATCCGGCCATCCGTCGACGACGGTGGTGGCCGCCTCGATAGCGCGGACCCGGCGTCCTCCCGCGACCGTGGCGATCGAGAATCGACCCTGCAGGACCGATGGCAGGCCGTGCAGGTGGCCCAGATCGATCCGTACCGCGTCGCCCTCGACGGACACCACCGTGGCGAGCAGCGAGGCGATGGGCTCGATCCCGAGCTCGGTCTCGCTCGGTCCCCCGGCGGGACGGATGCCATAGGAGAATGCCCCGACTCGCACGAGGTCTTCGCGGAACGGGGCGCGCGCGAACCCGGCGGCGCTGGCGGCCAGGTGCGAGAACCGCGGGGTCAGCCCCGCGGCGGCCGCGGCGGTGCGGGCGGAGAGGAACACCTCCCGCGCGTTGTCGTCGTCGGCATCCGAGGCTTCCGCGATGTGCGACCACAGGCCCTCGAACGAAGCCGCTCTCGCGTCGACGAGGGTCGACACTCGCTCGAGGGCAGCGCTCCAGCGCTCGGGACGGATGCCATTGCGGTGCAGGCCCGTGTCGATCTTCAGATGCACGCGCGCGGGCGTCGACGCGGGGGGCAGGCTCGCGAGGTCGTCGAGGAGCGCCTCGTCTCCGATGCCGAGGTCGAGCCGGGCCGCAACACCCGCGGCGAGGTCGGCGACCCCGCCGAGCAGCCACACGAAGATACGGGCGTCGGCGCCCGCGATCGCGCGCACCGCCCGGCCGGTCTCGACGTCGAACGCGCCGAACCAGGTCACGCCCTCGGCGCTCGCGCGTCGGACGATCGCGTCGATACCGTGCCCGTAGGCGTCGTCCTTCACGACGAGCATGTGTCGCGCGGGGGCGACGGCCTCGCGCACCCGTGCGAGATTGCGGGCGAAGACGTCGAGGTCGACGAGGTACTCGGCGCTCACGCGACCACCGTCCGCACGGCCCGCGTGCCCACCGCGGCGACGATCTCGGCCGCGGTCCAGCCCGTGGCATCCGTCCACGCCGACAGCTCCGGATGCCCGGCGTCGGGGTCGCCGAAGAACACGACGTCGGTGCCGCGTGCGGGGCGTTGGTCGGAGACGTCGACGACGCACACGTCCATGGCCACGCGGCCCACGATCCTATGGCGGCGGCCGTCGATCGCCACGTCGGCCCGGTTGCCGAGGGAGCGCACGACGCCCTGCGCGTAGCCGCCGGTCACCAGGGCCACGGTCGTGTCGCGGGACGCACGGTGCGTGTAGCCGTACGAGACGCCCTCACCGGTGAGGAGCGGCTTCGTCCCCAGCACCCTGCCGTGGAGCGACAGCACCGGACGGGCACGGAGGTCTCCCCCGGGCAAGCCGAACAGCGTCGCGGCGTCGAGCCGGCTCGGGTCCGTCCCCAGGGAGGCGAGGATGGATGCCACCCACTCGGCACCGTGACCCCACGCGTCGGCCGCGAGCACGTCGTCGGCGGGACCGATCGGCGCGAGAAGGGCGTTGGCGCGGAGGTTCGACTCGGACAGGCGCGCGACCGGGGAGACTCCGGCGGCGGCGTCGAGCGGGGCGGGCATCGCGGCGGCGGACATCATCAGCGGTGGAGGGCGTCGCCCATCAGTCGCTCGTGGCGGGGACGCGAGCCCTCTCGGATACCGGTGGTGCTCACGCGCGTCTCGTACAGGCCGGGGATCCAGTTGCCCTCGATGAGCACCGGTCCCTCGGGGCCGACGGCGACGTCCCAGCCGATGTAGGGCACCTCGGGGATCTGTCGCGCGGCCCGGTCGACGAGCGCGAGCGCCTGATCCCACAGCGGCACCTGGAAGTCGACGATCGACTGCTGCGACTCGGGGTGGACCTCGTAGCTGCTCTTGTGCTTGCCGGTGTGCCCGGGACCGACCGAGTGGCCGTCGTCGTCGAGCATGGTGAAGAAGCCGCCCCACGTGAACTGGTCGCTCACGGCGCCCCGTCCGAACTTCTGCACCATCACCATCGGGTGGACGGTCTCGCCGTCGAAGTACGTCGTGATCCGCGTGGTGTTCACCGTCCCCGCGCAGTACGACGCGAGGTAGGGGTGCTGCACGATGGGCTGCTCGATGAGGATCTGGCCCTTCTCCACGAGCTCGGCCCGGAAGGCGTCCCAGTCCGCCACCTCGGCGGTGTCGTAGCGGAAGACTCCCTTGCCCTCGCGGCTGACCGGCACCTTGGCGATGATGACGGGATGCCGTGACGCGAAGTCCTTCAGGGCGGCTGCGTCGGTGGTGTCGAGTTGCATCCACTCGCGTCCCAGGAACTCGCCGAACGCGCGGTTGAAGTTCAGCTTGTTCTCGAGCGTCTTGGCGACCTCGCGATCGTTGACCGCCGTGGCGAGGTGATGCTGGATGAGCGACGTCATGAACGTCTTGCGCTCGCGCGGCGTCAACAGCGCGAAATCGGCCTCGTAGTAGTCGATGTAGGCGGTGTCGTGGAATGCGGCCCACCACAGCATGTCGACGAGCACGAGCGGCGCCCACTTGCCCTGTTCCTGACCGATCTGGCGTGCGAACGTCCAGACGCGGGAGGGGCGGAATGCGGCGACGCGCTTGAGGAAGTAGGCGGCGCGCGCCTTCGGGGAGATGTCCATCGGCAGGCTGATCGCTTTCTCGTTCGGAGGTCAGACACCGCCGGATCGACGTCCGTCGCGGCGCTTCCGAAGTACCCATCATACGAGGCCGGTCCGCCGTCGCCCGCTCCGCGGGCCCGTGGCGGCCCTGTGTTAGCGTGTCGAGGTGTCACAGAGGTCTCTGCGCGTCCGGTACCTGCTGCAGCGAGCTCGACGCCTCAGCCTGGGCAACGTCACCGAGTTCGCCGGTCAGGTGAAGAAGGTCTCTCGCGCGCCTCTTCCCGTCATCATCGCCGACATGCTCTGGTCGTCCGTGCGATACGAGATGGGCTTCCGCGACTACGCGGTGTGGGACATCCGGCTCCTGAACGGGCGCGAGCGTCGGACGTGGATGACGCACCCCAAGGCCATCCGTCTCAACAACACGCTGAACGGACCCGATTCCGCGACCCTCCTCGGCGACAAGCCCCGCTTCTACCGCGACTTCGCCGACATGATCGGCCGCGAGTGGATCGACGCCGCCGAGGCGACCGACGACGAGGTCGCGGCGTTCCTGCAGCGGTATCCCCGCGTCCTGGTCAAGCCATCGCAAGGTGAGGGCGGACGCGGCATCACGACGTTCACCGTCGACGAGATCCCCGACGTCGCCGTCTGGCGCGCCACGCTCGTCGCCGAGAACCAGTCGCTGATCGAGGAGATCCTCCCCCAGCACGAGGACATGGCGCGGCTGTACCCGGGCAGCGTCAACACGCTCCGGCTCATCACTTATCGCCGCGCCGACGGCAGCTTCCACCTCATCGCCGCGGTTCTGCGCATCGGCAACGGCGGTGTCGTCGACAACTTCGCCGGCGGCGGCATGTTCACGATGCTCGACGACGACGGTGTCGCCCAGTGGGCGGGCGTCGACAAGAACTCCAACGTCTTCCCCCGGCATCCCGTCACCGGTGTCGACATCGCCGGATTCCCGGTGCCGCTCTTCGCCGAGGCGCTCGCGATGGTGGAAGAGGCGTCGCGCCGACTGCCGACCGTGCCCTACGTGGGCTGGGACGTGGCGATCACGCCCGACGGTCCCGCGCTCATCGAGGCGAACCACAACTCGAGCGTCTTCCAGATGAAGCCCAGCGTGTCCGGCATCCGCACGGGACTCCTGCACCGCTACCGCGACGCGATCGGTCCCGGCATCCTCGAACGCCGTCGCTGAGGGCACCCTCGCGGTGCGGGGTCAGCGCCGCCCGAAGCGCGCCCGCACGAGCGTGAACGCGGACGTCAGCTCGGGCGTCCGCAGCGCCGCCAGGATGCCGAGGTAGATCGCGCCCGCGACCGCGCAGATGAGCGCCGTCCCCGCGGCGCCGAAGAAGAGGTTGTCGAGCATCCAGCTCTGTGCGCCGCCGGACAACAGGTAGATCCCCCACCCGGCGAGAGCGGCGGGGACTGCGGCGCCGATGAAGACCGCCAGCGAGATGACGGCCTGACGGATGCCGAGAGGGCCGATCTTCCGGCGGAGGAGCCAGATCGCAAGCGAGAGCTCCAGGATGCCGCAGAGCGTCTGCACGGAGGCGACCGTGGCCGTCAGGAACTCCTTCGGGACGGTGCTCGCCAGGAGTGTCAGGACGACGACGAGGGCGCCCTGCGCGAGCGTGAAGAAGAACGGCGTGCGCGTGTCGCCGTACGCGTAGAACGTGCGCTGGATGATGAACAGCACCGCCATCGGGACGAGACCGACGAGGAACGCGATGAGCACCGGCGCGGCCAGAAGCGCGTCTCCGGAGCTACTGGTGAAGATGCGCGAGGCCGGCGCTGCCGCCGCGATGAGCGCGCCCGCGGAGATCACGACGAAGAGGCCGAGGATGCGGATCGCCGAACTGATGTCGGCGCGGACGTCCTCGCCGCGCCCGGCGCCGGCATGTTCGGCGATGCGCGTGAAATAGGGCGTCCCGATCGATAGGACGATCAGCGAGTAGGGCACCATGTAGATCAGCCAGGCGTTGCCCCACACGGCGACCGAGGCATCCTCGCCCGACGCGGAGCTCATGATGTTCACCTGCACGAGACCGGCCAGGAGCGTCACGACGACCATGCCGAACGTCCAGGACGCGAGGCTCCCCATGCTGCCGAAGCCCACCCCGCGCCAGCGGAAGTCGGGGCGGAGCGGGATGCCGGACCGGCGCCACGCGATGGCGAGGACGACGGTCTGCGCGACGATGCCCGCGGTCGCCGTGGCGCCGACCAACGCGATCGACGCCGGCGTCCACCACTCCACGTCGGTGCGATGGAAGCCGAACAGCGCGATGAAGAGCCCGAAACCGACGATCGAGACGATGTTGTTCACGACGGGTGCCCACGCGTACGGCGTGAACATGCGTCGGGCATTCAGGCTCTCGCCGATCAAGGCGAACAGGCCGTAGAAGAAGATCTGCGGCAGGCACCAGTACGCGAAGGCGATCGTCAGTTCACGGGTGGGCCCGTCGTACCCGCTCGCCATGACCGAGACGAGCGCCGGCGCGAGCGCGAGGGCCACGGCGGTGGCCAGCAGCAGGATCGCCGCACCGGCCGTGATGAGCTTCGGCAGGAACACCCGTCCGCCGTCCGCCTGCGCGCTGACGGCCACCACGCGCGGCACGATCACGCCGGTCAGCAGACCGGTCGAGATCAACGTCAGCACCGTGTTGGGCAGCTGGTTCGCCACGTAGAACGCGTCGGCCGACGCACCCACCGAACTGATCGCGGCGACGAGCACGATGGTGCGTACCAGCCCCGTCATGCGCGAGACGAGAGTGCCCGCGGCGATGAGGCTGCTCGCCCGTGCCAGGTTCATCGAGTGCGCGTCAGGCCGCGGCGCGGACGATACCCAGCGGCGTGGACTCGTGTCCCTGGCCGAGCGGGTTGTCCTTCAGGATCGCGACGAGACGCTTCTCCCCGGCCCTGTCCATCGTCGACCCGAGGATGTTGCCCCCGAGGTCGTTGATGTCGACGACCGCGACCTCGAGATCGATCCCCAACAGCGCCTTGAGCCGTGCAGCCACCTCTCGCGGACGCTCCGGTCCGAGCACGACCGCCTGGTTGTACGGCGGGATGGTGCCCTGGGTGGGACCGTCGATCGCGCGAGCCTTGTCGCCGGCGATGCGGTAGAAGTCGCCCTTGCGCCCGAAGGCCTTGGTGACGGCCGATACGGCGGCGGCGAACAGGATGCGGGGCGTCCCACATTCACGCAACGCCATCTCCATCGTCTCGGGCATCCCGAGGCCGATGCCGTACGGCGTGCGGGTCACGTACTTCGACAGGAAGAGAGCGAGCTTGCGCGGCTTGATGCTGTCGAGCTTGAACGAGCGGCCCTGCGTGATCGCGACGATCTTCTCGGTGACGAACAGCAGGTCGCCCGGCTGCACGGCATCCTTCGCGTACTCGAGGATGAACGCGTCGAGGTCGTCGCCCGGCATGACGACCCGCGTGCGGATCGGAATGCGGGCGTACGAGATACCCTCGACGGTCCGGGTGAGCGCCTTGCCGGCGTTGGCCTCCGCGCTCATTCGAGGTAGTCCCGCAGCGACTGCGACCGGCTGGGGTGCCGGAGCTTGGCCATCGTCTTCGACTCGATCTGGCGGATGCGCTCACGCGTCACGCCGAACGTGTCGCCGATCTGGTCGAGCGTCTTGGGCTGACCGTCGCCGAGACCGAAGCGCATGCGGATGACACCCGCTTCGCGCTCGCTCAGGGAGTCCAGGAGCGACTCGAGCTGGCGCTGGAGCATCGTGAAGCCGACGGCGTCGGCCGGGACGACCGCCTCCGTGTCCTCGATGAGGTCACCGAACTCGCTGTCGCCGTCCTCGCCGAGCGGCGTGTGCAGCGAGATGGGCTCGCGACCGTACTTCTGCACCTCGATGACCTTCTCAGGGGTCATGTCGAGTTCCCGGCTCAGTTCTTCCGGTGTGGGTTCGCGCCCGAGGTCCTGAAGCATCTGGCGCTGGACGCGCGCGAGCTTGTTGATGACCTCGACCATGTGAACCGGGATGCGGATCGTGCGGGCCTGGTCGGCCATGGCGCGCGTGATCGCCTGACGGATCCACCAGGTGGCGTACGTGGAGAACTTGAAGCCCTTGGTGTAGTCGAACTTCTCGACCGCACGGATGAGGCCCAGGTTGCCCTCCTGGATGAGGTCGAGGAACTGCATGCCACGACCGGTGTAGCGCTTGGCGAGCGAGACCACCAGGCGCAGGTTGGCTCCGAGCAGGTGGCTCTTGGCACGCTGGCCGTCGCGGGCGACCCACTGGAGGTCCAGGCCCAACTGGCTCGTCTTCTCAGCGGCCGACATGTTCGACAGCTTCTCTTCGGCGAAGAGACCCGCCTCGATCCGCATCGCGAGCTCGACCTCTTCGGCCGCGTTCAACAGGGGGACCTTACCGATCTGCTTCAGGTAGTCCTTGACGGGGTCGGCCGTCGCGCCGGTGATCTGCGCCGAGTAGACGGGAACGTCGTCCTCATCGCTGGAGGAGATGACGATCGCGCCGGTGGGCAACGCCTCCGCGGGCGCGGCAGGGGCCTCGTCGTCCTCGTCGGCGTCGTCGTCCGTCTTCTTGGCGGCGGGCTTCGCCGCGTCGTCACCATCGGTGTCGTCGTCGTCCGCGTCGTCGGCGACCACGATGTCCTCTTCGACGTCTTCCTCGATCTCTTCCTCGTCGAGGTCGTCGTCGCCCTTCGTCTTCGACTTCGCCTTGGCGGGCGTCGCCTTCGCCTTGGCGGGGGCCTTCTTGGCCGGGGTCTTCGTCGACACGGCCGTGGTCTCCTCCGCGGTGTCGAGATCGGTGTCCTTCGCACTGCGGGAGCGGGTCTTGGTGTTCGTGCCTGCCACGTTTCGCCTTTCACCGGGAACGTACGTTGCACGGCCACCGGTCGTTCTCGGACACTAGTAAGACCCTTGTCAAGTCCGATCCGGTGGAGCGGGCTCCAGGTTCGGCCGACAACGGGTCAGGTTCTTCATTGTCTCACATCCCCGACGCGGGACTTGACGTGCACCGGGCATCTATGCGTATGCAACGGTTCCGGAGCCCGCGCTATTCCTCCCGGGAGGGAGCGATCCCACCGTTCGGTCGGCGTGAGCCGCGCAGCCGTGGTCGACCCGGCGGTCGACGGCCGCGGGTTCAGCCGAGCCGGCCGCGTCGGTCGTCGTCGCCGGGACGGGTCGCGAGGAACCGTTCGAGCTCGGCGGCGAGTTCGTCCGCGCTGGGGAGATCGCCCGTGTGGATGATGGGCGTCGCCTGCGTCGAACCTGCCATGTACGCGTCGTAGCGCTCTTCGAGCCCCTGCAGCATTCGGGTCAGCTCGTCGCTGCCCTCCACCTGCTCGGTGACCTTGCCGAGGAACTCCCGGTTCTCTTCGCGCAGCACTTCGCCCGAGAACACCAACCCGGTCGCCACCGTCAGGCTGTCGAGGCCCGCCAGGGCCGCCGCCGGGTACTCGGTGTCGCCGAGGTAGTGAGGGATGAGGAGCGCGAAACCGGCCACCTTGGCGCCGGCTTCGGCGAAGCGGTACTCGAGGAGGTGTCCGACCGTGGAGGGGACGTGCGTGTGCGGTCGCCACACCGAGTGCGCTTCGGCCAGGTCGGGGCGCGTGCCGCTGACCGTCGTGCCGATCGGTCGGGTGTGCGGGACGGGCATGGGGATGGCGTGCACCCACGTCACCGATGCCACCTGGAGACCCGCGCTGAGTTCGAGGACGGCCTCGGCGAACGCCTCCCACAGGAAATCGGGCTCGTATCCGGCCAGGAGCAGGAACGGGTGTCCGAGGGAGTCATGCGCGAGCGAGAGCTCGAGCCGCGGCGGCCGGTAATCGGTGAGGTGGTCCTCGACGAAGGTGATCAGCGGGCGCCGGGCGCGGTAGTCCAAAAGCGTGTCGTTGTCGAAGGTCACGACGGGGTGCGGTTCGAGGTCGTCGCGGAAGTACTCGACGAGGCGGGTCACGGCTCCCCCCGCGTCGGTGAACCCGGTGAGCGCGATGACCAGCGGCAACCCGGAGGGCACCGGCGGCGCGGCGGGGGCGCGGTCGTACAGCGGTGCGGGATACGGCATGAGTCCACTCTACGAGCCGCTTCGGACACGGCGGTGGCGGTGCGTCCCGCTTCTAGCGAACACCCGCGAACCTAGGATGGGAGCCATGCCTTTCCCCTCCGTGACGCATTCCGATGTCTCCGTTCTCGACTCCGGTGCCGATGCGATCCTCCTCGTAGTCGCGAAGTCCGACGGAGCTGAACCCGACCCGCAGGGGTGGGACGGGCTGTACGCGTCGCTGACGGCCGTCGGTTTCACCGGCGCCGCCGGTGCGTTCCAGCGTGTGCACGTGCCCGGCGTGGCTCTTCCCGTGGCCGTCGTGGGCGCGGGTGCCGCCCCGGATGCCACCGCGCTCCGCGATGCCGTCGGGACGGGCATCCGCCAGTTCACCGGATTCGAGCACGTTGCGGTGCTGTCGTTCGTCGACGCGGCGTGGGCGCCGCTGGCCGAGGGCGCAGCCCTCGGGGGCTACCGGTTCGCCGGATACAAGTCCGAAGCACCGAAGGCGCGGGCGGCACGAGTGAGCGTCCACACCCCCGACGCGCCCACCGACGCGGAGCAGGCGGCCGTCACCGCTGTCGCGGGGGCCGTCGCGCTGGTGAAGGACCTGGTCACGACCCCCGCCGAGTGGCTCGGGCCCGCCGACTTCGCCGACGCCGCGGTCGCGGCTGTGAAGAGTCTGCCCGTGAAGGTGACGGTGCTCGACGAGGACGCGCTCACCGAGGGCGGCTACGGCGGGATCCTCGGCGTGGGCCAGGGATCGGATCGTCCGCCGCGCCTCGTGCACCTCGAGTACTCCCCCGCCGACGCCGAGCGCCACGTGGCTCTCGTGGGCAAGGGCATCACGTTCGACACCGGCGGGCTGTCGCTGAAGCCTGCGGCATCCATGGTCGGCATGAAGTACGACATGTGCGGGGCCGCGACGGTGCTGGCCGTCCTGCGGGCCGCGGCGGAGATGGCACTGCCGGTCCGCGTGAGCGCCTGGATGTGCATCGCCGACAACATGCCCTCAGGTCGCGCGACGCGCCCGGGCGACGTGCTGCGCATGCTCGACGGAACCACTGTCGAAGTGCTCAACACCGACGCCGAAGGTCGCCTCGTGCTCGCGGACGGTCTCGTCGCCGCGAGCCGCGAGCACCCCGACCTGATCGTCGACGTCGCCACCCTCACGGGCGCGATCACCGTCGCGCTCGGCAACCGCCACACCGGCGTGATGGGCGAGGACGACGCGGTGGCGGAGTACCTCGCCGCGGCCGAGCGTGCGGCCGAGCTCGCCTGGCAGCTGCCGCTGCCGGCCCACATGGTCGATGAGCTCGACTCCCCGATCGCCGACCTGCAGAACGCCAAGATCGGCGATCCCGCGGGCGGGTCGCTCTTCGCCGGGCTCTTCCTCCGGCACTTCGTGGGCCGTGTCTCGGAAGAGGCCGACGCGCCGCGGATCCCCTGGGTCCACCTGGACATCGCCGGGGTCGGCATGAACAAGGGCGCACCGCACGGCTTCACCGACAAGGGTGTGACGGGCGCAACGGTGCGCTCGCTCGTCGAGTTGCTCTCGTCGGGGAGCGCGCGGTGACCGAGTCGCGCGCCGACGTCGTCGTCCTGGGTGGCGGCAGCGGAGGGTACGCCGCGGCGCTGCGCCTCGCCGAGCTGGGCAAGGATGTCGTGCTGGTCGAGAAGGACAAGCTCGGCGGAACGTGCCTTCACCGGGGGTGCATCCCGACCAAGGCGCTCCTGCATGCGGCCGAGGTCGCCGACGCCGCGCGCGACGCGGCCGACATCGGTGTTCGCGCATCCTTCGAGGGCGTTGATCCCGCTCGCGTGCGCAGCTACCGCGAGGGCATCGTCGCGAAGAAGTTCAAGGGCCTCGAGGGGCTGATCTCGGCCCGTGGCATCCGCGTGGTCCGGGGTGAGGGAACGCTCGAGGCCGGCCCGGCGGTGCGCGTGGGCGACGACCTGTATCGAGCGACGGACGTGATTCTCGCGACCGGCTCGTACGGCCGCACGCTTCCCGGGCTCGACATCGGTGGACGCGTCCTCACCAGCGAGGGCGCCCTCGATCTCGACGTCGTGCCCGAGCGTGTCGTCGTGCTCGGCGGCGGCGTCATCGGCGTCGAGTTCGCCAGCGTGTGGCGGTCGTTCGGTGTCGACGTCACGATCGTCGAGGCACTTCCGCACCTGCTCCCCGCCGAGGACATCGCCTCCAGCAAGGCGCTCGAGCGCGCCTTCCGCAAGCGCGGCATCTCGTTCCAGCTCGGCCGCCGGTTCTCGTCCGTCGCGCAGACCGAGACCGACGTGACGGTGACCCTCGACGATGGATCGACCCTGGACGCCGATTACGTGCTCGTCGCGGTGGGCCGGGGGCCAGCCACCGCCGACATGGGCTTCGAAGAAGCCGGCGTGCGCCTCGAGCGCGGGTTCGTCGTGGCCGACGAGCGGCTGCGCACGACCGCTCCCCACGTCTGGGCCGTCGGAGACATCGTTCCCGGACTTCAGCTCGCCCACCGAGGGTTCCAGCAGGGGATCTTCGTGGCGGAGGAGATCGCCGGCCTCGCCCCGGTCCTCGTGCCCGACGTCGACGTGCCGCGTGTCGCTTATTCGCATCCCGAGGTCGCGTCCGTCGGGCTGACCGAGGCGCAGGCCACCGAGCGTTTCGGCGTGGATGCGGTGCGCGCGTACGAGTACAACCTCGCCGGCAACGGACGCAGCGAGATC
Organism: Microbacterium enclense; assembly: GCF_004022425.1. Classification (GTDB taxonomy): domain Bacteria; phylum Actinomycetota; class Actinomycetes; order Actinomycetales; family Microbacteriaceae; genus Microbacterium; species Microbacterium enclense_A. The sequence goes on along the minus strand of NZ_RBZY01000003.1, from coordinate 92,548 downwards.
ATCGGAACGTCCGGGATCGTCAAGATCGTGCGTCGGGTGGACGGTCCGGTCGTCGGGGCCCATCTCGTCGGTGATCGCGTCGGCGAACTCATCAGCGAAGCGCAACTCGCGGTCGGCTGGGAGGCGCACCCGGAAGACATCGCGCCCTTCGTCCACGCGCATCCCACCCAGAGCGAAGCACTGGGCGAGGCGTTCCTCGCTCTCGCGGGCAAGCCGCTGCACGCACTCTGATCCCCCAGTCGTCACTAAGCTAGACACCGCATCCGGTACGAAGGAGACATATCCATGAGCACTTCCGTCGTCCTCCCCGCTCTCGGCGAGAGCGTGACCGAGGGAACGGTCACCCGCTGGCTCAAGCAGGTCGGTGACACCGTCCAGGAGGACGAAGGTCTGCTGGAGATCTCGACCGACAAGGTCGACACCGAGATCCCCTCGCCCGTCTCGGGCGTGATCGAGGAGATCCTCGTCCAGGAGGACGAGACCGTCGAGGTCGGCGCCATCCTGGCGAAGATCGGAGACGGCTCCGGCTCGTCGTCGTCGGACGACGCTCCCGAGGCCGCCCCGGCCGAGGAGACCCCGGCCCCCGCCGAGGAGGCTCCGGCCGAGTCCGCTCCCGCTGAGTCCGCGCCGGCTGAGTCCGCTCCCGCCGAATCCGCGCCGGCCGATCAGCCCGCCGCTTCGAGCGACGCGACCGAGGTCACCCTTCCCGAGCTCGGCGAGAGCGTCACCGAGGGCACCATCACCCGCTGGCTGAAGGCCGTCGGCGACGACGTGGCGGTCGACGAGCCGCTTCTCGAGATCTCCACCGACAAGGTCGACACCGAGATCCCCTCTCCCGTCGCGGGAACTCTGCAGGAGATCCTCGTCCAGGAGGACGAGACGGTCGCCGTCGGCTCCGCCCTCGCGCGTATCGGCAGCGGCGCTGCAGCGCCAGCGCAGGCGCAGCCCGCCCCCGCGATCGAGGAGGAGCCGCTTCAGCAGCCGCAGCCCAACGAGGTTCCGCAAGAGCCCGCAGCTTCTTCCGCCGAGGAGAAGCCCGCCGTTTCTGCGCCCGCCGCGGAGGAGAAGCCCGCCGGGGAGGAGAAGCCCGCCGCTTCCGCGCCCGCCGCGGAGGAGAAGCCCGCCGCGCCGGCCTCGGCTCCCGCTGCTACCGGCGGCGAGGTCACGTACGTCACGCCGCTGGTGCGTCGTCTCGCGCAGCAGCAGGGTGTCGACCTGGCGACGGTCGAGGGCAGCGGAGTGGGAGGACGAATCCGCAAGGAAGACGTTCTCAAGGCTGCCGAGGCTGCGAAGTCCGCTCCCGCGGCAGAGGCAGCGCCGGCCCCCGCCGCTCCCGCCGCCGCGGTCGAGGTCTCGCCGTTGCGAGGCACCACGCAGAAGATGTCGCGTCTGCGCAAGGTCATCGCCGAGCGCGCGGTCGCGTCGATGCAGGCCACGGCCCAGCTGACGACCGTCGTCGAGGTGGACGTCACGAAGGTCGCCGCGCTGCGCGACCGCATGAAGGGCGAGTTCCAGCAGAAGACGGGCGACAAGCTGTCGTTCCTTCCGTTCTTCGCCCTCGCGGCTGTCGAGGCGCTCAAGACGTACCCGATCATCAACTCGACGGTCGAGGGCGACGAGATCATCTACCCCGCCCACGAGAACGTGTCGATCGCCGTCGACACCGAGCGCGGCCTCCTCACCCCCGTCGTCAAGGACGCCGGTGAGAAGAACATCGCTCAGCTCGCACGGGAGATCGCCGACCTGGCCGCCCGCACGCGCGACAACAAGCTGAAGCCCGACGAGCTCGCGGGCGGAACGTTCACGTTGACCAACACGGGTTCGCGTGGCGCGCTGTTCGACACCCCCATCGTCTTCCTTCCGCAGTCGGCCATCCTCGGCCTGGGCGCGGTCGTGAAGAAGCCCGGCGTGGTGTCGGTCGACGGCAAGGACGCGATCTCGGTTCGTTCCTACGTCTACCTGGCCCTGTCGTACGACCACCGCATCATCGACGGAGCGGATGCTGCTCGCTTCCTCGGTGCGGTCAAGGCCCGACTCGAGGCGGCGCAGTTCGAGGGCGACCTCGGGATCTGAGTCCCCGCCCCACCGGCTCACGATGGCTGGTCCGTGACGTCTCTGACGGAGCGGACCAGCCATCGGTCGTTGGAGCGGACCAGCGTCACGTACTGTGTGCGGTCGTCGCCGGAGAGCCGCACCACGGCGAGGCCGCCGAAGTCGTCGATGACGTCCAGCCGGGCCACGGCAGGGTCGAGGGGCGCGGGCTCGGCAGCTCCCGAAGGGGCTTCTCGGTGGCGAGACGTGCACGCCTGGTCCGTGCAGGCCGCGAGCGAGGCCAGGACCTCGTTCACCGCCCTCGGCAGGTCGTCGGACGTCTCCGTCACGGGAGAGTCGGGGAGGGGTGACGCGACGGGTGCCGCGGACACGCCGGGGGTCGTCGCGGGAGGCGACGTTCCAGCGTCGGCGGTTGCGCTGCTGTCCTCCGCGTCGGTCGACGGGACGTGGTCGGTAGAATCCGGCGAGGCCGAGGCCGGATGCGGTGCCGTGCCGGGCGCCGAAGGGGGCCCCGGTGCATCTGCGCCCGTGTCGGCCGCGTTCGTCGACGGCGCCAGCGACATCGCTCCCACCGTGATCACCGCGGCGATGCCCACGCCCGCGAGCAGGACCGGGGGCCGCACCCGGCGCGCCAGGGCCCGCGCACGGTCGAGCAACGTCGTGGCTGCGGCATCCGGACGCGCCGGAGCCCCGGTCGGTGCCACGCTCGACTCGACGGGAGTCAGCGGGCCGAGCACCAGAGGCTGCGGCGCGACCACGGCGAGCAGCCGAGTCTCCAGGGCCGCCCACGCCGGAGGCGGCTCGGTGAGCACGCCATCGCGCACACGCGCGAATCCCGGCCGAACGTCGGCGCTCACGAGCGCGACGAGTTCATCGAGCACGGCGATCGTGGCCGCGAGAACGTCGTCGTCGCCGGCACCGTGGAGCAGGACGGGGCGACCTTCGGGTGTGAGACGCCATTGTCCCGGAGCAGCGCGCGACGATGCTGACGCGCACCCCCGGACGACCGCAATCGCGAGGGTCGCCGCTTCGCCGGCGGTCAGTGTGATGGCGCTCCGGCTGCGACGGTGGAGGTAGCCCGCGAGGGTGTCGATCGTCGTGACAGGAGGGGTGGGATGCATGGCCCCGATGCTCTCGCGTCGCCGCCGTCAGCCGGGGGTGCGAGGGTCGGTTCCGGGGAGGAATCCGAGATCCCGGTGGGTGGGGAGGAACGGTGCCGGGCGCGAAGATAGAATCGACCCCATGGCCGCTCGCACCTCCACCCCCGAAAAGCGCCCGGGATTCTTCTCGCAGCTTCGCACCCTGTACACCTTCACGCAGAAGGAGTACCGGTGGCTGCCCTTCGTGCTGGCCGGCATCGTTCTCGCGGGCATCGGCCTGGGTGTGCTCGTCGGCTTCCTCATCCCGCCGGTCGCCGTCTGGAGCGTCATCCTCTGGGGTGTCACGGGCCTGCTCGCCGGCATCCTGGTCGGGATGATCACCATGACGCGTCTCTCGACGCGGGCGATGTACCGCAGGATCGACGGCATGCCCGGGGCCACCGGTCACGTGCTGTCGTCGTCGCTCGGTCGCAACTGGCAGGCGTCCGAGACGCCGATCGGCGTCAACCCGCGCACGCAGGAAGCCGTATACCGCGCCATCGGTCGCGGCGGCGTGGTGTTGATCGGCGAGGGCTCGCCCACGCGACTCTCCCGACTCATCAACGAGGAGCGCGCTCGTGTGCAGCGTGTTGCCGCGGGCGTGCCGGTCACGGTGTTCTACGTCGGACACGGCGACGACGAGGTCGAGATCAAGAATCTGGCATCCGCCATCAAAGCTCTGCCCAAGAAGGTCGACCGCACGACACAGGCCGCCGTCATCAAGCGCGTGTCGTCGGTGTCGCAGGGTCTGTCGTCCTTGCCGATCCCGAAGGGCGTCGACCCGACGAAGATGCGCGCTCCGCGTCCTCGGTGATCCTCGAAGAACGGCCCCGCTTCGGCGGGGCCGTTGTCGTTCGTCTCAGCGGCGGACGAGCACCGTGGCGACGGCTTTGTCGTGCAGGCCGCGCTGATCGGCATCCCACACGACAGCGGGGATGATCAGCCCGAGCAGGAGGGTGCGCACGATCGGGCGCCACACCCCGACCCATCCCCCGGATGCCAGTTCCAGACGCATTCCCAGCAGCCTGTGCCCGGGGCTTCCCCCGATGAGCGGGATGAACACGATTTGCATGAGGAAGAAGATGAGGTTCGTCGCGAGCGGATTCGCGAACGGCACGCCCGTGACGGGGTCCGGCGACGAGAAGAACGCGTACCCGATGAGACCGGCGAAGGCGACATCGAGGAGCAGTGCGGCGATGCGCCGACCGGGACGGGCGATGGACCCGCTTCCTTCCCGGGGAAGGCCCAGTCGCTGCCCGGGATACGCGTTGTCTGCGGCGGCGGTCACTCCCCCAGCGTAATCGGACCCGCGTAACACGCCCGAAACATGGGAGTTATCGCAGGGACACCGGCTCTGGGTAGGGTCGAGGAGGCTGGCCGAGGCCCGCCAATCCCGAATGTTCTACCTCTGGAGTCTTCATGTTCAAAGATTCGTCCGAGGTGCTGAAGTTCATCCAGGACGAGGACGTCAAGTTCCTCGACATCCGTTTCACGGATCTTCCTGGCGTGCAGCAGCACTTCAACATCCCCGCATCGACCGTCGACGAGGAGTTCTTCACCGTCGGCCAGCTCTTCGATGGCTCGTCGATCCGTGGGTTCGCGAACATCCACGAGTCCGACATGCAGCTCATCCCCGATGTGACGACCGCGTACCTCGACCCGTTCCGCGAGGCGAAGACGCTCATCATGGTCTTCGACATCTACAACCCGCGCAACGGCGAGATCTACTCGAAGGACCCGCGTCAGGTCGCCAAGAAGGCCGAGAAGTACCTCGCCTCGACCGGCATCGCCGACACCGCGTTCTTCGCGCCCGAGGCCGAGTTCTACATCTTCGACGACGTCCGTTACGAAGTGAAGCAGAACTCCAGCTTCTACTCGGTGGACTCCGAAGAGGGCGCCTGGAACACCGGTCGCGTGGAAGAGGGCGGAAACCTCGCCAACAAGACCCCCTACAAGGGCGGCTACTTCCCCGTCTCCCCCGTCGACAAGCAGGCGGATCTCCGCGACGACATCAGCCTCAAGCTGATCGACGCCGGTCTCATCCTCGAGCGCGCTCACCACGAGGTGGGCACCGGCGGTCAGGCCGAGATCAACTACCGCTTCGACACGATGGTGCACGCGGCCGACGACATCCTGAAGTTCAAGTACATCGTCAAGAACACCGCTCTCGAGTGGGGCAAGGTCGCGACGTTCATGCCGAAGCCGCTCTTCGGCGACAACGGCTCGGGCATGCACACGCACCAGTCGCTGTGGAACGACGGCAAGCCGCTGTTCTACGACGAGACCGGCTACGGCGGCCTCTCCGACATCGCCCGCTGGTACATCGGTGGCATCCTGGCTCACGCTCCCGCCGTGCTCGCCTTCACCAACCCGACCCTCAACAGCTACCACCGTCTGGTGAAGGGCTTCGAGGCTCCGGTCAACCTGGTGTACTCGGCCGGCAACCGCTCCGCGGCCATCCGCATCCCGATCACGGGCACGAACCCGAAGGCCAAGCGCATCGAGTTCCGCGCGCCGGACGCTTCGGGCAACCCCTACCTGGCGTTCGCGGCGCAGCTGATGGCCGGTATCGACGGCATCAAGAACCGCATCGAGCCCCACGAGCCCGTCGACAAGGACCTCTACGAGCTCCCGGCCGAAGAGGCGAAGAACATCCCGCAGGTTCCGAACTCGCTGCTCGACTCGCTCGAGGCTCTGCGCGCCGACCACGAGTTCCTGCTCGCCGGTGGCGTGTTCACCCAGGAACTCATCGACACCTGGATCGAGTACAAGATCGAGAACGAGATCCAGCCGATCGCTCAGCGGCCGCACCCGTTCGAGTACGAGCTGTACTTCGGGGTCTGATTCCGGGAGGCCCTCAGAGCCACACTTCCGGTCTCTGAGCCCAGCAATTTACTGAGCCCCAGGCGGCCATCTGCCGTCTGGGGCTCAGTCTATCTCTGGACGTTTACGGACGGCTACGGGGAGTAAACGGACAGGATCTCGGACAGCGGCGCACGAGCTACTTCAGCCAGACCCTTCAACCCTTCGAAGACCCAGGTGGTCAAAGGTCGGGTGGCGCGCACAAGTGCCTCCCCTCTCGTCGGCGAGCTGGGCGACGGAGTGTCGGGGGGCTCCACTAGCGTGGACAAGTGGATGCGATTCTTGAACCGCGAGCAGTCGGTGACGTCACCGGAGCCTTCTTCGTTCCCGGTTATCAGCGGGGTTACCGCTGGGGTCCTGACGAGGTCGACCGTCTCCTCGCAGACATCTGGGAGAGCAACGGCGAGCCGTACTACCTCCAGCCCGTGGTCGTAAAACAGATGGCCGACGGTCGGTGGGAACTCATCGACGGCCAGCAGCGGTTCACCACTCTGTACCTGATCTTCCAGTACATGCGGGATCAGGGGCTGCAGAGCGCCGGCGCTGGCTACTCGATCGAGTACGAGACCCGACCCGGCAGCCAAGAGTTCCTACGGTCGCCGATGGCCGACCACAAGGACGAGAACATCGACTTCCACCACATCTTCGGAGCGTACGAACGAATCCGCACATGGTTCGAGGCGTGGGAGCATCGCACTCAGCACGTCGCCAACAAGTTCTACGGCTACCTCTTCGACTCGGTCAAAGTGATCTGGTATGAGGCATCGCAAGATCTCGATTCCATCACCCTGTTCACCCGACTGAACGTCGGGCGGATCCCGTTGACTGACGCCGAACTCGTCAAGGCGCTCGTGTTGGCAAACAGCCGTGCGCGTCCTGGATACTCAGACAAGAGCGAGCAGATCGCCGCGCAGTGGGACCAGTTCGAGCGGGAACTTCGCTCGCCGGAGGTGTGGTCGTTCATCACAGGCCGACACGAGCACGAGGCAACCCACATCGGGCTCGTCCTCGACACTCTCGCCGATCGGAACGGCGGGCGGTCTTCCGGTCGGCACCGCCCTCGCTACTACACGTTCGAAACGCTGAGGAACGAAATCACCGCAGATGCGCAGGCATTCTGGGACCGAGTCGTCAGGCTCCATTCACTGATCCTCGGCTGGCACGACGACCGCCAAGTCTTCCACAAGGTCGGATTCCTGATCCAGGTCGGAAGCGACACCTTCGGCCAGCTCGTGAATATGGCCGACGGCCTCACCAAACCGCAGTTGCATGAGGCCCTCGACGGCCGAATCCGTGATGTGCTCGACCTGACGGAGGAGGACCTCGGCGCGCTGGATTACGACACGAGGAGCGCGAAATGTAACGAGGTCTTGCTGCTGATGAACGTGGAGACAGTTCGCGCCCGCAAGGACGACACTGCCCGGTATTCGTTCAACGCCCACTCACGCGGCTCCTGGTCGCTGGAGCACATCCACGCGCAGAACGCCAAGGAACTCCGGCGCGACGAGAAGATCTGGCGCGAGTGGCTCCTGCTACAGCGCGATGTCGTGGAGGACCTGCCGACGCTCGAGAGCGCGGTCCGCGCCGAACTCCTCTCCGAGATCGACGACGTGCTCGGGATGATCGCGGAGCAGCAGGTTCATGGAGTCGGCGTCCGCTTCGACGCGGTGAAGGCCGCCGTCGAGGATGCCCTCACGGACGAATCGACTCGCCGGGGAGAAAACGTGCACTCGCTGGCGAACCTGGCCTTGCTGGCAAGTGGCGACAACAGCGCCCTCAGCAACTCGACGTTCGAGGTCAAGCGTCGGGAGATTCTCGCCCGGGACAAAGCCGGCTCATACATTCCGCCGTGCACCCGAAACGTGTTCCTCAAGTACTACACCGATGCCGACGACCAGCAGATTCACTTCTGGGGAGCCGCCGACCGAGAGAGCTATCTGAAGGCGATCCTCGAAGCCGTCGCCCCGTACCTGCAGACGTCGGAGGTCGCAGCGTGACCGAGATGCGCGGCACCAAGACCTCATTCGCCCGCATGTTCCAGCCCGGTGAGACCGGCGCGGACACCATCAAGCGTGTCGAGATCCCGCTCATCCAGCGCGACTACGCGCAGGGCCGAGACGAACGCGGTGTCAACAGCATCCGCGCAGACTTCCTCGGCGTCCTCATTGAAGCGCTCGTAGGCGACGAGACTGTCGATCTCGACTTCGTGTACGGGGAGATTGGCGACGGAACTCTGCGACCCCTCGACGGACAGCAACGCCTCACAACCCTGTTCCTCATTCACTGGTACATCGCCGCGCGAACTGATCGACTCCACGAGGCCGCGGCGGTCCTCCGGTTCGAGTACGCGACTCGTGCAAGCGCCGAACTCTTCTGCCGCGAGCTCGTCAAGCCCGAGCACTCCCCCGGCGATGACTTCTCCACGCCAAAGACGTGGATCACGGATCAAGCGTGGTATCTCCATGCCTGGCGGCACGACCCGACAATCCGATCGATGTTGAACATGCTCGACGCGGTCCACGAGCGAATCACCGCGGAGAACATCGATCTCGATTCCGCATGGGAGCGACTCATGGACGAGTCGACACCAGCGGTGTCCTTCTACCTTCTTCCCATCGACGACATGCCTTCCGGCGAAGAGCTGTACATCAAGATGAACTCGCGGGGAAAGCCGCTCACGGACTTCGAGAACTTCAAGGCGCGACTGGAGAAGCTCTTTCACGAGACTCTGCCCAAGAACGACTTCGACGCGATCATCCACAAACTCGACGGTGTGTGGAGCGACGTGCTCTGGAGCTTCCACGGCGGAGACCACCTCATCGACGACGAGTTCCTCCGGTACCTCGAGTTCATCATCGAGATCAGCGAGTGGCGCGACAACGTGGTCCCTGAGGGCACCCTGCTGGAGCGGGCGGAAAGCGCCTTCGACGTCGGCAACCCGAACGCAGCGAGTCACATTGCCTTCTTGACTCATGCCTTCGACACCTGGGTAGGTGTCGATGACGTGCGCGCAACATTTGAGGAGCACTTCGTCGACCTCTCGCGCAGCAGCACCGCGTCGCAGACCGGACGGGTGCCGATCGACACCACGAATCTCAACCTCTTCGAAGGCTGTCTCGAGCTGTATGGAAAGCGAACTGGAAACCGGCGGCTCTTCTCCCTGGCGGAGACGCTCATGCTCTTCGCCGTGCTCATGCATCGGCAGTATGCGACCCGCGAGATCGCGGCTCGACTCCGAATCCTTCGCAATCTCGTCGATGGCGCCGACGACGAAGTGCGCCTCGAACGGATGGGTGACCTTATCCCGAGCGTCGAGCAACTCATTCGCGACGGCGACCTCACCAGGACCCGCGGCTTCAACCCCGACCGCGTGCAAGACGAACTCGACAAGATCGCGCTGATCGAAGCCTTCCCAGAGGTCGAACACGCAGTGCATTCCCTCGAAGACCATCCACTCCTTCGCGGCAGGATCTTCGCGTTCGACCTCGACCCGGAGTCGCTCCAGCGCCACGCGACTGCGTTTCCCGATGTCGTCTCGCCCGAGCACTGGCCGATCTTGACTGGCGCGCTCTTGGCGAAGGGCGACTACGGATATCCCCGCACGGCGGGCAGAGCCGTTCAGCTGGGAACCGGAGACCCGAAGCAGAGCGCGCGATGGCGCGGCGTCTTCTCCAATCGAGGACGCGGTCGGAACCAGGCACTCCGAGCCGCACTCGCCTCCCTGCTCGACGACGTTGAGGCGAACGGCGGTGGCAGTGTCGGTCATTCGTTGCAGCGAGTCACCGATGAGTTCGTCGAGCAGGCTCGATCAACGCGACGCTTCACCTGGCGCGCGTATCTCGCCACCTACCCAGAGATGCGCGAGGGCGAGACGGGCGTCTACTACGGCGAGTACCTGCAGCAAACCGGGCAGTGGAGACACTCCATGTGCATGCTGCGCACCCCTGACCTCAGCGGGAGCGGACGATACCGAGACCCCTATCTCTGGGCGATGTGTCGAGTCAGCGGGCTCGCGTCCGGTGTCGAAACTCTGTGGTTCTCGGGGTACGAGTTCCAGCCCCGGTGGCTCGTTCTCTCGGCCAGCGGCGCTGGTATTCGCCTCGTTCCCGATGGATTCGAGCTGGCTCCGCCCGCCGATGCCGCGCTGTCGCGACGGTTCCGAGACATCTGCACCCAGCATGGTGCAACATCGGACACGCACCTCCCCGTCCCGCAGATCGACCTTGACGGCGAACTCGTCGACACCGAGGACCGAGTCGCCATGGGGTCTGCTCTCCTGACGGCGCTCGTAGCGGCCGGTCTCTGACCGAACGAGCCGCGAGGTTCAGTAGCTGTTACCAGATCAGTGGAGCGACGCGGTCAGCACGGAGATTTCGCTGCGGGTCGTGTATCCCGCTGATTGACGCTCGGCGCGTAGGCGGTCACGCCGCTCGGCAACGCGAGCCCGGATCAGGACGACGAGCGTGATCGGCCCGTTGACGAGGAACTTCAGCGCGTTCCAGATGAGGAGCAGCACGAGCAGGTTCAGCCAGCCCGGCCCGCCGTCGGCAATCCAGACGGTCAAGAGCCACGCGCCGAGCAGATACGGCACAGCGATCAGCATGGCGGGCACGCCCCACTTCAGTCCGCGTCGCGTCCGTAGCGCGTTGAGCAGGATGTTCGTCGGCATGTACGTCCGCAGGAACAGCCGAACTCGGATGCTGAGATTCCAGAGCAGTCGGAGCATGATGTCCGCCTCCTGAGAGGGTGCGTAGCTCCGCCGAGGAGGCAGATCATGTGGTGAGCGTCCCGAGAGGACCGTCGCAAGCGACCTAGAAATCGTGGCTACTACCTCGACATCCAGGGTACGCCCGACCTCGGACCCACGGAAGGGCAACTACAGACGTGGCGCGGATACCCCGACCGCGGTGACCGTGGACTCCGGTTCTGCTGCGCGTGCCGCGAGCAGTCGTGCGCGGTGGATCGCGGCGCGTGCTCGCGCGGCATCCGCGCGCTGCCGCGCGTCGACGCAGACGAGTCCGAGCGCGCTGGTCTCCGTGATGCCGTAGGTGTCACGGTAGGCCGCGACGGTGCGCGCCTCGCGTCGCCAAATCGCGGCAAGCTGCGGATCGGCGGGCTCCGGGCCGAGTTCCGCGGCCCATGCCTCGGACGCCTCGACCGCTTCGGCGACGAGTGCGTCGGCCCGCTGCTCGATGAGTACGGCGCGTTCCCGGAGCGCGGCGCGCATGTCGTCGTTCATCGTGCCGAGCGCCGGGGTGATGAGTCCAGCGATGGGCGCGGCGGGCTGGCGCACGTGCCCCGCACCGTTCGCGCGCGCCAGGGCTCGGATCACCCGTTCGTGGAGCACCGCGGCCACGTCGTCGGCGTCGTCGAGCGGGCGCGAAGCGACGAGCGCGCGAAGCAGGCGCTCCGTGTCGTACCCGTCCGCCTCGGCGCGGCGCAGCTCGGCACCGAGCACACCGAATGCGGTCGATCCAATGGCGGCGTCTGCTTCGGCCTCGGTGAGTCGGGTCGCGCGCACGAGGGCTTCCCAACGTGGTTGCTGTGCAGCGGCGGCGATGGTCTCGTACTCGGCGGCGAGATGGCCGACCGAGCCCCAGGCGTCCTGCTCGGCGGCGATCATCTGGCGGGCGGAGAGTTCCGCTCCGACGTGCTGGAGCACCCCGGCGAGCACCTTGCGGGCCGCGACTGCCTTGGTGTCCTGGGTAGGCGGATGGATGTGGTCTTCGTCGGGACGGTTGATCGAGACGTAGGCGGTGTTCACGAGCCTTCCGCGGGTCATGGCGACGTAGAAGTTCTCGCGCGTCGCGCCGGGCTCGATGAGCGTGTGTCCGGTATCGACCGTGACGCCTTGCGCCCGGTACGCGGTGACGGCGTAGCCGAGTTCGACGTGCTCGGCGACGTACTCGGCGGGAAGCCGCACGGTCGCGCCCCAGTGCCGTCCGGCGCGACGCACCCGCAGCGATCCGTCGGCGCCGATGGCGGTGATCGTGCATCGACTGCCGTTACGTACCCAGCCGCGGCCGATGCGCAGCTCGCGGTCGTTGCGGCGGGTGATGATCGCGTCCCCGACGGACGCATCGGTATCGTCATGCAGCCGCACCTCGGCGCGCGCGTCGACCTGCCCGGCGAGGATGAGGTCGGCGCGGGCGCGCTGGTTCAGGGTAGTGACCATCGCGCTCGACTCGGCGATGAGGATGCTCGCCAGTCCTGCGGCGCGGTCCCGCTGCCACGAAGCGTAGGCGGCGTCAGCCATGCGCTCGGCCTCCCCTGCATGGATGCGTCCGTGGGCCTGGTAAGTGTCGATGGCTTCGATGCGCCCGTGGCGCAGGTCGAGTGTGGCGTCCTTCTCCCAGGCTGCGGCGATGCGACGCACATCGGTCAGCTCGGGCACGTCGGCACGGTCGGCGACGAGCATTCCGAACGCTCCCCCGGCGTCGACGGATTGGAGCTGAGCGGGGTCGCCCACGAGTATCACCTTCGCCCCGGCGTCGGCGGCGACCCGAACGAGGCGGTCGAGCGCGAGCGTTCCAGCGAGGGATGCTTCGTCAACGATGACGAGCTGCCCGGCGGTGAAGCCGATGCCGTGGTCGCGGTAAGTCTGCCACCACTTCGCGGTGTTCTCCGTCGGGATGCCGAGATCCCCGGCCAGCACCTCGGCGGCCACGGCAGACGGGGCGAGCCCGACCACCGAGCCGTGCCCGTGCTCGGCTTCCCACGCACGCCGCAACGCGCGCAGAGCGGTGGTCTTGCCCGCCCCCGCGGGGCCGACGAGCAGGTCGAGCATCCGGCACGACGACGCAATCGCTGCGAGTGCGGCGCGCTGGTCGTCGCCGAGCGCGCGCCCACGGCGGGGTTGCAGCGCATGCGCAATGGTTGCATCGGCCAGGCGCGGTGCAACCTGCTCGCGGGAGCGTGCAAGCAGCCGATCCTCAGCAGCGAGCACCGCGGCCCCGCTATAGCGGGCGGCGTTGCGAGGCCGGAACACGCTCGTCCCGTCCGCGCGCTGGAACGCAGCGGGACTGGAGGCAAGCTCGGGCGGGGTGAGCCGGATGGACGCCTGCTCTGCGGCATCGACGATCATGCCAGTGATCGCCTCGCGGTCCTCCGTGCCGGTGAAGCGCCAGCCCATCGTCTGCCGTGCGGCCTCGGCGTACAGGTTCCAGAGGCTCCACGTCGTGCGCTTCTCGGCAACCGCGGCGACCACCGACACGCCGAGCCTGGCGATCCGCTCCAGCGGCACATCCTCCGCGCGCAGGAGCTTCGCGGGCTCGACCGCGACGGCTTCTCGCGCCCATTCGGTTGCGTCCCGGCCCAGCAGTCGGCTCGCGCGGATGCGCCACTCCTGGGCGAGGTCGGCGAGCGGGCGGACTTCCTTGTCGGGCCGAGTCGCCAGCGTCGCCTGCTGCCGCAGCCGGATGATCGTCTCCCGCGACGGCGCGTGCCCGCGCGCTATCTCGTACTCGGCGATCAAGCGATCCTTCTCGATGTCGATGTGCCGCGACCGGGACGAGAACTCCGCGACCAGTTCCTCCGGCACCGTGGCGACCGCCCACACCGGGTTGCGGTCGGCTCCCCGCCCGCGCCGCTCCCAACCCACGCCGAGCGCGCGGCTGAGGTGGTCGGCGAAGACCGCGTTGTGCAGCTCGCTCAGCGCCACGGTCGCCGCGTGCAGCGGCCGGCTGTCCAGCGACCGCCACTTGCCGTCGAACACGGTGCGCACCTTGTTGCTCACCACCACATGCGTGTGCAACTGCGGATCACCCGCCCGCGAATCGAAATGATCGAACGCCGTGGCGATGAGCCCGGTCACCTCGACTTGCGCAACCGCGCCGTCGCGGGAGGTTGCGCCCGAGCGCGTCGCCGCAACCTCCCGCTCCATGAACGCAACGACCTCTGCAACGGCCGCATGGTGCGCCCCTGCGATCCGCGCCTGAGTCGCCGCGTCCGCAAGACCCCACAGCACCGACGCGGACTTCGGCAGTGAGAACGTGAAGTCAAACCCCGCCACCGCCCGCCGCGACCTGCGCGCCGATTCCTCGGCCTCGATCACCGCGACTGCCTCGGCGCGCTCCGCCGCGCCCAGCGCCGGATCGAGCCGGGAGAGCCGCGTGGCGATCCGTTCCTCGACGGCCGGGAACACCGGGTACGCCTTCCCCAGCGGATCGCCAGTCACCGGGTCAAGGCCCATACCCAGCAGGAGCTGGAGCTGCGCCTCTGACACCTGCGCACCTTCGTGGATCTCGCCGTTCCCGAGCGCGGCAAGGCCGCCGCCCATCCAGCAGCCGGGTGGAGTGCCCTGCTCTGCGTAGTAGCGGGTCAGCGGGGTCGAGAGCGCCCGCTCGCCGTCGGCGGATGCCACGGTGCGGAGCAGGTACTTGTAGCCGTCCCCCGCACCCATGACCCGCATCGAAACCGACACCCCGCACCGCCTCTCTCGTCAAAGAGGTGAGCCACTGAGCCCGCCGTCAGGCGGGGTCAGCCTCGATGTGCCAGACGTGTACTGGTCTCTGGAGGGGCTTCCGAGGTCAGACGAGGCGGGCGCAAACGATCAGGTCGGCCTCCCGAAGAGACTGTCAGGGCGCGTAGATCGCGGAGTCGACATGACGGACGCCGTAGCGCACGCCCAGGCGCTCAGATGCTCGGCTCAGTACCGGATCGGGGACGCCGAGGTGAGCGAGGGTCGCGAGGGTCAGGATCACCCTGGTCGCATCGCGGAGTGCACGCGACTCCTGCGCGTCGACGAACAGGACGGGGTTGGCCGGGTTAGGCGCTCCCTCGTGCGCGATATCGTTCCGAGCCGAATGGAGCGCCGCCGTCCAGTTCGCCAGGTTGATCTTCGTGTGCGCGAGGTGCTCTGGCTGTAGGGACTCGATGAGCGCGCCGACGTACTCCTCATACCGAGTGCGACGAGCATCGTTCCGAATGCCGTTGACAAACGCGCGCTGCGCCCCACTCAGGGTTGGAAGCAACGCCTGAAGCGTGTCTTCGATCACCGCGAACTCCTGCGCGTCAAGGCGAGGCGGAGACATCGGCGGCGGGAACTTCTGCTTTGTGAATCGCTCCAGCGCAGCCGCGAGCGCGATCACGTCACTCTCCACGAAACCCGGCTCATATCGAACGGCCGCAAGGATCTGCGGGACGGGGCGGAAGTCCACCCGCATCTTCCACCACGCCTCGACCACGGTTGCGAAGTACGCAGCGCCGAACCTGAGCAGGTACTCGACGGGCTGGCGACCCCGACTCTCGAACGCCGGATACCGTGTCCAGCCATGAACCGCGACCTCGGTTCCATCCGCAAGAACCCCGGTGAGGGAGACACGCTCCGCAGGCTGATCGGCAGCGAACACGATGAGGTCTTGTAGCGCCGCGAGATGGGACCCATACTCCTCCATCGGTGCAGGATTGGGTGACCTGATCTCGGCAACGCCTCTAGCGTCGAGCAGGAGTGCCATCGTCCTCGCCGATTCAAGCGGTGGCAGCACTATCTCAGCACTAGCACTTCGCGCCGCCCCATCCTCATGACGAATCGTTGACAGCGATGGCAGGAGTTCGAACTCAGCGCGGATCGCCACATACTCCTGTGTCAGAGCGTCCGATCCAATCCTGACCTCCGAAAGGTGAAACGCAGCTCCGCCCGAATACCCGCGCATGATCGCTGGTTGCCCGCCGATGACCGTCGTGGCGACTCTCGAGTTGTCTATCCCCCGCCACCCCTGCTGGAAGGACAGTCCCCGCTCGACGTCCACGACGTACTTGCCGCTCGCCTCGCGGATCTTGCCGCTACGGGCTCCCTCGTCCTTCCCGACGAGGACAAGCTGCAAATCTTCCGGCCAGTTGATGCCGCCCGCAAACAATGACACCGCTACTCCGCCTTCGTCCCCTCGACCGCCATCCAGGCGATGAGGCGCACGTCGTCGAGGGCGATGGGTGGGAGCGGTTCGACCTTCTCGGCAGGCTGGATGCCGAACCCGTCGAGCACCTGGACAATCGCGGCTACGACGGCCTCCGGCTTGCCCGGCGTGCGCAGCGCGGCTCGCATCGCCTTCCGCGCCTTGGCGGTCGGGACGGTGTTGAGGCGCTTGATGGTCTCGAGCTGCGCCGCGCCGAGGTGGCCGCCCTTGTTTAGGATGACCTCTCGCGCGTCGCGGAAGGACACCGGGATCTCGGCGGCGAGGGCGTTCGGGTCGGTTGAGCGCATCCACTCGTCGTGCGCATCCTCCTGCGCGAGAGCCCATGCCTCGTATGCGGCGCGGAACGCTTCGTCGGGCAGAGACCTGAGCCTGTCGGGTTTGCCGGGGTCTGCGGTGACGAGTGAGATCAGGGTGTCATCGACCACGACGCGCCCGTCTTCGTCGGCGATGGGCTGCCAGGCGTCGTCGGCGTTCACGTTGCGGAACCAGATGTGGCCCGTGTCGCCCATCTTCATGCAGAACACGAAGGCGCGGCCGGCGACGGCCGGGTTCACGAATCCGCTGCCGATACCGTAGGGCAGGTCTTCGAGCCGTCCGCGCAGCGCCTGGTCGGCGTCAAGCGCGTTAGCGAGCCGTCGCCGGTACTCCTCCCCCGATCCCGCGGCCGAGCCGCCTCCCTGCTCGATAAGTTCCTCGATCTCGCCGACGATCGCGTCGGGGTCGTAGTGCTCCTGCGGCGGGTAGTGCGAAACCCCTGGGAGCACCTTCCCCGCGCCGATGGCGGCGTCTGCCTGCCGGAGCTTGCGGATCAGGGTCTGCTCCAGCCCGAGGAACTCGTCGAGGTGCTCGGCGGGGAAGAACACGTCGAGTTCGATGGACTTGTGCTGGCTGCCGATGCGGTCGACGCGGCCGTGGCGCTGCACGATGCGCATCGGGTTCCACGGCAGGTCATAGTTGACGATGTGCGCGGCCTGCTGGAGGTTCACGCCTTCGGCGATCACGTCGGTCGTCAGCAGGACGTCGTAGAGGTCCGCCTCGACGGGAGTGCCGTCGTCTCGGAGCTGCCCGGCGGTGCGAGGCGCGAAGTTGGCGACCGCCTTCGCGCGGGTCGGCTGGTCGATTCCGCCGCGCTTGCCCGAGGCGAACTCTCCGATTACCGCGGGCGCGACCCGGCCGCGGTAGGCCGCGAGGGGCGAGCCGTCGGGCACGGCGTCAAGCGCGTCGGTGAGCCGCTCGTGAAGGTCGCGGATCGTGTCGGCGTAGGTGGAGAAGACGATGACCTTCCGCCGGTCGCCGCTGGGGGCGTTCGTCACTGCGGGCTTCTCGGCCTCGGCCGCGATCCGCTCCAGCTCGGCCAGGAGCGCCGCGACTTTCGGCTCGCCGTCGTGCGCCGCCGCCTGAGCGAGCGACTGGAGGTGGCGGATCAGCACGAGGTCGCGTTCGACATCGGATGCCAGCAGTTCCGCGTCGTACAGCGCGGCAGGGGTGGCCTGGTGCTCGGCGTCCTCGTCGAGCCCGGCGACGATCTCGTCAAGGTCTTCCGACTCGGAGTTGACGTAGTCGCGCAGCGCCCCGCCGACGAGCACGGTGCCCTTGCCGAGCGCGGAGAGGAATGCCTCGTGTGTCTGGATGAGCACGCCGAGTGTTCCGGCCAGCGCGGTCGGCGAGGATTCGAGCCGCTTGAGCAGCGCGGAGCGCAGCAGCCCCATGTTCGAGACCTCGGTCTTGTTCAAGTCCTCGGACTTCAGATACCGGCTGGAAACGTATCGTGCGAGCAGAAGCCGCCCTGGGTCGCCGCGGCGCACGCTGAACGACGCGACGTGCGCTTCATCGTCGGGGATATCAAGCGCGTAGGTGACCGCGTTCACCAACCCTTCGCCGGGCTCATCGAGTTGATAATCGACACGGCGCACGTCTGCGTCGGGGAACTCGACCGGGATCTTCTTGCCGCCAGGCCCAGCAATCGTCTCGCCGCGATAGTTGTCCTTGACGAACGTCCTGGTGCGCCGCACCGCAACCTGATCCATCAGGTCGAACAGATGCGCGGGCGTGAGCGCCTCGGGATCGAGCGCCTGCGCATCGCGGATGTACTTGCGGATCGACGGGATGCCGATGGAGGCGAAGCGCGCATCGTCACGGATGAAGTACTTGACCAGAGTCTCAAGGTCGATGAGCGAGTTGTTCACCGGCGTCGCGGTCAGCAGCACGACCTTCTTCGGGTGCCGCCCGGCGAGGATGATCCGATCCAGCGCCTCCGAACGCGCCGCGCCCGCGTTCCGTAGATTGTGCGCCTCGTCCACGATCACCAGCGCCGCATCCTCGGCGCGCTCGTAGAAGCCGAGGTGCTCCGGGTGGTCGGGGTCCATCCGGCTGCGGATCTCCTCGTAGGAGTGCACCGAGACTCGGCGGGAGATGTCATACCGCTCCAGCACGGGGTCCCACACCGATGCCTTCAGCGCGGCGGGAGCCGCGACCAGCACACGCTGCCGCTGCTCCTCCGTGGCCGCGGCGATCACTTCGAGCGCGAGGAATGTCTTGCCGAGCCCCACCTCGTCGGCAACGAGCACGCCCCCGATCTCGTCCAGCAGCCGACGCATCCGCTTCACGCCGTCGGCCTGGAACCGGGTCAGCTCGAATCTCGTGGGACCGGCCTGCTCATCATCGAGGTGCTCGCCGTATCGGGCGAGCAGCATGCGGAGGAACACGCTCCACGGCGTGTGCTCGGCCCACAGCGGCTCGTACAGCCCGGCGAGGTCGAAGGCTTCGGAGTCCGACCAGCACTCCTCGAACCAGTCGATGACCTGAGGCGTCGACCCGTGCTGACCGGACGCGCCCACGTTCAGCTCCGCGTTGCGCGTGAGCCCCGCGTAGGTCAGATTCGACGACCCCGCGAGATAGGCAGGATGCGTCGGATGGTGGCTGATGAACGCTTTGCCGTGCAGGAACCCGCCCGTGTAGCGGCGGATCTCCACGACCGGCTCGCCACGTTCGTCAGCCGCACGCAGCCACGCCACGAGGTGCTTCGCCGACTGCGTTGCCTTCAGCTCGAAGCCGAGCGCGTCGCGCTCCGCCTTCAGCCAGCGCACATGATCGGTCAGCGCCGCATCAAGCCGCTTCTGGAGCGTCGCGTCGGCGTCCACCGGCAGCAACGGATCAGGCAGCGGATCAGCGCCGAGCAGGATGCGGATGCGCGGCAGCTTCTCCAGCTCGTCGGCGAGCAGCAAGAAGCCCGCAGGGTTGACGTAGGCCGTCGCGATCGCCGCGCTCGGCGGCACCGCAAGAGCCTCCCGGTTCACCCGGAACAGGCGACGCACCTCCTCGCGCACCGTCATTGGCGGCGCAATCCGGTTCGTCGCAAAGACGGGGAGCTGGTCAGTCATGACGTACCCCGATCAAGTCAACCTGGCGCAAGATCGCCTCCCTCGTGCTGTTCGGGAGTGCCGCGACAGAGTCTGCAAAGTCGTCGAACACGGCTAGCGCCTCGACGCTACCCAAGCCCAGCCCTACAAGCGACAGCGCATTGATCTCCGCCTCAGCATCTGCTCGCAATCCCGGCGTAGCTGACTCCGGAACAAGCCGTGGTCCCGCGATCTCGTGCACTCCACCGGCGATGAGAATGCTGGCAACGAGCTCCGCCACACGAGCACGGTCCGCTTCGTCCCATGCCGGTAGCGGTAGACCTTCGATGATGCGCTTTCCCAGATGGCGGTCTACGAACCGTCTCGCCCACCAGTCTGCGGGGATGCTGTTCAAGTAGCCAAGAAGCGCAAGCACATCACGAGTCGCCACCTCTTCACTCAATCGAACACCGTGCGCGTAGCCCTTGCTAAAGAGCCACCCCTCCGCCGGAAGGGCCGCCGCAACGAGTGTGCGGCTGTTGTCATTGTTCGTCGGGAAGCGATACACGAGCGACGGATGGTCTCGACCGATCAGAACTCTGTCGCCCTCTTTGCGGACGCCGTTGTCGAGCGACGCCAGACGCGCGACGTCACCGATCCACTTCCCTTCCGCAGTTGGACTCATCAACCACCGATCGACGTGACGAGTCATTGTCACGCGCCAGTCGACCGGGCTCGTGGGCGAGGGATTCGCAAGAACGGCGTGCTTGCCAGAAGATGAGAAGTCCCATCGAGTGCTGTCCGCGTGACCGACTATCCACCCCAAACCGCCGCCGAGGCGTGGGTATCGCGCCAACCGCGCGAAGACTTCCGGATCCTCTTCGTGCTCGAACCACGGAACGTTCAGTTCCTCCGAGAGATCCGAAAGCTCCGAGACAGTCAAGGTCAAAGGCGGAACTCTCGACGAGAGCGCTTCGGCGCTCGATGCGGCAGCACGAACGGCAACGCCGCTTCCAGGACCGAGTACGACCAAGGCAATCGTCATCTGGCCGTGCACATTCGGGAATGCCCAGCCATTGGTGTTTCGGATCGGAGCTACTTCGGCCAACTGACGCGCGAGCATAGCCTCACGAATCGGAGCCCAGCCGCCGAGGACCAGTAGCGCTTGCGGAAGAACGACTCCGGCCTCTCCGCCCTCGCGCACAAGCACCAAGTTCCGCTCCGCGAAGAGTTTTGCGAAGTCATAGTGCTGCGACTTTTGCAGGGTGTAGGCGGCAGAAAAATATGCCGTCCGCCGCTCACTCAGATCAATCGCCTCAGTCTCAATGCGACTGTCGAGCGGACGATTCTTCCTCAGCCACTCGATTCGGTCCTTCCGCGCCTCTGCGGTGAGCGTATTGAGGCCGGGGTCACGCACGACCCAGAACTGCTGTGGTTCGTGACGAACCTTGTCCCACGGCGGGTTCCCCACGAGCACGTCGAAGCCGGGCCGGTCACGAAGGAACACCTCGGGGAAGAGATACGGCATGTGCGCGGGCTGGAGTGGATCGACAGCCTCACGCACCTCACGCATCGCTGCGAGTGCGACGAACTGCTCGGCATCCCACGCCTCGTCAATCGTCACGCCGAGGCGCTTGGCGACGGCCACGTCGAAGATCGCCTTGGCCGGGGCGGCGGCGTCTCGCGCTTTCGCTAGCATCTCGGCACCCGCGGCGACTTCGGACTTGTCGGCTTCGGATGCGTTCGCGTAGTCGATGAGGAGGTCTCGTGCTGCCGTTAGCGGTTCACGGATGATCTGCTCGAACAGGCCGTCGGCCTTCAGCGCGTTCATCGCCTCGTCGATGGTGCCAATGCCCGTGAGGGAGTTGGCGAGGACGAGCCCGTGGTCGAGGCTCGACATCGGCAGGCCGGGCACGAAGGTGTGAATCCAGAGCGCAAGCTGCGACAGCTCGACGGCGAGCGGGTTGATGTCGAGGCCGTAGATGCAGCGGCGGGCCACCTGACGGCGAAGGAGCTGGCCGTCGGTGATCGCCTTCGCACCGTCGGTGTCCTGCCCGAGCGCCTCGCGTGCCTTCTCCGCGAGCCGGGCGAGTTCGGCGCGGACACCGGGCACTTCGTTGGAGGTGAGGAAGTCGCGCATGCCGCGCTCGATCTTGTCCACGGCGGCGACGAGGAAGTGAGCGGAGCCCATCGCCAGGTCGGCGACGCGGAAGTCGAAGAAGGCGTCGGCGGCCTGGCGTTCCTTGCCCTCGTCCATGAGGGTCTTGACCCGGTCGAGATGGGCCTTCAGCGCGGGCTCGACCGAACGCTCGATGAGGTGGTCGACCACGATCTTCGGCGTGTAGTACGAGCCAGTCGCCTTGCGCTCCCCCGAGGCGGAGTGGAAGTACGGGCGTCCTGCTGGCGCAATGACCTCATCGTCGTCCTTCGCGGGGATGTATGCGCCGTTCCGGTCGACGGTGAGGTCCTGCTCGGCGAGCGAGAGGCTGGATTCGAGCAGGCCCTCGTAGATGGTGCCGAACTCACGTACCTGGAGGCTGCGGAAATCGACCGGCCCCCAGGTCTGGTCGACGGTCTCCTCGCTGAGAAGCTCCTGGAGGGCGGGGCCGATCACGCTGTCGGTGAGTTTGACGCGCGACAGCAGAGCGCCTTCTTGGGTGGCTGGGTCGAACAGGCTGCCGCCGTAGGCGGGCACCTCCCAGCGGGAGTTGCCCTGGAAGATGACGTCCCACACCTGCGTGAGATCCGACCAGATCGCTGCCGACTCGGTGGAGAACTGGTCGGGGCCGGTGCCGATCTCGCGGGTGATGAACGCCTGAAGCGAGTTCGCGTCGTAGTGATCGTTGCGGCCCGCGGGCAGCAGCTCGGTAGCCTCCCCGTATGCCTGGAACAGCAGGCGGAACAGGATGCGCATCGTGAGGTGGTACGCGGTCTGAAGTCCGTGCGCGTCGAGCGCGAGCCCGAGCGACGGGAGCTGATCGGCGATGGCCAGCGCAACCCGAGGCACCACGCCTTCGTACACGCGGTCGCGCAGTCGCGTGCCGAGGTCGGCGGCGTACTTGCCCGAGCCGTCGAGGATCTGCTGCGCGGAGCCGTCAACGTCGAGCGCCTCGGCGGAGAAGATGAGGGTGAGCAACGCGGCCTGCTCGGGCGCGAGCAGATCCAGGTCCAGTTCGAAGTAGGTCTCGGACTGGCCACGCTGGCCGACACCCACGCCGTCACGTCCGGGGTAAAGCCGCAGAGTGGACTTGCGAAGCGCGATCACCCACGGCACGTCCTCGCGCCCAGCGATCTCCAGCGCCTTCGCCACGGGTGTGAGCTGGTAGGTCGCGGATTTCTGATCGAAGTGCTCGTCGTCGCGCAGCAACACTGCGACCGCGCGCCGTGGCCCGCTCGATGTGCGCAGGACGAGCAGCCGCTCCGTCCCCGCGGGCTCGGCGTCGAACCCGAGCGCCGCCACCAGCTCGATGCCGCGCTTGGGCAGGATCGGCGTGGCCTTCTGACCCGCGGACTCCCAATCGGCGCGGCGAGGTACGTCACGATTCAGGTGGTAGGTGGCGAACAGGAAGTGGTTGGAGAAGCCGTCCGTGCCCGCCGAGGACATCGCCTCCTGAATGGCGCGGATGCGCCCGTGAGCAGCGAGCCCGTTCCCCTCCTCCAGCACGGACTGGAGCTGACGCTCGGCCTGACCGACCGTGACGGGGCCAATGGGCGGAGCGTCCGCGGACGGATAGTGAATCCAGACGCCATCCGGGGTGACGGCTGCGACGATGAAACCCATCGGAGCCCGCGTACCGCGCGACTTCCACAGGTCGTCGAGCACGCCCTTCGTCGGTCGCGCGGTCAGGCGGGCGATACCGACCTGGATCGCCCCTGCCCCGGCGTCATCCCGGCCGAGGACGACGATGGCGTCGGCAGCGCCCGCGGGCGCATCCGCCCACGCGACCGTGCTCGATCCGTCAAGCTGCAATGCCGACACGTTCCCTGCTCTCTCCGCGCTCATCCGAGGTGCCCCGGAAACCACTCGGCTGGCGTCACCGTCGCCACCCGCTCCATGCCTTCGGCGTCCCCGACGACCAGGACATCGCCATAGGTCGTCACGCGAAGCGTCGCGCCGTCGGCAAGACCTCCGGCGAACGGCTGCTTGCGACGTTCGCCGGAGTCGAGGTCGGCGATCTCGTCGCCCTCGACGGCGTAGAAGTGCGGGGTGAAGAACCCGCGCGCAATGTCACTCTCCGGGTCGGGGCCGAGGTAGCCAAGCAGGCGCGGGCTCGCGCCGATGAACCCGCCCACGGCCCCGTCGGTGTCGATCCACAGCTCGCGGCCGCGCGGCTCGACGGCAGTCCAGGCACGCACCTTGTCGGCGAAGTCGCCGGTGACCCTGGAGCGCACGGATTCCATCGTGTCGGGGTGCACGACATCCCCCGCGCGGGTTATGCGGTAACGCAACTCCGGGAGCGGGCCGACCCAGGTGCCACCGATACTCGGGCGCGGCAAGTCCTCTGGCGTGTCCAGTGGCACAGTCTCGGCAACGACAGGAACCGTTGCATCCGAGCTCGGCGCTGCGTCCGCCGGATAGCGTCCGGTGCGCAGGTCGTCCAGCCGCTCGATCAGAGAGTCGATGCGTCCCGCGATATGCATGCCGCTGGACTGCACGAATCCGCGCACGACCTTCGCCGCCTCGACGAGCTGGGCGGTCGTCGGATCGTCGCCAAAGTGGAACCAGGTGTTCCTGGTGGCGAGGATCTTCTTCGCCGCGGCCCGCTTCTGGAACTGCCCGCCGAACACGCTCACATACGGAGAGTCCTGCTCGTGGATGTAGTCGCGGAGGATCACACCGGGGTCCTGCGGCTCGAAGCGATGGTTGGGTCGCCAGTTCTTCGGGTCCGAGTCCTTCAGCTCGCTGATCCGGGCCGCGAACCACTGCGATCCCAACGACTCCCGCAGCATGAAGTGGCTCGTGACGTAGAGATCCCAGCCGAACGCGCGCATGAGCGTGAAGTAGCCCTTGATGAGTTCGCCAGGCGTCTCGTCCTCGGGCAGCGCGATAGAGACGTCGACGCCGCTCATGCGTTCGGGCCTTCCACTGATTCCTTGCCGTAGCCGGTCATGATCGGCACGACGCGCGTGAGCGCGTAGACGGCGAACAACGCCGACGGGTCGGAGAGCGGCACCTCGATGGCCGGCTCGGTCTTGAAGCGGGTTGCACTCGGCAGCAGCACGCCATACGCTCCCGTGCGCGTCGCGCCGAGCGCGGCGAGCAACGCCTGCGCGTCGCCGCCAGCCCATTCGCTGATCTGCGACCACTCGACCGCCGCCCCCGTGGCTCGCCCGGCCCTCCCGTAGCGCAACGCCCGAATCCGTGCGACCAGCTTGTCCCCCACGAGCTTTGGCGAGATCGCTCCGGCGTCCTCCAGCCGCTCGTAGTCCGACGGGCCTGCGAGAAGCTCCGCGAAGCCGAGCGACGTCTCGTCACTGTCATCCCAGCGGACAAGCAAGACCTGTGCGCGAAGACCGTCTTCGGCCTTGAGGTTGGCGAGCACGGCGTGGGCGGGTCGCTCCTGCCTATCGCCATGCCACTGGCTCGGCGGAACGAGCGTGATCGAGTGCTGACCATCGAGCACCTCGACACTCACCGGCCCGATCCTGAAGCTGCTCATCCGCGCTCTCCTCCCCTCATCTGCTCCGCTGCTCGGTCTCACGCGCGAAAGTTCTCCAGGCTAGGCCCGACCTCCGACATCGTTCACTCGGCCTCCGATGAGGCTCCCCCCGAACGCACCCACTCATCGACTTCGCTGACCTGGAACTTCCAGAGACGCCCCACCTTGTGAGCGGGCATCCCTTTGTCGGCGATCCAGGCATACACCGTGTCCTTCGTCACCCCTAGGTGAGATGCGATCTGATCGGCTGAGAGCCAAGGCTCAGACATCAGTTACCTCCCCTTGCGGCACGAGCACCCGGTCGATTCCAGCCTACCCATCGGCACTACCGAGTAGGCCCTGTTTGTCGGGGTATAACCGAAGAACACCCCATGTCGGGGCACATAGTCGACGTGCTACTCGCCTTGGAAGATCGTCTCGTCGAGCGGAACCGGCCCATCGACATTGAGGAGCAGGGCTGGCGTTCCGAGCGGCGGCCGACCCTGCAACGCTGACCAGCCTCGTCAGCGATGGCGCCCGACCCAAGCCTCGAGCGCCGACGCGACGTTCAGCGCGTCCGCCGCCCGGCCTTGGAGAATCCCGACCCGCATCCTGCCCTCGACCACCTGCAGGTCGCGCTCCTCGTTACCGAGGATCTGACGCGAGAGCAGAATGGGCGGCACGAGCCAAGTTCCGCGGTGCTCCCACGCGTCACGGATCCCCTGGGAGCGCAGCCCAAGATAGTGCCGATGCAGCCGAGCCACAGAGTCAAGGAACTCCGCGTCACTCGCACCGGTTGGGATGTCGACAAGTTGAGCGGCAGGCACCAGCTCTCTCGTCCATTCGATCGCGGCCAGGTCGAGGTGTCCGTAGTCTTCGATGAATGCGGCGTTGCCCGCATGCTCGAAGAGCCACTGCTCCACGACATCGGCCGGCCAGTGCAGGTCGGCGATCTGGGGCAGCGCGAGGTAGTCACTGAGATTGCCGGGCCGGTCCAACATGTTCCTCCCGGGATCAACGCGCGGTAGGTCTCCGAATCGAGTTGCCATGCCTCAGCCCGAAGACTGTCGGTAGACGTTCCACGACGCATGGGCGGCGTTGAGGAGATGAGCTGCTCGCACTGCGAATGCTCCGACGCTCTCTGCGTCCGGGTAGAGGCTGGCCTGGCCAGGCTCTCCTGGCTGGGCCAGCTGCTGAACCGCTGACAACGAGCCATGCGCACTCGTGCTCGCGATCCACCACAACAAGGAGTAGTCGAGGTCGTCCGTGTCCGAGATAGTCGATTCGGCTGCAACGAGCACCTTTGCCATTTCGATCCTGCGGGGGGCGTAGAACGATTCTTCCCGGCCCGGGAGCGACGCTCGGAACGCAGTAGTCACCCTCTCGAGCTCGCGCGCTGCACCGACGAGCGCGCCCGACCGCATCTCTCGACCTTCCGCTGTTCGCGCGTGGGCGACAGCGAACTTCTCCCGTCTGATTGCCCAGGTGAGGTCGTCTATGACGACTCGGAACGCTCGATGCATCCGATCGTCACGGTCAGATCCTTGTAGTACCCACCAACCGAGGGCCGCGTTCTCCACGACAACGCGAAGGAGTGAATAGTCGGCGATCATGTGAACCTCGCCTTCTCTCCACAGCACCGCGGCCGCTCGTGCGCCGTCGTAGGCGGACATAAGCTTGCCGCTCACGATCCAGGGCGGCGTCTCTGGCCTCACGGCAGCGTGGTCGTGGTCGTGCTGCGCTGTGCTGCCATGCTCTGGAACCGAGTCGCGCTCGGTGAAGAGTTGCCCTGCTCGAAGCCAAAGCCTCGAAACCGCGGCCAGTGGAGTCCCATCTAGTTCCAAGTCGAGATCCTCAGATCCGATTGAGCGGCGGGAGCCAAGCCCGCCGGAGGCGGTCCTCCAGGCTCGCAGCGGCCGCAATCGTCTCGCACTCGAACCATGACAGCTCGCATTCACATAGCCAGGCTGCGATCGCCGCCGCTTGCGCGGGAGTCACCAGCTGCGGGGCTGGCTTCGCCGTCACTGCGGGCGGGATGCCGAACAACAGCTCGCAGACGTTTCGTCGCAGCGAAGATCCGGAGAGATTCGTCCCACGACCCAAGTGGCTCCCCCACAGCCGCGATCGCAGGCTCGTCGCCTTGCCGACGTACTGTACCGAGCGGGTGTGCCGCCAGAGGTATACGCCAGGCTGTTCCGGCACGTCGCTACGGGCAAGCTCGCTCACGGGTCGTGCCGTCCGCCCGAGGAGTGCCCGCCACTCGTCAGTCGGGGGCGGATCGGCGTTATTCACGCACCGATCTTCGCAGGCTTCCCGATGCTCGACCGTCCGGGGAAGTCGTTGCGGGATCCGTCGCGCTGACGTCGACGGCTGGTCACCTCTCGCTACCCAACCCGGGATTCCATTCCTCAAGCCGTGATGCGGCCGGTGAGCCATTCGGTCACCGCGTATTGCCACCGCCCCCGGTCAGAGTTCCATGAGAGCGTGTGTCCGGCCTCGAAGACTTCCAGCGAAACAAGGTCAGGCCGAGCATCTCGAAGGGCTTGTGAGAGCCGTACCGGCACGGAGTCGTCGCGGGTGCCGTGAAGGATGAGCGTGGGCGCGGTGAGTTCCTCGGCACGAACCATCCAGTCGAAAGATCGGATCGGGATGCGCTCGGGCAGGCCGGCCATCCGGGCCAGCGGGCGGAGCGTCAGCCACGGGATCGCGAGGCTGCCCGCGGCTGCGGGGAGTCCGCTGCGGGTGCAGTTCGCCTTGATGACCTCGGTCCAGTCGAGCACGGGCGAGTCGAGCACGAGACCGGCGATGCTGCGTCGATGTGACGGGTGGTGAGCGAGCTGGAGCGCGATGGCCGCGCCCATCGAGCATCCGAACAGCACGACCTGTCGAGCTCCGTGCCGCATCGCGTACTCAATGGCGGCCGCGGCGTCGTCGGCCTCGGTGAAGCCGAGTGTTGCGCGACCGTTGCCGACTCCCGAGCCTTCGCCGTCGGCTCGGTAGGTGATGACGAGCGAGGTGTAGCCGCGCTCGGTCGCGGCGAGCACGCCGCGAAGCGTTCCGGCTCGGACGCTGCCGAGGCCATGTAGGTGGATCGCCCACGTCGACCTGGCACCATCGCCGTCGATGCGCCAGGCTGGGGCAGGCCCCGCTGGGGTGTCGACGGTGATGTCGTGTGCATGAAGGCTGGCGTCGTGCGGGGTCGCGTAGTAGATGCCGCTCCAGGAGACGTGATCGCCAGCCCTGAGAGTGAGCCCCGATGCCGTGCTCGTCACCCGTCGTGCGATCAGAGTCGGTCCACGGTCGAGCACGTCTTCGGAGAGTTGCGCCCACCCTCCGTTCTCGAACCAGAGGTTGTAAGCGCCTTCGGCTGCGGTCTGGCGAGTTCGGTCGAGCACAATGAGACAGGCGTCGCCGTCGTATTCCACATCGCGGACGATCAGATCGTATCTTCGCGTGCTGGGGGCTGTCAGCCGCCGCGCGATCGCCCATCCGACACCCAACGCGCCTGCCGCAACGAGTCCGGCACCTAGCGCGACTCGTCGCATCACGAACTGCCCCCCTGGTCGACCCGGCTTCCTGGTGAAGCGGTGGTCCGTGTCGCTCTCGTGTCGAGTCCGAGGAGGTGGCTCTCGGCGCGATTCAGCAGGGCGCGCTCGGCTGCGCTGATGTCGAAGGTGACGCGCGGGTCGATCATCGCGTCGCGGATCTCAACGATCTCTCGGTGTAGACGGCTCTCCAAGTCATCCGCCCTCGCAGCGAGCGGGTCTGCTTGGCTCAGCCCAGGCCGCACGAGGGACGCCCGCTTCCAGAGAGGCTCCAACTGTGTCGTGAGGCCGACGGTGCGCTTGCGGCGCATGTCGTGCTGTGCGCGGCGGACCGCAGGCTGCGCGGCGAAGCCCGCGCATAGGAAAAGGAACGCGAGTAGAGAGAGCGGTTCGTAGGCGGGTTGGACGGCGCGCATGAGATCGAGATGTCCTGTGACGTGTGCGACGTCCATGATGAGCACGGCCAGGCACAGTGCGCCGCCGAACGCCGATCCCAGGCTCAGCAGAGCCGCGGGGAGACGCTGGATGCCGGAGCTGCGCAGATATTGCCGCGCGGCGAGGATCATCATCGTCGTGATGACGAGGAAGAAGTAGCTGAAGTTGATGATCGAGTAGGCCGCCGCTGCGGGTTGCGCGCCGAGATCGATCATGAACCGAGTCGTGGTTGTGCCTCGGTCGATGAACACGAACGTCGTGGTGATCGCAAGAAGCGAGGTGAGGAGCACGGGGATGCCCACGGCGACCCGCACGAGCCTGGGGCGGTACTCGTCGGCCTTCATGACGCCTCGACCGAGAAAGAAGATCCCGGTCATCAGCAGCCCATCCGAAACGAGGGTCGTGACATTCGTCCCGCCAAGAAGCGGATCGGTGGCGAGGTAGATGGCGTCGACGTTCAGGGTCATCGCGACCGCAATCGTGAAGGAAGCGTAGGTGATGCTTCGATCCGCCCGTTTGCGGCGGAAGATGAGCAGGCTCGCCACGAGCGCCCACATGAGCGTCGCGACGAGCGCCTGGATCACCCGAAAATCTCCGAATAGCGGGACTCGGCGAACACCGATCCTCGGATGCCCGCGGCCAGCCGATCTGCGAGCGACTCGGCGGCGATCTCCGTCTCACTGTCAATGTCCTGTCGCTTGAGCAGGCGTCCGCGCGTGTGAGGAGGGATGTTGGGCAGCAAGACGTCCCCGGCTGTGCAATCGTCGCCCTCCGTGTGACCGAGGATCATGTGGGCCAACTCGTGAAGGACGAACTGCTGGCGATGCAGTGCAGAGTCGCTGCGTGCGTGGAGCACGAAGTCCTCGGTGTCGGTGACCAGCCAGAGCGCACAGATGCCGTCGCGGGTGTCGAGGTCGGCGAGTTCGACGACGCGGAGCCTACGATGGCGCCGTTCCTGTATGGCCTGGAGAAGGTGCGCAAGCGTGAAGCTGCTGCCGAGCCGCAGATCGGAGACGGCGGCCGTTACGGTCTCTTCGGTGTTCACGTTTACCCCCTCTCGCCCGAGCAACTACTGGCCTCGGCTCCGTGGTGCGCGACACCCGTCAGTGCTCGGGTGTTCGCATCATTTCCTCGTCCAGGAACTTGCTGATGGCTTGGAGCGCCTTCGGCGAGATATCGCCGAGTGTGCGTGCAGCGTAGGACTTCACCTTCGCTGCACGCATCGAACGCACGAGGTCGAGCTGGGCGGAGACCTTCTCCGGGGTTGCCACGCCGCTCTCCCCCGCAAGAAAGGCAGCATCAACGTCGAAGAAGTCCGCGAGTCCCTCGAAGATTGCGGTGTCTTGAACGTATCGGTGGCCGTTGACCATGTACGTCCATCGTGATCGAGACAAGCTGATGCCACGTTGTCTCAGATACTCCGCGATCTGCGAGTAGGTCGGTTCGGAACCGGACTCGGCGACAGCGACATCCATCAGAAGTCGCAGGCGTTTGGCGAGGTCGTCAGCCGCAGCCTGACTTTCGTCTTCAGTCATCGTCGCTGACCCCCCTTCCCTTCGGGAGGGCCAAGGCGTCGACGTAGCCCAGGCCCAAGGGTAGTTGTGCATGCTCAATCTACCCGTTGAGCATGCACAAATCAACCGTTGCGCATGCTCAACGTGCGGTGTTAGAACGGAATCTCGGGAGAGTTTTGAGCATGCTCAACACGGCTTCCCGGTGAGCGGGAGGAGACGATTCCATGAGCACAGCGCGACCCCGCAGCCTGACTGCGTTGCCCGTCGGACGGCGACCGTCTCTTGGGAACCCCGGCGCACCTGATCGACAAGAGCCCCACGGCTCACGACCAGGCCAGAGGAGGTGCCGAGATGACGATGCCGGAAGCCTCGCGCGGAGAGCGCCAGACGATGGATGCCGCCGCCCTTCTCGCCTCGCTCACCGGGCTGTCGCCGAGCGCCGCAGCGTGTCGCTACGCCGAGGCAGGCATCCCGGTCTTTCCCTGCGTCACAGGAGGCAAGCGCCCGCTGAGCAAGCGGGGATTCCACGAGGCGAGCACCGAACCGCGCCAGGTCGCTCGCTGGTGGGCGCGGTGGCCGCTCGCCAACATCGGGATGCCGACGGGCCAGATCTCCGGGCTGGAGGTCGTGGATGTCGACGTGCACGGGGCGATCCGCGGCTTCGCAGCGTTCGAGCTGGCCCGGCGCGAGGGGCTGACGGATCGCTGGGCCGCGTTCATTCGCACGCCCTCGGGCGGAGTCCATGCCTACTACCCGGCCGATCCCGAGCTGGTGCAGCCGTCCTGGCAGGTGGCGCGTGCTGGCATCGACTTCCGGGGATCGGGCGGCTACGTCATCGTGCCGCCCTCGATCATCGCCACCGATGCGGGGCCGAGTGCGTATGCCCTCATCGGCTCCGGGCGAGGCGATGCGGTTCCCGTCGATGCCCGCGCGCTGCGGCAGTTCCTCGATCCGCGACCGGCGCGCCCGATGACCGTCATCCCTGTCGAGCGAACGGACGGCGTTGACGTGGAGCGGATCGCCCGCTGGGTCGAAATGCGCGGCGAGGGCGAGCGCAACCGCGGCCTGTTCTGGGCCTCGTGTCGACTCATCGAGGCGGGCATCCCGCTCGACTGCGTGCGTGCCGCGCTGGGGCCGGCTGCCGAGCGCGCAGGCTTGCCCGCGCCGGAGATCGAGACGACGATCCGCTCGGCGCACCGCGTAGCGAGGGGTGCACCGCCCGCGCCTGCCGCCAGTTCCGTGCCCAGCCATGCAGCTCAGCCTTCATCGGGTCAGGTGCTCTCGTGATCCCCGGCAGCACGCAACAGCCGCGCGGGCGGATCGCTGTGTGGACCGCGGTAGCTGGGACCGTATTCATCGCGGCAGCCGCCTTCTGGCTGTCGTTCACGGCGCTCGCCGACCTCGCGCGACGCTCCGGCGTCGATGAGAGCCAGGCGTGGGCGTGGCCACTCATCGTGGACGGCATCATCGTCGTCGCCACGGTGTCCGTCGTCGCGCTCGCGGGGCAGCGTGCCGCCTGGTATCCGTGGCTGCTGCTCATGGCCGGTGCCGCGGTGTCGGTCGCAGCCAACGCGATTCACGCGGTCGTCGCCGCTGACGCCGACGTTCCTTCTGCGCTCGCGGGATCCGTCGCCGCAGTTCCGCCGCTCGTGCTGCTGGCGATCACGCACCTGACGGTGGTGCTCACTCGACGGTTCCGTGCGGAGCCGTCGACGCAGACAGCCGAGTTGGTGCCGAGCGCGGTCGAGCACCTGTCGCCGGAAGCGCCTGCGCACCTTGCTCCTAGAGAACTCGCTCTGCGGATGAAGGAGGACGGCATGACGAACACCGCCATCGCTCGTGCAACCGGGGTGCATCCGTCCACGGTCGGTCGTTGGCTGGCGACGCCCGCGCTCGCCGCCGCATCGGAAGGAGGCGCGCTGTGAACGACGAGCTGCCAGAAGACGAGCATGCCCGTCGGCTTGCCGATGTCCTCCACACACTGAAGCCGACTCCCAGCGAGGCTGCTGAGATCTCCGAGCTGGCGCGCCACACCGACCCGTGGCTCGCCGCGCAGACGTGGCGCGGCGGCCACCCACTCCTGGAGCGCCTGAGCGCAGAGCACGACCGCAGCCAGGTGGTGTGGGTGCGCCCGACCGAGCTACTCCCGTCCGCTTCGGCCCGCATGATCGGGCGCGGCATCGACCTGCGCACCGAGCTGGCGCGCCGCGTCGAGGAACGTCGGCAGACCTCGCCGCAGGCAACTCCGGTGACCCGGCCAGGCATCCGGGCGCGTGCCCAGGGCATCGCGCCGCTCTCCGCGTTCGGGCAGTCGTCCGCACACCAGTCTTCTGTCAGCCGCGACCCGCTCCGCCGCCTGTGAGCGCGCCATGTCTGCCCAGGCCGCTCCCACGTCGTTCCGCACTCCGGAGGGACTGCGCGCGCTCCTGGAACGTCTGCACGACGATGGGGAAGGCGCGTGGCAGCGCGACATGGATGTCGCGGCGCTCATGGAGTACACGGCGGGTCGGTACGCGAGCCTCGCGCGAAAGCACGGCCTCGACCCGTGGGAGGCGGCGAGTGCCGCGTTCGACGCGATGCGTACCCCGGCCGTGCGCAACGCCGATGATCCGTGGGCAGTCGTCACCCGCGCCGTGCAGGTCACACTGATCGCCGAGGAGCGGGGCAACGGCTTGCTGTGCTCGACGCATCAGGCGCGCAGGCCGCAGTACAGCGGCTTCCACGACCCGGAGCGGTTCAGCGACCGGGAGAACCCGCTCACCGACTACCACGAAGCGTTGCAGATTGCGCCCGCGGGTGAGGACGAGCACGAATCGGACGACGAGGCATCTGGCGTCGTCCGTGCAGTCGAGGACGCGATCAAGCTACTGACGCTGCTCGACTGGCCGGAGCAGACGGCGCGCGCGGCCATCGAACACATCTGCACTCGACTCGGCGAAGCGCCGTCGCGGGCGAGCGCAGCGGAGTCGCTTCGGCGAGACCCACACGCTCGGGCCGTGCTCGATCTGTCGTCGACGAGCTGGAACGCGCTGCTCCGTGCGATCCTCGGCAACCCCGATCCCGATCAGGCCCGCACCGCCGTCGGCCGCGGCGTGCTGTACCGCCTTCTTGTCGGCGAACCCCTGCGCGCGCTGCTCACCGATGACGACCTCGTGCTGCTGCTCGGCCTGAACGCGCCCACTCTGGCTGGGGCGAGGTGAGCGCATGGCGGCGAGCACCGGGCACATCGAGCTGGAGCGCACCATCGACTCCATCGTCGTCGGCAGCCGTCATCGCGTGGAACTGGGCGACATCGACGCACTCGCAGCATCCATCGAACGTGACGGACTGCTCCAGCCCCCGACCGTGACACCGGACGGCGTGCTCGTGTGCGGCGCTCGACGCATCGCGGCGCTGCGCAAACTCGGCCACAAGAAGGTCAACGTCTTTGTGCGCTCCGGGATCAGCGACCGACTCCAGAGGCTCATGGCCGAACAGGCCGACAACGTGCTGCACAAGCCATTCACGCAGACCGAGGCCGCGGCGCTGTACCGCGAGCTGAAGACGCTCATGGCTGAGGACGCCGCTCGTCGTCAGGCGGCGACGCAGTTCGGTGCTGGCGGGAAAATCACCGGAACGAGCGGTGGTGCCGTGACGGCACCACCGCTGATCGGTGCGCCGGGCAAATCCCGCGCGCAGGCTGCGCTCATGGTCACTGGGCGCAAGTCGTACACGAGCCTGGAGCAGATCAACGACCTCCAGCGGATCGCCAACGACCCCCGACAGCCGGAAGATGTGCGCGGCTTCGCCCTCTCCGAACTCGACGCCATCGACCGCGGCTCGTCCATCACCACGGCGCACGCCCGCACCATCGCCATGCTCGCGATCCCGCAGGATGAGCCCGAGCCGCCCGGCGAGCTGGAGCTGCTCGCTCAAGAGGCGCTGGAGCGCGCGAAGCAAGGACGCAAGCGCGGCCCGGCTCCCGCGCCAGTGACAA
Organism: Microbacterium enclense; assembly: GCF_004022425.1. Classification (GTDB taxonomy): domain Bacteria; phylum Actinomycetota; class Actinomycetes; order Actinomycetales; family Microbacteriaceae; genus Microbacterium; species Microbacterium enclense_A. Next base: position 58,134 of record NZ_RBZY01000003.1, on the reverse strand, counting down.
GCCCCGTGCCGGTTCGCTACCCGGTGCGGGCGTTCACGCTCACCTGGAACGACCTCGATCAGTGGTGGTCGCACTACGACCCCGCCGAGGTCGGCACCGCACTGAGCGACGAACAGTGGGAGCACGTCGAGACGATCCTCGACGCCACCGTCCGCTTCTTCGACGCGGCCCGAGCCGCCCGCGCCGCCCGCCAACGTCTCGCCAAGGAGAGTGCCTGATGCCGCAGACTCGCTTCCCCCGTCGCCTCATGATCCTCCTGATCGTCGGTGCCGCCGTGCTCGCCGTCCTCGTCGGAGTCGGGCTCTACGGGCTGTTGCTCGCGCCTCGCTCCGACCCCTCGCCCGGAAACACCGCGGGCGATCCTCCCGGCGCGTCGACCAGCACGCCGTCGCCGACATCGAGCACGCCGCCCGTCGTCCGTGAGTCCGACGACCCCGAGACGTTCGCGCGAGCCCTCGCCATCGCGCTGTTCACATGGGACACCGCGACTGAGTTCGGGCCGACCGACTACGCGCAGGTCATCGTGGATGTGGGCGACCCCTCCGGCAATGAGACCGCCGGGCTCGCCTCTGACGTGCGCACCTATCTCCCGACCGCGGACGCCTGGGCGCAGCTCCGCACGATGCAGACCCGCCAATGGCTCGACATCAACGACGTGTTCGTGCCGGACGAGTGGGCGACGGCGCTGGAGCAGGCAGCCGAGGGACAGATCCTTCCGGGCACCGTCGCCTACACGATCACCGGCATACGACAACGTGAGGGCATCCACGGCACCGAGCCCGTGACCAGCTCCCACGAGGTCGCGTTCACCGTCTTCATCACCTGCGAGCCGACCTTCGACACCTGCCGGGCGCTGCGCCTCTCCCAGCTCGACAACCCCCTGCGGTGATCGGCACCCGCATGAAGAAGCTCGTCATGGCAGCCGCCGCGCTCGCAGCCATGCTTCCGATGAGCCTGCTCGGCGTCGGCCTGCTCATGTCGCCCGCAGCCTTCGCCGCGTGCTTGTCGTCGACCTCGCTCGTCGTCGGCCCGATCCCCGATTCGCTCACGTCGACCACCCGCTCGGGCGCGACCGTGACGCTCGACCGCCAGCAACTCACGCACGCCGCGACGATCATCACCGTGGGCGCGCAGACCCAGGGCGTAGGGCGCGCAGGCGTCCTCGTCGCGCTGATGGCGGCGCTCACCGAATCGCGGCTGCGGATGCTCGCCAACTTGAGCGCCGTACCCGAGTCGACTGACTACCCGAACGACGGCGCGGGCAGCGACCACGACTCGCTCGGACTGTTCCAGATGCGCCCAAGCGGGGGCTGGGGCACCGTCGCCGAGCTGATGGATGCCGACTATCAGGCGCGGGCGTTCTACGGCGGGGCGAGCGGGCCGAACTACCCGTCGCCGCGCGGCCTGCTCGACATCCCCGGCTGGCAGACCCTCGACCCTGGCGAGGCCGCACAAGCGGTCGAGGTCTCCGCGTACCCCGACCGCTATCAGAACTACCAGCCGGTCGCCGAAGCGATCCTGACGGCGCTCACCCGGCGCGCCGAGACGACGCCTGGCGGCACGCCGCTCGGCGACGTGCCCGAGACGACCTCCCTGGTGTTCCCGCTGCCGAATGGGACGTGGGTGAACACGAGCGACTTCGGCTGGCGCACTGACCCCTTCACCGGAGAGCGCGCCTTCCACTCCGGCACCGATTGGGCCGCAGCCGACGGCACGCCGATCCTCGCCCTCGCCGACGGCGTGGTCAGCCACGCGGGCTTCTCCTCCGGCTACGGCGGGCTCATCATCATCGAGCACACCATCGGGGGCGAGCGTATCGCCTCCGCCTACGCCCACATGTGGGACAGCGGCATCCTCGTCAGCGTCGGGGATCGCGTCGTCGCGGGCCAGCACATCGGCAACGTCGGCTCGTCGGGCCGGTCCACAGGAGCGCACCTCCATTTCGAGATCCGGCCCGGCGGCACGAACGCGGCGGCCGTCGACGCCGAGCCCTGGCTTGAGGCGCGCGGCGTGCAGAACCTCGACGCCGCGAGCACCGCGGCACTGTGCTCGGCGGAAGGAACTGCGTGACATGGACGTATTCCCCGACTTCGGAGCCGTCGGCGGACAGGCTGAGCTGCGTGCCATCGTCGGCGCGCTGCTGACCGTCGTGCTCATCTTCGCCGTGCTCATGCTCGTTATCTGCGCCGCGGTGTGGGCGATCTCCTCGGCGAACGGCAACATCACTTCAAGTGCCCGCGCGCGCGCCGGATTCCTCGTCTCCGTCGGAGCCGCAGCACTCGCCGGCCTCGGCGTCACCTGGGTCAACTTCCTGCTCGGCGTCGGCGCGAGCATCTGAGCCATCGTCGCAATTCGGGGGGCGAGGACAGCGTCCGAGCCGCGCTGTCCCTGGCCGTCGATACAGTGGATTGCGCACAACAGGAAGGATGGCGATGAGCAGCGACGTCCTGCCTGGAACCGAAACTGACACACCTCCTGCGGGCCAACCATCCGCGATTCACCCGTCAGAGCAACGCGTGCGGAGCGGTAACCTCTACGTCGAGCTTCCGGGTGACCGATGGGATTGGGCCCGTCGGCAACTCCGCAACTCCTGTGACGGTCTCGTTCGGCGGTATCCATCCCTCGCCGACGCCGCGCGAACCGAAAGCAAGAGTGTCGAGCAGTTCCTGATGGACGCAATGTTCGCGGATCTGCTCCCAGCTCATCTCGCGCTTGCCAAGCTCACGTTCCCGAGCGGGAGCCGCTCAGTGAGCATCAACGTGTCGATCCGTCTATCTGGCGATGCACGCCCCAACTGGCCGCTGCCGAAGGGTATCTCGCTCGTCGCCAAAGCGAGCTGGAACCTATCGGGCACAGACCGGGAGACGCAGCGTTCCTACGGAAATAGGAATCCGACGCTGACCGTGTTCAGCTTCCACGACGGGCCTGCGGGCGAAGCGCGCGACTTCGAGGTCGCGCTCGACGTCACCTGCCGTCAGGTGGCCCGAATGGTGGCGGGAGTCAGAAAGGAGCGCAACGTCCTCACGGAAGACCTCGCCGCAGCACTCCCAGCGATCTCGTCCGAGACTGCCGTGCGGTTGCAGGACTGGAGCGCGTTCTTGGAGTGGAAGCGTCGACTCATCCAAGCGAACCGCACCGCAGTTCGGTACGAGTCGCGTCACGCAGGCGAGGATCACCGCTCTGTCACCTTCCGAATCATCGGTGACAATGAGGAGGCACTCAGCCAGGCAATCCGGCGGCTCTCGCAGAGCGATGCTCTAGCTGCCTTCGATGTTTCCGTCAGTGAGGACGAGTGGCAGTTTCAGCTCCCGAGCGAAGGTCGGGAGCCTCGCGGAAGCGAACTCGGCAGTGCAAGGCGAGTGCGCCCGAGGATCACCGCCGCCGACTCGGCGGTCCTAGACACCCCCTGGGACAGCGCAGTAACCACAGACTTCACGTTCGCGTTCTCTGACGATGCGCTTGCCAGAATCGAGCGAAGCGATGACCCGGAGGCCGCGGCGCGCAAGGCGCTTGATCGCATCCCGGAGGCGGGCTTCATCGTTCAGAGCGCCGTACAGGACATGTCGCAGGTCAACCGTCAAGACCGAGCACTCCGAGACCTCAGCGACCAGGGCGGCTTCTCGCCGTACCTGGCTCGATACATGTTCGACGCAGCTGAAGCGCGCCGACCGGCTTCGCTCGCCGATGTCGAGCGATGGCACAACCAGACCCTGAATGACGCACAGAAGCTCGCAGTCCAGAAGGTGCTTTCGGCGCCGGATCTCTGCCTGATCCAAGGTCCACCGGGCACCGGCAAGACCACCGTCATCGCAGAAGCGATCGCTCAAGTCGTTGCGCGCGATGAGACCGTTCTCGTCGCGTCGCAAACCCACACGGCCGTCGACAACGCATTGAGTCGGCTCCCCTTGCATCCCTCTATTCGCGCCGTTCGCCTGACGAGAAACGAAGACCGACTCAGCGATGAAGGCCAAGAGTTTCTGAATGAGAAGGCGCTGGGACGCTACTACCGTGCCCTGAGCGCGGAAATCCAGCAGCGCCGCGATGACGCCGCCCACGAGCAGCAGTTCGTAGCGCAGCTCACAAGCTTTCGTGCGAAGTCCACGCAGCTGCTCGAATCGCTCACGGCTGCCGAGGCATCTCACTCGGCAGCGGTGGAAGGCTACGACGCGCTTGTCGTGACCTATGCCGATCAAGTCCGAGCACTCGGAGCGACCGGAGTCCCGGTTCCATCGCTCGGCGAGGCCGCGCTTGATCGCCTGCAACTCGAAGAACTCGATCAGTGGCTCGGTCGTCTGCGCACTGCGGTCCCAGTTGCGCGGGAGTATGCACGCTCTGTGGTTGAGGACAAGCCAGCACCTAGCGCCACTCCCAAGTCCGAGCGCCGACGGGAGCTCGAAGCGCAGCTCGCAGACGTCCTGGAGAAGATGAAGGTCGACAGCGCGGCCGTGGAGGACTATCAGCGCCTCCAGGCCGAGCTGGAGGGCCTCACCTCCGATACATCCACCAACGCCCCCGATGTGCGGACCCTGGCTCGGTTCTTCCCTGGTGCTACCTCAGTCTTTGATGAGCCGCCGAAGGGTCTGCTGGCGCGATTCAAGAGGTCTGCACGGATGAGCGCCGCCCGAGATCTGCTCGAATCCACGTCGTCTCTTGCCGCTTCGATCCCCCCGATTGACGAGTCCCGCACTGCTCGGGAGCAGGCGCACTCAGCAAGCGTCGACGCCCAGCGTCGGCGCGAGCTGGCGCTTTCGGAAGCCGAGTCGCTGCTCACGTCCCCGTTCGCTCAGTCGCTCGGGATCGTCGTCGACAAGTTGCCGAGGACAGCAGCCGCGCTCGACCAGGCGCGACAAGAAGGCGAGTCACGACTATCCGGCAAGATCGAGCGGGCGACCCGCTTGTCTGCCGAGAGCGAGGCGTGGGGTGACATCCAGGACGAGTGGATTGCTGATCTGTCTGACGAGACCGTCGCCAGCCGAGATTGGGAAGCCATCGGCGACGTGTGGCTCGCAGAGTGCAACGTCGTTGGGGTTACCTGCAACGAGAACCCGGCCACGCTAGACGATCCGGGCCTGACGAGCTTCGATCTCGCAGTAGTTGACGAGGTGAGCAAGGCAACCCCGCTCGAACTACTCCTTCCTCTGATGCGAGCCCGACGGTCTGCGCTGGTCGGCGACCATCGCCAGCTACCTCCCATGTTTCGGGAGGGCCAGGACGCCGAAGGACTGCCGGAAGAATCGGACGACGACGTTCCTGCCGAAGTCGCGCTGACACCTGACAACCTCAAGAAGTACGAGAAGTTCGTCACGGCATCGCTGTTCCGCACTCACTTCGAACGTGCCGACGAGTCGATCAAGCAGCGCCTGACCGTACAGCACCGGATGCACCCCGACATCATGGATTCGGTCAATCGCTTCTACGAGGGCCAACTCACCTCAGGGATCGCCGACCCCGACACGGCGCGTGCACACGGGCTCACTATCCGTGGACGCGGTGATCTCCCCGTGATAAGCCCTGAGCAGCACATGGTCTGGGTCGACACCACAGACGATGACCGGGGAACCGCCTGGGTCGAACCAAGGCCGGGATCGGGGCAGGAGCGCACGAACGAACTCGAAGCGCGGCTCATCGTTCGGATGCTCCGAGACATCGACGATGCCCTCGTTTCCGCCTCGACCCGCTCCGGTGAACGGAAGGAAGTCGGAATCGTCTCGATGTACCAGGCGCAAGTTCGCGCCATTCGTCAAGAGATCAATCGAGAGACGAAGGATCGTCCGTTCAGGGCGATCAAGTACGAGCTAAACACCGTCGTGAAGTACCAGGGCAAGGAGAAGCCAATCATCCTGGTCAGCATGGTGCGCAACTTCGGGAATGGCGCACCCGCCCGTCGGCGAAGCTCCCGAGCCAACGTCGCTCGATTCGAGTACATCAATGTCGCCTTCTCTCGCGCGCAGGAACTGCTTGTGGTCTTCGGTGCGCTCGACACTTTCACTCCATATCAGGTTGAGCTGCCCCCGATGGACGCGACCGGCACCCCCAGCATCATTCCCGTGTACCGCGAGATCACGGACATGGTCGAACGCAGAGGTGCGATGAAGCAAGCGAGCGCGCTCGGCGAACTGATCTCGCCCGAAACGAGGCAACGCTGATGAAGCTCACCACCCTCCATATCGGGGTTCCGATCTTCTGGCTCCAGGCGTCGGTGGAGCACAGCGTCATTCGCAAGCCCACAGCCTTCGAGCGCATGATTATGCGACTGAGCCGCCGAGGCATCGAGAACCCCGAAGTAGGTGCTGCAACGCTGCGTGCGGCGTTCGAGGAGCACCTCGGCGCGAGCGGCGTTCCACGCCTCCTTGAGAGCAGCGCCACCGAACTCCTGCGACTCGGGATCATCCATAGCACGGAGGCAGGAACTGGCGTGTCGGTGCTCGACCAACCGATTCGGACGCTCACCCTCTCCACCGCAGGACAGGAGTTCTACAACCGCAACACCCTCCCGAGCAATCTGGCAAGAGATGCCGCAGAGTTCTACTACCTGCCCTGGTCGAACTCGTTGTCGAGTGAACGACCGAGCAGGCTGGTTGCATCGCCACCAGCCCTTGCTTTTGATGCTCACACGCTCTCTCCGCGCGACCCCTCTTCTCTTGTTCGCGCTACTCTCGCGGAGCGGCCGCCGAGGTTCCTCAGAGGAGAGTCGCGCGTCGTGACTGTCGAGGTCGACGTAGACGAGACGGTGAACTGGCTGATCCTCGATGTCGAACTGGTCGTGACTCCCGAGGGCTACCTCTCGCTTCACGTCGCAGGCAACAAGGCCGCGACCGGCTGGCTTGCTCGGCTGGAGCCAACCCTCGTGCAGACGACGATTCTCGACAGTGTGGTCAACAGAACTTCGCGCAGCGGCTCGGCGTTCCCCTCCGAGTTCTCCCACAACATCACAAGCCTTGTTCTCGCCGACCCCGTTCACGGGATTGGCGCGAGGACGGTTGAACTTCCCGATCTGACGGTTCGGATTCAGCTCGATGCTGAGCACGCGAGCGCATCCTGGCTCTCAGAAGGCGACTCCGAACGCACCCTCGGCGCTCCCCTGTCCACAGGCTGGCCCGCCGATCTTGAAAGCGTGACGGTCAGAGACGGTCGCGGAGTTGCTTGCCGAAAGGTCGGGGAGCTTCCACTCACCTGGGGCGGGCAGCAAGTTTTTGCGCCGGTCCAGATCGAACTCGACGCGGAGACCGCCGGACCCGCCTGGGATGCCATCAGCGATGCACTCGCAGTCGAACTTGCGCAATCCGACGATCCCTCCATCGCTGCCCTCCCCCTGGCATGGTTCTCACCTCGCCCAGCGCAGGCATTGGCTTCGCGCGTTGCGGGACGACCCCTTGATGAAGTGCTTGATCTTTCGCGCGACTTCGTTCTTGCTGCCCACGAAGCTGCACCCTCGTTCGTAGAGTCTCGCGTTGCGGCGCTCCTGGGTGACGTTTCCGCGCTCATCTCCTCGGCGACCGCAAGCCGGCCCGTCAGTATCGACGTTCTCAGCGAGTGGACCCGGACGCTCCAAGGTGCGCTCGGCACGAATGCACCGCTCGCAGCGGTGTTGTCGCCTCTCGTGACTCGCCTCGCGCAACCGCGCAGCGCAATCGAGGTGCGCGAGGTACTCCGGCTTAGCCGTCTGGCTGGATCGCTCCCACCGCATCTTTTCAGCACCGAAGTTCTGACCACTCTGCTATCTGACCTGTGGCGCGACCCGTCGACTGACCTCGGCGTTCCAGACCATGCTGCATTGCAGACAATCGCCAACTACGCCGCCGCTCAGGTCGAGCTTGACGCCACGCTCGGACGCCAGAACGCGACGTTCGCGCAAGAGTCGGTCGGACGCGTGGCCGCTGGCTCGGTGGGAACCGCGCTGAACGCGGCCGAACGCTGGCTCCATGCGGTGGAAGATCCGAACCTGGCGCGGCTGGTCGACGGGAAACTGCCGGACGGCTTGGTATCGCTTCGTGCAGACGTGCTGAAGTGGCGTGAGACGGCAACGTCGAACATGGCATCCGCACTCGCGCCCGGACAAGGTGCCTTAGTGTTCGACTCGAACTCACTCCTCGATGAGCCCGAGGGCCTCCGCGATCTCCGGGCGGGCCAAGTCGGCGTCATTCCGAATCGTGTTATCCAAGAACTCGACGGCCTAAAGCGGAGCGCGAATGAAGACACCGCCAGACGTGCTCGTGCGGCTCACCGCGCGATTGATGATGTCCGCCAGCTCAGCACCCTTCGATTCGAGTCGGGTCGCCCCGCGCTGATCCCTCCCGATCTTGGAACAATCGACGAACCGGACAATCAGATCCTCTCCGTCGCGATTGCCTACAGCAGAGGGAATGTCGTACTCGTCACGCGGGATAACAACCTGCGTGCCAAAGCGCAGGCAACCGGCGTATCGGCGAAAGGATGGCCAGAGATTCGAGAGGCAAGGAGGGAACGCCAGTGAGCCGCCGGGCGTCATTCAACTATTCGCGTGCACTGGACGCAGCCGCGCTCGCCGCACGAGCAGCCCAGCGTGCGGCGAGCGAAGCCGTCAGGCGTGCCGAGGCGGAGCGCCGACATGCCGAGTGGGCGGCGCGCTCGGCTGCATTCACTGGGCAGCACCTGGACCGCTACCAGACCATCTTGGATGACATCCGGGATCAGGGCCTCGACGCCTACGTCGGCGAGGACTTCGCGACCATCGAGGGGATGATCGCGCGCGCCAGAGAGCTGGGCAAGACCGACCCCGCACGCGCAAAATCGTTGAGTCAGTCCATTGGCCCACTTGTCGGGCCCCTCCCTCGAGAAGCACGCCGGAAGCGGGGCGAGAGCCGTGCCGCGGCGTATGGGAGCCACGACGCGACAAGCACATCCGAGCCCTCGCCCACCTTCGCACGAGCTGAACCCGCTGCGCCCGCGGAGAGCGCGGCGGAGACGGCCTGGCGAGAGTCGCTCGACCAGTGGACGGATTTCGTATCTCGGGATCTCGTCTACACCGAACTCGCCGCGCTCCGTCAGTCGCTCGACACCGAGGCCGGCCCGAGATCGTCAGCAGACGTTGTTTCCGCCTTGACGGAGCTGCGTAGCAGAGCCGAGTCCGAGGTCGCTGCCCTTCGACGCAGTGAGGCTGAAGTCGAAGAGATGCAGCAGGAGCTTTCCGCCGAGGCGCCCGAGCCGAGACTCGACGTGGCCACGCCGCAGGGTGACGACTCCCCTGCACTCGAAGATGCCGAGGACTCGCGGCGCGAGGCAGTTCGAGGTGTCATGAACGCCCTCGAAGACGCGGGTTTCCGGGTCGAGAACCCTCGACTCATCCAGCTCTCCCCGGACAGCAATGAAGTCGTCGTGGTCGGCACCAGGGCTAGCGGCTCAAGCGCCACCTTCAGCCTCTCGCTTGACGGGAAACTTGAGTATGACTTCTCCGGTTACAAGGGATCTTCCTGCGATGCCGACATTGACGCGGTAGTTCCTGCGCTTCAGGAGGTGTACGGAATCCAGCTCACCGAGGAAGTTGTCGCATGGCGCAATCCTGACGACCAGGATGCGACTGCCAGGCCACAGCCGGGAAGGACGAATCGGGCATGAGCATCAAGGCGACACCGTGGCACTCGGCACTGAGCCGAGAGATCCGCGTGCGACGCGGAGTGGTCCTGTTCGGGAATGTGCGTGACATCACCCGCGACCCGCAAGGGCGTCGAGGTCCGGTGAGCGTGCTCGACGCGACCGTTGATGTATTGAAGTCCGCTGGCTACCGGCAGGTGGTCCTCTGGGATCGTGTCAACGGTGTACAGGGCGTCTCCCCCGCACAGTGGCGTGACGTTGTCTCTGCTGCCACTCCGTCACAGCCCACACAGGAAGGGGAGGCATATGACGCCGGACCCCGGCCCGAACGTGCTCCGGCAGGCCGGATCGCCACCGATCCCGTCGAATTCCTCAACGTCGTCGCAGCATCGGTCAAGTCCGAGACTGCGGAGCCTCCGGCCTTCGTCCTCGACTGGACCGAGTACATGTTTGGCGACCCGAACAGCCTGCCCGCGGCTGAGCGTGATTGGCTGACGCTGCTCGGCAAGGCGACGCGCGACGTCCCCCTCGCAAGCACGACGGCGATATCGAGGCCGCCCGTGATCGTGCTGGTGTGCAGCGGCCTCGCCGTCCTCCCGCCAGCCCTCTATGTGAACAACCCGGATTGGGCAACCGTCTCCATTCCGTTGCCTAACCGCGAGCAACGCGAGGAAGCGATCCTGGGTCTAGGCTCGGCGCTCCAGATCAGCACACCCATCAGCCCGAACACGCGCGGCCTCACGGATCTCGTCGATGCGCTTGACGGGCTCACGGTCAAGGACATCCACAACATCGCAGCCCTTTCGAACATCGAGCGAGGTCTCAGTTCAGAGTCACTGGTCAGCCTCTACAAGTTCGGCGAGCACACAAGTCCGTGGGAGCAACTGAATCGAGACAAGCTCCGAACGACCACTCAAACGCTTGGAGAGCGCGTAAAGGGCCAGGATCGGGCAATCGAGGCGGTGAACAAGGTGCTGATCCGGGCCTACACCGGACTCTCGGGCCTTCAGCATTCGCGGAAGCAACGCACGCCCAAGGGCGTCCTCTTCTTCGTTGGCCCTACCGGCGTCGGGAAGACCGAGCTTGCGAAGTCACTCGCCCAGTTCCTGTTCGGCGATGAAGCCGCGTGCATTCGCTTCGACATGTCGGAGTACAACCACGAGCATGCCGACCAGCGTCTGGTCGGAGCACCGCCCGGATATGTCGGGTTCGAGGAAGGCGGGCAACTCACCAACGCCATCAAGAAGAGGCCGTTCGCCGTCCTCCTATTCGACGAGATTGAGAAGGCTCACGGGAGAATCCTCGACAAGTTCTTGCAAATCCTCGAAGACGGAAGACTGACTGACGGCCGTGGTGAGACTGTGCAGTTCGCCGACACGTTCATCGTCTTCACGTCGAACATCGGGGCCGCGGAAGTGGACCGTCACTCGCCGAACGTCCGAGACGAGTTCATCGAGCGCGTGCGGGATCACTTCGTGGAGCACCTTCACCGGCCGGAGCTGCTCGGACGAATCGGGGAAGCCAACATCATCCCATTCGACTTCATCGACAACGACGACTTCCTCGTCGAGATAGCTCGCTCGAAGCTCACGCCGCTCCGCCTCCGCCTCCAGGAGAAGTGGGGAATCAGCGACATCAGGTTCGACGACGAGGTTCGGGCGCTCCGCGCGGTCGTGTCGACGATGGACCGCACGGCTGGCGGTCGCGGCGTGCTCGCTGCTCTCTCCGATTCGATTATCGACCCGCTTGCCAACTTCCTATTCGAGAACTTGACCTCCCCGCTCGACGCGGATGGTCGCACTCTGCGGGTCGCTCAACTCGCCGACGGGCCTGAGTTCGGATTCCGACTGGTCCAATGAGCTGGGTGAACCTCGCCTCCTGGCTGCCCGCCACCGAAGCGGAAGGCCCCGGCCTCCGAGCCGCGCTGTGGGTCCAGGGATGCCAGTTCCTCTGCCCCGGATGCTGCAACCCAAACTTCCTACGGATAACGCCGCGAGAACTCGTGACGTCTGAGTCGCTCCTGAATCGACTCGTCGCGGCCAAAGCGCAGTTCGACATCGAAGGTCTCACGCTTCTCGGCGGCGAGCCGATGCTCCAAGCGCAAGGCTTATCTGAACTTGCGGCCGGTGCCCACAAACTCGGCCTGTCCGTGATGGTCTTCACCGGCTACACGCTGGCGGAGCTTCGAGCCGATCCGCTCCCCGGCACCGACGCACTCCTGAGCCACACAGACGTTCTCGTGGATGGTCGATACGTCTCCGAGTTGCGGGAAACAAGACGGGCTTGGGCTGGTTCCAGCAATCAGGTGTTCCACTACCTGTCCGACCGATACGACAGTTCGATAGAGCAGACCAACGACGGGCAGCAGCGGGTCGAAGTCCGCCTGCGAAACGACGGGCGCGTGGACGTGAACGGCTGGCCCGCTGATTCCCTCACTCGCCGCCGCACGAAGGCGCATCACACCGTCGAGTAGGCGCCGGTGCCGTGTTCGTCATGCCGAGCGGCCGGCAACCGGATCGAGCTGACGCAGGTCGGCATCCACGACGACATGGAGGCGTAGCCGGGGACTGCGTGCGCACCTGACTGGCGAGAACCTTCTCCCGCCAGTCCCAAGGAGCACACAGTGATCGACATCGACCCCAATACCGACGGGTTGCCCGGCATCGAACAGCTCCGCGTCATCGTCGGCGCGGCCATGACGGTGGGGCTCATCCTCGCTGTCCTCGCCCTCATCATCTCGGCCGTGGTCTGGGGCTACGGGGCGAACAGCTCGAATCCGCACCTCGCCAGCCGGGGCAAGGTCGGCGTACTCGTCTCGTGCGGCGCGGCGATCATCTGCGGTGCGTCGGTGACGCTCGTGAACTTCTTCTGGAACGTCGGCCAGTCGGTCTGACTCCACGACCGAGTTGAGATGGCTGAGCCGATGAGTATCTGTGATGTGCCCGTCATCGCCTCGGTGTGCGATGCCGTGGGTGAGGGAACTGCGTCGCTCATCTCCGCGCCGTTCGACTGGCTCGCACAGGCAATGGGGCAGGCCGCCGCCTGGCTGTTCGAGAGCGTGTGGGCGGTGTTCGACTCGACAACGCTCGTCGACGTCACTGGAAGCCAGTACGTCTCGGTCTACAACGTGCTGTTCGGGGTGGCGATCTTCGTCATGCTCGTCTTCTTCTGCCTCCAACTCATCACCGGGCTCGTGCATCGAGATCCGATGGCACTGTCGCGCGCGGGCGTGGGACTCGCCAAGTCGGTGCTCGGATCGTTCGTCGCCATCACCCTCACCGCGACCCTGTTGGAGGTCACCGATCAGCTCACCATCGGCATCGTGCAGGCGACTGGCAACACGATGGAAGGCATCGGCGACCGCATGGCCCTGCTCGCCGCTGGGCTGACGACGATCAACATCGCCTCGCCCGGCGTCGGTGCGATCATCACGATCTTCCTTGCCGGGCTCGGCATCGCGGGTGCGGGCATCGTATGGTTCACGCTGCTCATCCGTAAGGCGCTGCTGCTGGTCGCCATTGTCTTCGCGCCCATCGCACTCGCCGGGTTCACCTGGGATGCCGCGAAGGGTTGGTTCGGACGCTGGGCGGCGTTCGTCGTGGCGCTCATCTTCTCGAAGCTCGTCATCGTCGTCGTGTTCCTCGTCGCCATTGGGCAGATCAGCGCGCCCATCGACCTCGACCTCGCCTCGATCAGTGACCCGATCTCGGGCGTCGTGCTGATGTTCATCGCCGCGTTCGCGCCGTACCTGACGTACAAGTTCATCTCGTTCGTGGGCTTCGACATGTACCACGCGATGTCGAGCGAGCAGGAAGCGAAGTCGGCGCTCAACCGACCCGTCCCGCTGCCGGTCAAGGCTCCGCCGAACGCGGCAAAGTCCGTCCTCGGAGGGCAAAGCGGCGCGCGAGGCGGGACTCCTCCCGCGCCGAGCACAGCTCCCGCTGCAAGTGGCGCAGCAGGCGGCGCTGCGGGCGCAGGTGGCGGGGCGGCCGCTTCTGGTGGCGGGGCTGCGGCCTCGGGGGGCGCGGCAGGTGCCGGGGCAGCAGCGGCCGGGCCTGCGGCCGCAGCCGTCGTGGGGGCGCAGGTTGTCAAAGCCGCAGCGACGACTGGGCCGAAAATCGGTGCCGCTGTCGGCGGCGCAGCAGCCGGGCACGCAGAGACATCAGCGCCACCGATACCCGTGGCACCGAGGAAGGGGTAGAACATGGCCACCCGGCACCCTCCGGCTCCCGAGCAGCAGCTCTCCCCCGTGCAGTTCTCCCGACTCGCGCACCGTGGCATCCTGCTCGGACTGTCAATCTCGCAGTTGATCGTGCTGGGCATCGGCGTGGTCACGGTCGTCGCCACGATCTACACGGGCGGTGGCATGGGGCTGGTCTGGACATCCCCGATCTGGCTCAGCTGTCTGCTGCTCGCGGTCGTCCCCGTGGGCGGGCGCAAGCTCGTAGACTGGCTGCCCATCGTGTCGCGCTGGATGTGGCGGAGCACCGCTGGGCAGTTGATCTTCCGCCGCCGCGTCATCAAGCCGCGTCCCGTCGGCACGCTCGCGCTCCCCGGCGATGCGACCGCGCTGCGCGAATGGGTCGATCCCGAGACGGGCGCGGCGATGGTGCACGACCCCCACGCTCAGACCCTGACCGCGGTGCTGGGGGTGACGCACCCGGCGTTCGTGCTGCTCGATCCGGGCGAGCAGGAGCGACGGATCAACGGCTGGGGTCGGGTGCTCGCTACTGCGTGCCGCTCAGGCCGGATCGCCCGGCTCCAGGTCTGCGAGCGGACGCTGCCGGACTCAGGCACGGGGCTCGCCGAATGGTGGGCCAGGCACGGCACTGACGATGAATCCTGGCCTGCGACCACCTACCGGGAGCTGATCGAGCGTGCTGGGCCGACCGGCGAGCGCCATGCGACGACCATCTCGATTGCGCTCGACATGAACGCCTCGGGACGACAGATCCGCTCAGCGGGCGGCGGCATCCGTGGAGCTGCCGCAGTGCTGCGTCAGGAGATGACCACGCTCGTCACGGCGCTGCGAGCTGCGGACCTCGCCACGACCGGCTGGCTCGCGCCCGGCGAAGTCGCTGTCATCCTGCGCTCCGCTTACGACCCGGCTGCCGCGCCCGCGCTGGAGCGGCACGCCGACATCGGGCGTTCCCTCGCCACCGCGGGGCCGGTCGCGGTGACCGAGAGCTGGGATCGCGTGCGCACCGACTCCGCGCACCACACCGTGCTTTGGCTCTCCGAGTGGCCGCGCTCGCAGGTGTTCCCCGGATTCCTCGCCCCGCTGCTGCTCACCTCCGGCGTGCAGCGGTCGTTCTCGCTCATCTGCACGCCAGTTCGCGCCGACATCGCGGCCCGCGACCTGCGGAAGAAAAAGGTCGGCCTGCTCTCCGACGCAACCCAACGCGCGAAGATCGGGCAGGTCGAGGACGCCTCGCGCACGGCCGAGTACCAGGACGTGCTGCAGCAGGAGTCCGACCTCACCGCAGGGCACGGCGTGCTCCGCTACACCGGCCTCATCTCCGTCTCCGCGCCCACGGTCGATGATCTGGATGCCGCCGTCGCCGCCATCGAGCAAGCCGCGGTCCAGGCTTCCTGCGAAACGCGCAGACTCGTCGGCCAGCAAGCCACCGCATTCGCCGTCGCCGCGCTCCCGCTCTGTCGGGACGTGTAACGCACCCAGCCCTCGACCCCGGAAGGAGTAACCATGCCAACCTTCAGCAACCCCGTACAGGACGCCACGGAGACGCGCCAGGCGGTGCGGGCGCTCGCTCATGCGAGCCGCGCCTTCGCCGATCCCGCGGACACCTATCAGGTGGTCGGCGAGCTGCTGGGGACGCTCCGCTCCCTGGAGCAAGTGCTGGAGCAGGTCGCGGCGGCGCATGTTCTGCACCAAGACAAGGCATTCCTCGACAACGGCGACCACGAGGCCGGGGTTGACGAGGCTTGGGCCGCCGCCAACGCACTGCGCAGGGCCGCAGAACTCGTCCAGTCAGCCGAGACCGCCGTCGATCAGGCGTCGCAGCATTCGAGCTACATCGCGTGGCACCCGGCACCTGTCGCCAGTCGACTTGAGTTGGACCCATTCTCCCGCGACCCGTTCGAGGCACCCCCGGTCAGCTCCCGGCGAGGACTATCACTATGAGCCACGGCGACCGCGAGCGCCTGCACACCGCGGTCCTGCTCGACCCGGCGGGCGAGCGCCGCGCCGCGCGGAAGGCGCGACGGCGAGCGGCGAGCAAGATCGAGACCGCCGACCGCAAGGCCGAGCAGGAGCGGGCGCGGGCGACATGGGAGGCGGAACGCGAGGCAAGGCGGGCGACGACCTACCTGCCACCGTCCGGCGAGGCGAGGCCCGCAGCTCTCCGCACGCCCGGCCGGTTCCGGCTGCCGCGCCACCAGGACACAAGCGCGACGTTGGCAGGGGCGTATCCGTTCCTCGCCGAGGGCGGGCTCGGCTCCGCTGGCGTGTTCGTCGGCCAGGATCTCTACAGCGGGGCGTCGTTCGTCTACGACCCGTGGGTGCTCTACGCGCAGGGCATCATCACCGCACCGAACATCGTGCTCGCGGGAATCGTCGGCTCCGGCAAGTCCTCGCTCGCCAAGAGCCTCTACACGCGCTCCATCCCATTCGGTCGGCGGGTATATGTCCCCGGCGATCCGAAAGGCGAGCACACGGCCGTCGCCGAAGCGGTCGGCGGACGGGCGATCATGCTGGGGCACGGGATGTCTACGCGGCTGAATCCCCTCGATGAAGGGCACCGGCCTTCGGGCCTCAGCGATGCCGAGTGGCAGAGCCAGGTCACCTCCCGACGACGCGACCTGATCGGCGCGCTCGCCGAGACCGTCCTCGACCGCGGCCTCACCCCACTGGAGCACACAGCCGTCGACATCGCGCTCGCCGATGCGGTGCGCTCGGCCGAGGTGCCGATCCTTCCGATGGTGGTCGACCGCATCCTCGCTCCGAACGCTGAGAACTACGACGGCCGGCTCGCCGAGGACGGCCGACTCGTCGGACACGCGCTACGGAGACTCGTGGCCGGTGACTTGGCGGGACTGTTCGACGGCCCGAGCACCGTGCGCTTCGACCCGTCGCTGCCGATGGTGTCGCTAGACCTGTCGCGGGTGGCGGAGAACTCGACGCTCATCTCCGTGCTCATGACGTGTTCGTCGGCGTGGATGGAATCGGCACTGCTCGACCCGGCGGGCGGCCCGAGGTGGGTCGTGTACGACGAGGCGTGGCGGCTCATGTCGCATCCGGCGCTGCTGCGCCGGATGGATGCACAGTGGCGGCTCGCGCGGCACTACGGCATCGCCAACCTGCTCATTTTCCACAAGCTCAGCGACCTCGACAACGTAGGCGACCAGGGCTCGGCGATGCGCGCACTCGCCTCGTCCCTGCTCGCCAACGCCGAGACACGGGTGATCTACAGGCAGGAGAGCGATCAGCTCGGAGCGACTGCGCAGGCCCTCGGACTCACCGGGACTGAGCAGGGATTGCTGCCCGGCCTCGGCACCGGGCAGGGGCTCTGGAGGATCAAGAACCGCTCGTTCGTCGTCCAGCACCAGCTCCATCCTGCCGAACTTGCGATGTACGAGACAGGTCAGAAGGCCAGAGGAGCGTGAAATGTCCATCACCCTTGCGCGGCGACGCCGCGCTCGATCAGAGAGTGCCGAGCAGGGGGGCTCAGCCAACGTGCCGCCCGTGCTGCCGGTCGTGACGATGACCGTGCAGGCGGACGCGACGCTGCGCGTCGTGGTCGACGGGGAGCCGTTCGGTCCGCCGACGTTCGCCCCGCCGTGGCAGCGGCACTCCTTCGCGCAGATCATCAGCGAGGTCGTCGAGCAACGCGACTCCCCCGTGCGCGTCGTCGTGCACGAACTCGATGGCACCGTCTACACGGACATCATGACCGCTCCACTCCACCCCGTGTCCCTCGACCAGTCCCCGCCCGCAGGTCCGCGGGCCTCGGTCGAGGATGGCGACTCCGCGCGGGATGCGACGGAGCCTTCGCACCCGTGCGCACTCCAGAATGGCGAGGGCTTCGTGCCGGGCGAGGATGTGGCCGTAGCGGTCATCGTCTGGCACGCCGAGGCAAGCGGCGACGGAGCGGCAAGGGCTCAGATCGATCCGGGTCTGCTCGATCTGAGCCCCACGCACGAGGTCATCCTGCTCGGCCGCGTCTCGGGCACCTGCGTCATCGGACACCCGGCATGACCAGTTCGTCACCGCGAGCCAGGGCGTTCGGCGACGAACTGACCAACGTCGCCCTCGGCGCGTTCATCGGTGCGATGCTGCTGGCCGGTGCGCTGCGCTTGGCCGGGAGCATCGCCGCGTTCGTCACGGGTGCGCCCCAACCTGCGGCAGGTCTCGAAGCGGGAGTCGGCGTGGTCTTCCACGCCGATGACCCCGGCTCGGCACTCGGCTCCGCGTCGCTCAGCCCGGTCGCCTACTGGATCACCGTCGCACTCCTGCTCACTGCCATCGGAACCGCGACGTGGTTCATCTGGCGATGGGTGCGCGAGCTGGGCAAGCGGACCAAGGCCGACCCGAACCGGATCGAGGGAATCGCCGAGGGGCGCGATGTGCAGCGGGCCGCATCCGAACGCGACCTCCTGCGTCGAGCGAAGACCCTGCGCCCCTCGCTCACCGATCCGAAACCCGAGCAGGTCGGCTACCTCCTCGGCACCTCGCGCGGCAAGCGCGTGTGGACATCCGTGGAGGACTCGATCCTGTTGATCGGCCCGCCGAGATCCGGCAAGGGCGCGAACATCGTCATCAACACCATCCTCGACGCGCCCGGTGCGGTCATCACGACCTCGACCCGGCCGGACAACCTCACGGCGACGCTCCGCGCCCGCCAGTCGCACGGCGGCCCAGTCTCCGTGTTCGATCCCCAGCACCTCGCCGAGGGCGTGCCCGCGGGTCTGCGGTGGTCACCGATCCGCGGGTGCGAGGTGCCCCTGACCGCGATGATCCGCGGCACAGGTCTCGCCGCGGGAACCGGGCTCTCCGGCCCCTCCGTTGAGAACGGCGGATTCTGGGAGGGCAAGACGCGCACGGCGCTACAGGCGCTTCTGCACGCCGCGGCTCTCGATCACCGGCAACCCGCCGAGCTGTTCCGCTGGACGCTCGACCCTGCGGCTGCGGCGGATGCCGTCTCCATTCTCGCGTCGCACCCCCACGCCGCGACCGGATGGGCCGAGTCGCTCGACGGGATGCTGCAATCCGACCCTCGCACCCGCGACTCCATTTGGCAGGGCGTCTCGCTCTCCCTCGCCTCGCTCGCCGACCCACGGGTGCTGGAGGCGGTCAGCCCCAGCGAGGACGAGCAGTTCGACCCCGAGACGTTCCTGCGCGGGTCCGGCACGCTTTACCTGCTGGCGACAGGAGCTGGAGCGGGGGCGTCCTCGTCACTCGTCGCGGCGCTCATCGAAGACCTCGTAGAGACGGCCCGGCGCATCGCCGCGCGCTCGCCGGGCGCGCGGCTCGATCCGCCTGTGCTGCTCGCGCTCGACGAGATCGGGAACCTCGCGCCTCTGCCTTCGCTTCCGGTCCTCATGGCGGAGGGCGGCGGCACCGGGCTCACGGTGATGCCCGTGTTCCAGTCGCTCGCCCAGGCGCGAGGTCGTTGGGGCGACGACGCCGCGACCGCGATGTGGGATGCGAGCATCACCAAGATCGTGCTCGGCGGCGGGACGGACACACGGCACCTCCAGGACATCTCCACACTGATCGGCGAACGCGACGAGACGACGGACTCTGTGACCATCGGGGAGCGCGGCTTGCGCTCGAATCAACGCTCGATCCGCCGCGTCCCGATCATGAAGGTCGAAGACATCCGCACCCTGCCCCAGGGCACCTCGCTCGTGTTGCTGCGCTCCGCGCCGCCGATCATCACGACTATGCGTTACTGGCTCCATCGGCCGGATGCCGAGACGCTGCTCGCACAGCGCGCCGAGGTCGAGACGCTCATGCAGCCGGGCACCGCACGGATAAGTGAGGCAACAGTCATCGACGACTGACTCAACTTCGCGTGAGCGCCAGATCGGCGCCCACCGCGGACGCTAGATCGGCCAGTCTTTGTGCAGTTCCGAGCCGATACCAAGGGAGTCCAGGTCCGCGGTAACGGCAAGCCACAAGTCATTGAAGATCTGGTCGGCGTCGCCTGTCCAGTCGTTTGGAATCGGGGTCGGCGAATCGACGGTGTACGAGACGACGTATCCCGGAGCCGAGTAGTCGTCCCAAGTCAGCGAGACGTTGAGCCTCGCGTTCTCCAGTTTCACGTCGTCATCACCGTCACCGAATCTGTCGGCGACGTACTCATAGTCGTATGAGAACTGGTAGGAGTCATCCTGCTTCATCGAACGCAGGTACTCGTCTTCATCCTCGAACTCTTCGCCGGTCGAGTTGTTCACGAACGACACTGGACGACCTACCTCTCGCGTTCTCTGCCCAGGCGACGCTCGCCTCTCAGCCATGTCATCACAGTAGCCGGGGGCGCGGACGGTCGACCCTGCGCACCTATCGGGTAGCAATCCTCTCTCGGCAGGAGAAGTTAGGAGCATCCCGATGCGAACCAAAGAGTCCCTGTGGGGCTTCTTCGCCAGCGACCCGCAGTTGTCCTTCAACGAGGACGGTGAGGCGCGGCTGTTCGCCTGGATCGGTCAAGAGCAGTTCGAGCGCAACCCGGACGGCTCGTTCACCCAGGGCGAGACGAAGTTCTACCCGTTCAAGATGTTCCGGCGCAGCGCGGAGCACGCTTACGAGAAGTTCGCGCGCGGCGACAACTTCGTGGCCAGCGGCCACGTCCAGAAGTTCAGCTATGAGAAGAATAGTGAGACAGTCAGCGGCGAGGAGTTCATCGCCACGCACATTGGCCCCGACGCCGCCCGCACGAGCTACGCCATCGACCGTGGCCGGTCGCGGTCGCAGCAGGTCGAGAGCGCGCCCATCGAAGCGCCCGACCCGACCCTCCCGCAGCAGCCGTCGCCCCGTCCGATGACACTGTGAGGCCGCGTCATGACCACCGAGACGACGCTGTTCCCGCCGGACGATCCCGACTTCGACGTGCCGCCGCTCGAAGAACCGGAGCCGGAGCCGGTGGCTCCTTCGCCGAGGCCGGCCAAGGAGGCGGACCCCGAGACGGAGGATGCGCCCGAGCCGCCGCGCCCGGTGAACTGGAACATCCTGACCGCGGCCGAGGCGCAGGTGGAGTGGTTGGAGCTGAACGCCTTCGTGAACTGGCTGCGCCGCGAGTTCGGGCTGAGCGTGAATGTCGTGCCGCCGTACTGGCACCGGCACCCGGATCTGGTGTGGCCGCTGTCGGCGTTGCGCCAGCACTACCTGAATGCCTACGACAAGAAGCAGCACGGCTCGGCACCGTTCGGCTGGTGGCGAGACTTCTGGGCTTTCATGCCGCAGCTCCGGGACGCGGTGACCGCGTGCGGGACGAAGCTCAACACGGATCGCCCGACACGGCAGGCCGTGTGGCCGGGCGAAGACGACCTGCCCCCGGTCACGGAGACGATCATTCCCAACCGGGACGCCGACTTCACGCAGTTCGTCAAGGAGGACGTGGCACGCAGGCAGGCCATCGAGGACGAGTTCTACGCCCGCCTCGCGGCGGAGCAGTAGGGCGCGGGCGGTGACTGCGAATGGCGCGGCAGCGATCCCGGAAGCCCTGGCCGGGGCAACTGGAGTTCGATCTGTGGGGGCTCGACGAGCCCGCGGCCGACGCCGCGCTCACCGCGGCTCGGGAGGCTACGGCAGGCGATGAACAAGTACGGGCAGATGGCGCTGTCGCATTGGCAGGCGACGGCCCCGAGCCGGGTGGCGGAGATGAGCGATCCGGCGGCGTTCTTCGAGGCGCTGGGCCTGGAGATGGAGGCGCAGGTGACGAACCTCGCGTCAATGCTGGCGGGGAGCGACCGTCGGGGGGAGACTTTCTTGCAGAAGGTCGCCCGGCTGACGGTGGCCCGGAAGCAGGCGGAGGAGGTCGTGATGTCGCAACTGGCGTGGATCACCGACCCGAGCCTGCCGCTGGATCAAGCACGGGAGGAGTGGGAGCAGACCCGTCCGTCCGACGAGAACCTGATCCTCTGGGCGGAGCGGATGCAGGACTGCCCGGATTCGATGCCCTCCTCGGTGGAACTAGAGGAACTGGCGACGAACTGGGCGCTCAGCGTCGAGTTCCTGCTGGAGCTCGTGGCTACGGAGCCCCCGCGAGAGTACATGCGGGCGAATCAGGCGACGCTCGCCGAGGCGGCGACGATCCGCTTCTTCCGCGAGCTGCGGTAGCGCCTCGCTTCGTCCCCGCCTCGCAGGACGACCTCGGGCCGTCAGGCGCGAAAGCACGCTATCGGGCGAACGTGGAGGCGATCCAGCTCGTCCACGATCTGAACTCGACGGGTCGCCCCGCCTCCCCGGAGGGCCAGCGCGTGCTCGCCCGCTGGTCGAGCTGGGGCGCGATCCCCGAGGTCTTCGATGACCTGAAGCCCGAGTGGGATGCCGAGCGCGCCGAACTGCGCGAGCTGCTGGACGACGACGAGTGGGAGGCCGCAGAGCGCACGACGATCAACGCGCACTACACCGACCCGATGATCGCGCGGCAGGTGTGGAGACTGCTGGATGGTCTGGGGTTCCGCGGTGGAGCGGTGCTGGAGCCCGGTTCCGGCTCAGGCACGTTCATCGGCCTCGCGCCCGAGTCAGCGCAGATGACAGGGGTGGAACTCGACCCGCTGACTGCGGCGATCTCCGCTGCGGTGTATCCGCACGCCACCGTGCGCGCCGAGTCCTTCGCCGACACCCGGCTGCCGGAAGGTCACTTCGATGCGGCCGTCGGCAACGTGCCGTTCAGCAGCGTCACGCTGCACGACCCTGTGCACAACGCCACCCGGCAGTCGATGCACAACCACTTCATCATCAAGTCGCTGCGGCTGACCCGGCCCGGTGGCCTTGTCGCGGTGCTGACCTCGCACTTCACGATGGACGCGCAGAACCCCGGCGCTCGGCGCGAGATGAACGAGCTGGCCGACCTCGTGGGCGCGATCCGCCTGCCGACCGGCGCACACCGTCGCGCCGCGGGCACGGAGGTCGTGACCGACCTGCTCGTGTTCCGGCGTCGTCTGCGTGGCGAGCAGATGCGGGACGACGCCTGGGAGACGGTCGTGCGGGTGCCCATCGACGGCGTGCCGATGCGGATCAACCGCTACTTCGATGAGCACCCGGAGCAGATGCTCGGGGATGTTGGAGTCGGGCACGGGATGTACGACGCGAACACGCTCACCATCACGACCGACCTGGGTGGACTGGAGACAGAACTCGCGGTCGCCGTCGACCAGCTCGTGTTCTCCGCGCGGCGGGCGGGCCTCACGATAACGGAACGCACCGCGGAGCAGCAGGCACGCCGGGTCGCGTTCACGCCGTCGGCCCCGGAGCTGTGGGACGGCAGCATCGTGGCGAGCGAGAGCGGCGACTTCCACACCGTGGTCTCGGGCAGCCTAGAGCCCCTCGCCGTCCCGAGATCCGCCGCACGCGAGCTGCGCGCGCTGCTGCGGCTGCGCGACAGCGCTTCCCGCCTGCTCACCGCGGAAGCGGCGAGCATGGACGACACCCCCGACATCGTGCTCATCCGCACGACCCTGCGGCGCGACTACCTGAAGTACGTCGGCACCTACGGGGCGCTCAACCGCTACACACTCCGCCCCACCGGGCGCGCGAACGAAGACGGCGAGGAGACCTTCGCCCGCATCGTACCGACCCCGATCCGGCTGCTGCGCTCGGACCCGTTCGGCCCGCTCGTGCTCGCGCTGGAGCAGTTCGATGACGAGGATCAGTCCGCGTCGCCCGCCGCGATCATGAGCCACCGCGTGGTCGTGCCGCGCGCCGAGGTACAGGGCGTCGACAGCCCCGCCGACGCCATCGCCGTCAGCCTCGACCGAACCGGCGGGATCGACCTGCCCCTCATCGCCGACCTGCTCGGGATGAACGACCACGACGCGCGCGAGGCGCTGGGAACGCTCGTGTTCACCGACCCGGCGAGCGATCTGCTCGTCCACGCACCCGAATACTTGTCAGGTGATGTGCGGGTCAAGCTCGAAGCCGCTCGCCAACGCGCCGAGCAAGACCCGGCGTTCCAGCTCAACGTGGATGCGCTCGCTGAGGTGCTGCCCGCGCCGCTCGGCATCCAGGACATCCACGCCAAGCTCGGGGCGGTCTGGATCAGCGCCGACGTGCACGAGCAGTTCCTCCGCAGCATCCTGCGCGCGCAGGACGTGCGAGTGGAGAACCCGCTGCCAGGCATGTGGGAGATTCGCGGCGGACGGCAGGGCCTCCCCTCCACCTCCGAGTGGGGCACCCCGCGGCGTCCCGCGCCGGACATCGCGCAGGCCGTGATGGAACAGCGCACGATGCTCGTCTACGACGAGGAGAAGGACATAGACGGCAAGGTGCGTCGCATCCTCAATCCCGTCGAGACCGCCGCTGCGCAAGAGAAGGCCGACGCGCTTCAAGAGCGGTTCGGCGAGTGGGTGTGGGAAGACCCCGACCGCGCGCAGGCACTCGTGGACGAGTACAACCGGCGCTTCAACTCCATCGTGCTCCGCGACTACACGAACGCCGGGACGTACCTCTCGCTGCCGGGCCTCGCGGCCACCTTCGAGCCGCGCACGCACCAGCGCGCCGCCGTCGCCCGCATGGTGTCCGAGCCTGCGGCGGGCCTGTTCCACGAGGTCGGCGCAGGCAAGACTGCGGAGATGATTATGGGCGCGATGGAGATGCGCCGCATGGGACTCATCAGCAAGCCCGTCGTCGTCGTGCCGAACCACATGCTGGAGCAGTTCGGCCGCGAGTGGCTCCAGGTCTACCCGCGTGCCCGCGTGCTCGCCGCATCGAGCCTCGACCTCACCGCCGACAAGCGGCGGCTGTTCGTCGCGCGGGCGGCAGCGAACGAGTGGGACGCCATCATCGTCACGCAGGGGGCGTTTGCCAAGATCCCGCTGCGCGCGGAGACACAGCAGCAGTACATCCGCGGGCAGGTGGACGACGTGCGGCGCGTGCTGGACGACGCGACCGGCGAGCAGCGGATGAGCGTCAAGCGCATCCAGCGCAAGCTCCTGGCGATGGAGAACAAGCTCAAGGGTCGGCTCGACTCCGACCGCGACCGCGGCGTCTGCTTCGAGGACACCGGCATCGACTACGTCATCGTCGACGAGATGCACATGTACAAGAACCTCGCCACGGAGTCGAACATCCGCGACGCCGCCATCGAGGGCTCGGATCGCGCGAGCGACCTTCACATGAAGCTCGAATACCTCCGCTCCGCCGGGCGCGAGCGGGTCGTCACCGCGGCGACGGCGACACCCATCTCGAACTCGATCACCGAGACCTATGTGATGCAGCGGTACCTGCGGCCCGACGTGCTGGAGTCCGCGGGCGTCGGCGCATTCGATGCGTGGGCGGCAACATTCGGCGAGCTGGTCACGCAGATGGAGATCTCGCCGACCGGCAGCACGTTCCGCATGAAGACCCGGTTCGCGCGTTTCCAGAACGGGCAGGAACTGCTGCGGATGTGGTCGGTGTTCGCCGACGTGAAGACCGCCGACGACCTGGACCTGCCCGTGCCCGCGCTCGTGCAGCGCGACGACGGCAGCCGCGCGCC
This sequence comes from Microbacterium enclense, assembly GCF_004022425.1. Taxonomy (GTDB): domain Bacteria; phylum Actinomycetota; class Actinomycetes; order Actinomycetales; family Microbacteriaceae; genus Microbacterium; species Microbacterium enclense_A. Next base: position 32,905 of record NZ_RBZY01000003.1, on the reverse strand, counting down.
CTCCACCGTGCCGGTGCAGCCGACCGTCGAGCTGGAGCAGTACGTCGCCTCCCTCGCCGAGCGCGCAGAGAAGGTCGCCACCCGCCAGGTGCGCCCCGACGAGGACAACATGCTCCTGATCGCCACCGACGGGCGCAAGGCCGCGCTCGACATCCGCATGGTCATCCCCCGCGACCCGTCCGGGCCGAGCAAGGTCGACGTCGCCGCCGACGCGATCCACCGCATCTGGGAGCGCACTCGCGACAACGAATACCTCGACACGCTGACCGGGCAGCCCTCCACGGTGCGCGGCTCGCTCCAGCTCGTGTTCTCCGATATCGGCACCCCGAACCAGGACAGGTGGAACGCCTACGACGAGCTGCGGCAGCAGCTCGTGCAGCGCGGCATCCCCGCCGAGCAGGTCAGATACATGCACGAGGCGAAGACCGACGTGGAGAAGGCCCGCCTGTTCGCCGCCGCCCGCGCCGGCCACGTCGCCGTGCTCCTCGGATCGACGGAGAAGATGGGCGTCGGCACCAACGTCCAGGCCCGCGCCATCGCACTGCACCACCTGGACTGCCCGTGGCGACCCTCCGACATCGCCCAGCGCGACGGTCGCATCATGCGGCAGGGCAACCAGAACGAGGAAGTGGCGATCGTCCGCTATGTCACCGAGCGATCCTTCGACTCCTACATGTGGCAGACCGTCGAGCGGAAGGCCGCGTCGTTCGCGCAGCTCCTGCGCGGCAAGATCAACGCCCGAGAGATCGAGGAGATCGACACCTCCGCGCTGTCCGCAGCAGAGGCCAAGGCAATCGCCTCCGGCAATCCGCTCCTGCTGGAGCACTCCGTCATCCTGAACGAGGTGAACCGGCTGCGCCGCCTCCAGCGCGCGCACGAGCGCAACGAGGACATGCTCGTCCACACCGGAAACCGCGCCCGGTCAGTCGCCGAGCGCGCCGCCGCGGACATTCGCGGGCTGGAAGCCGCTGCCCCACGGATGATCGACACGAGCGGCGACAGGTTCCGCATCACACTCGGCACGCGCGACTACGACTCCCGCTCCGAAGCCGCCCACGCCCTCGCCGCATGGATGGGCGACTCCGGGCTGAAGTGGCTGCCGCGGTACGGGCACAAGGATTTCGGAATCATCGGCCGCATCTCAGGCTTCGACATCCACGTCGAGGCCCGCTCCGGGCTCGCCGCCCTCGATGTGACCGTCTCCCTGCCCGAGGTGCCCCGCTCGGGATTCACGCTGCCGAAGGAGTCGTTCCTGGACGCCGGGCTCGGGCTTGTGCAGCGGATCGAGAACCGCGTCAGCGGCATCCCCTCGCTTCTCGACCAGGCCCGCGAAGACCTGGAAGAAGCCGAGCAGACCGTCGCCGACACCCAGCAGCGCCTCGGCCAGCCCTTCCGCCACGCTCAGACCCTTGCCGAAGCGGAGGAAGACCTCGCCCGCGTCGAGTCCCAGCTCGCCGCGATGCAGGACGAGCCACGCCCCGAGCCCGCCGCGCCGGAATCAGAACGAGTCGAACTGACCATCGAGGCTGTGCGCGCCTACGAGCCGAACCTGGGGTCGCGGGAGGGCACGGGTCGTGAGCACGCGGCCCCGTTCGTCCCCGCGACGCCTCCGGCCGCGCCGCCGGGCAACGCCCCGCGGCTGTAGCTCAGCGGCACTCCGGGCCGAGCCCGTCGACGATCGTGGCGGGGTCGGCGATGATCTGCTCGCAGCGCAGGCAGCGCGCGCCGCGAAAGATCACCTCCGGTTCGCCGTGGATGCCGTGTTCGGGCTCGACCTCGTAGAGGTCCGCGTGTGCGGCGAACAGGCGCGGGTGGTTCTTGGCGATGGCGGCGTGGAATTGCGCGGGCGTGGTCGGCGGGTTGAGCTGACGCTCGACGAACAGGTCGATCACCGTCGAGTAGGCATCGCGAGTGAGCCGCGCGGCGAGGAACAGATCGGGGTTCACCGCCGAGATGCCGACGCTAGCAAGATCGTCCAGCCCGTAGTCGTCCACATCCTCGGTGACCAGGAACCGCGCGCCCGCGGACGCAGCATCGGCAAGTATCTGCCGATCCGCGCCCTTCGTGCCTCCGAAGCGTTCCGCACCTGTGCCGGTCGGCCCGAGCAAGACGTCGAATCGCTCCCGGACACTCGACGGCGGCAACGCCCTCGGGCGCATGTGCACCTGAGCCTCCCGCTCGGCAGCCCGGCTCCAGAAGGCGCGGAAGCCGCTCGGCACCCCGCCGACGACCAGCAGAGTCCGAGTGACGGGCTTAGCGATGATGTTCGCGTCCAGGAGAACGCGCGTCAGCTCACTGATCGCCGAAGAGGTCGTCACGGAGTTCATCGCGCGTCAGCTCCACGAGGTCGCCCATCGTCTTGCGCCAGTACCGCTCGAACTCCTCGTAGGGGATGCGATTGCGATTGCCGACCTTGACCGCGCGAATCTCCCCCGCCTTGATCTTCCGCGAGATGGTGGGACGAGACACGCCCATCGCGTCCGCGACCTGCTCGGGGGTCATCATGCGGCGCTTCGCCGTCAGCGTCACCGTCTCCCCATCGGCTGCCGCCTGCTGCACATACGCTGCGACCTGCTCCAGCCAAGCCGGGCGCGCCCCGGCGCTGGAACGCACATCCTCCGGGTTGATCGTCAAGCTCGTCATGGTCATGACCCCATCCTACCTCCGCCTGCACACTCTGGACAATACAAGTGTTCATACGGCATCCCCTTCTTCAGCCTTACAGTTCATGCGTCGATGCCCGCGAACGCCTCGTCGAGCGCGTCAGCCGCAACCTCGACGATGAGGTCGGGACGCTTCGCGTAGTGCCCTTCCGTGATGTCCGTACTGCTGTGCCCGAGCAGGTCGCGTGCGACCTCGACGCCTGCCGTGTCCGATACCGCGGCAGCGACCGCCTTGCGGAGGCTGCGGAAGGTGAGATGCTCGGCGTCGACCCCGATAGCCAGCAGTTCCGGCTCGAACTCGCGGCGGAACATCCTGAGCAACTCGCCGACGGCGCTGGGATCGCGCGGACGGCCGCGCTCGGTCGTGAACAGCACGTCGTCTGGATTCCGTTCGGGGTCGGGAACGTGGCTCGCCACGAGTTCGCTCAGTACCTTCGCCGCGAACTTCGGCACGCGAACCCAACGCTTCTGCCGCTCCGCCTTGGGTGAGTCCTGGCGGAACAGGCCGCGGGACTTGGTGCGAACCATCGTCCCGCCGACCCAGACGAGCGCCTCCATCGTGAGGCTTCCATCCGGTTGTTCCACCGCCTCGAACCGCACGTCCTGGAACCGGATCGCAATCGGTTCCGCGGTCCGCTCGGAGGTGCCGAGCGTGATGAGGATGTAGTCGGCGAGCAGCTTGTAGTTGGGCCGTCGGCCCACTGGATACCGCTTCCGGTGCCGCTCGGGCCACACCTCGCGGATGAGGTGGAGGATGTACTTGACCTGCACCGCGTCGAGTTCGAAGTACACCGTGTCCGGCTCGTCCGCTCGCCTGGTCGCGCGGATCGGGTTCGCCACGACGACCGCCCCGTACCGTGTGTTCTGGATCGACCCGGCAGCCGAGAAATGCCCCTGCTGGATCGCCCAGTCGAACATGAGCGACATCACGTTCCGAACCTTGTTCGCGGTCGTCACCGACTTCTCCCGTGCGATGTCCATAAGCAGCCCATCAGCACGGTCGGCAGTGATGTCGGCGATGGGGATGGCCCCAGCGCGCGGGATGACATGCGCGCGCACCACCGAGGCGTAGCCATCGACGGTCTGCTCGCGGCGCTGGCGCAGCACCCGAGGATCATCGTCGTGGTACGCCGTCTTCAGCCACGTCATCGCCAGCTCAGCGACGGTCATGAGCTGTGTTCGTCGCGCCAGGACTCGACCGACGGCGACATCAGCCGCTTCCTGCAACGCGGTCAGAGCCTCAGCCTCTGTCGCTCCGCTGCCGCTGGGACGACGCTCTTGCCCGTTGCCGTCATAGACTCGCGCTCGCGCGATGACCAGGCCGTTCGGCTCGACGGTGTAGGTCACTTTGCCGAGTTCGCCGAGCGCGCGCTTCGGCCGCGCCATCAGTCGCCCGCCCTATCCGTCGGGGCCACGATCCGCCGCGCGATGAACGCCTCGACATCCTCATCGCGGTAGCGGACGTTGTGCGACGAGAGTGCGACGAACGGCAACCCGAGACCTCGGCTGCGCGCACGCTCTGTCCGCCAGTCAGCGAGCGTCCTGATCGGGATGCCCGTGTACTCCGCAAGCTCCTGCGGAGTCCAGAGGCGGGGGCGGTCGTCGCTCATACCAATGAGGTAGGCGGCACCACCCGCAGACCTCCAGCGACCCCCGTAGGACGGCCGAGTATCGAGTAAACGGACGGGTTCTCGGACAGCCGCAGCAGCGACCCCACTCATGCTCACCATTGCACTTCCCTGTGTTTGCAGGGAAGTGTGAGCCTGCGGAACCCCCTCCGGTTCTCAGATCCTCAAGCCGAGCTGTACTTCGGGGTCTGATCGCCCGATCATCCACGACCAGCCCGCTCCCGCCGTTTCGCGGGGGCGGGCTTCGTCGTTCCGCGGCGCACTGTAGACGATGACGCGTCCGGAGGGGAGGCCCGATCGAGATCCGGGCCCGTGCGGCAGAGTGATCGTGACGATGAAAGGGGCCATCGTGAGCGACTACCGAGTCGATCCGGACCGTGTGATCGGGGTGCTGGCGGGGGTGGACGACGCCGGGGCGGGCATTTCCCAGGCGATCGACGACATGGACGCCCTGGCGTTGGAAGGGCAGAGCCTCGTCGCCGACGGACGCCGCACTCTCGCAAGTGCGTGGAGCGACCTGCTCGATGAACGACGGTACGTGCCCGGGAAACTGGCGCACATCGTTGCCGCTGCCGCGTCCTCGGTGAGCGAGGCGACCACGGCCGTCGTCACCGGCGACGTCGACATGTCGGTCACGACGGCGGAGGCGGAGTCGCGGGCCATGGACGAGTGGGGCATCGATTCCTCCGTCGCCTACGGGCAGGGGTACTGATGGGGAGCCCCAGTGTCGACGATCTCCCCCAGGTGGTGGATCCCGCTGTGCTCACGGGTCTCGGCGAGCGTCTCGTGGCCATCGCCAACGGGACGCAGACATCGATGTCCGACGTGCAGAACCGCTGGGTGGTTCTCGGCGACACGGAGGTCTTCCACGTCACGGGTGCGGAGGCGGTGCCTCGCATGCTCGACCGACCTGTGGCGGACGCGCGGAGCTTCTCCGAGGCGCTCATCGAGGCGCGAAACACGCTGTGGGAGTCCGGGTCTTCGGAATTCCCCGACCTGAAGCAGCGCCGCGAGGAGCTGGCATCCCGGATTCCGTCCGTGGTCGCCGCGTACGATGCGGCGGCCGACGCCTCCGTTCGCGCGAACGCCACGTATCGCTCGACGCGAGGGTCCGACGTGGATGCCTCGGTTGCCGCGGACGCATCGCTGGCACGCCTGAACGCGTCGACGACGCTGAACTCCGCCGAGAGCGCCCTCGACACGCTGCAGGCCGACATCGACCGTTTCCGACGCGACGTCGAGGATGCCGAGGACCGGCTCGCGTCGCGTCTGCGGAACGTCTCCGGCGGCACCGAGGTGATCGGGGCCGGGGGCGAGCCCTCCCGTGTCTCGCAACTGTTCTGGGGATTCTCCGAATCCGCGTACCCGGGCGCGCCCTCTGCCGCATCCGTCCAGCGCTCGCTGTCGGAGCAGCTGACGTACGACCTGGGTCGCGCGGCGGAGCGGCGAATCGATTGGCTCGCCACCGCCGGTGAGGACGATGCCCAACAGTGGCTCGACGCGCACCCTGATTTCGTGCAATCCGTCGCCTTCGTGGACCCGCAACGCGCGGGCGATCTGTTCGCCGACCTCGCCGCGTCTTCGGCCGCGGCGCCCAACGGCGGATGGAACACGGGTCCGCTCGGCCAATTGCTCGCGCTCGCCCCGCTCGCGGTCGGGAATCTCAACGGAATCCCCGTCGCGCAGCGGGGCATGTTCAACCGCGCGGGTCTCGCGAACGCCCTCGCGCAGGGCGACACCGACGAGGAGACGCGAACGCGCCTGGAGGACCTCCAGGCCGTGCTCGAGCGACGCGGGCGCGACGGATCGTCCCCTGCACTGCTCAGCTTCTTCCTGGACTCCGATGGTTCGCCGCGTGCGAATCTCGCGTTCGGCGACATCGAGACCGCGGACCAGGTGACGACCCTGACGCACGGCATCCGTACCGATCTCGGGTCGGTCGTCGAATGGTCCCACGCGGGCGCCAACCTCCAGTCGGCTCTGACGACAGAGCTGACGAGAACCGGTAGCGACGCGACGACGGCGGTCGTTCTCGTCATGGACTGGGATTCCGGTGGCGTCCCCCAGGTCCTGAACATCGACCGGCCGGATGCGGGCGCCGCGCGCCTGTCGGAGACGCTCAAGGGGATCCGGGCCGTCAACCCCTCAGCGCAGATCGACGCGGGGGCGCACTCGCTGGGGACGACGATGACGGGTCAGGCGATCGCCGACAACCCTGGCCTGGTGTCGCACGTCTGGTTCTTCGGGTCGGCCGGTGTCACCGAGCAGACGGGCGACGCCCTTGCCGATCAGATCGGTTCGGGTCAGACCTCGGTCAATGCGACCCATGCCGACGCCGACTCGATCGCCGAGTGGGGACGCAAGGGGTGGCTCGGGAGCGCACACCCCGAGGATCCGCGCGAGGTACCGGGCGTGTCCTCATTCAGTTCGAACGGGGGCGTCGTGCCCGGGTTCGGCTCGGCGCAGGGCGAGTTCGGCGAGGGCACCGACAGTCACGACACGGCGAACAGCGAGAAGGACGTGCTCGTCGGTTGGACCGTGGGACCCGGCGGCGCGCCCATCCCCCGGTACGAGTCGGTGGAACAGACCGGATACCTCGACCCCTCGGCGCAGTCGTTCAAGCAGTTCGTGGTGGGATTGCGCGAAGCACTCGAGACGGCAGGAGCGAACTGATGACCGAACGCCGCAGGCGGCGAACGCCCGTACTTCTCGTGGGCGCTGTGGTCGCCGCGATCGTCTTGACAGGATGTGGAGGTCCGCAGATGTCCCCTCAGGAAACACCTTCCGGCCAGGCGGGCTTCGACCAAGCGCGCGAGGCCAACCTCGAGTTCAAAGCCACGGTGGCCGAGGTGCAGAAGCAGATCCTCGACGGAGAATGGGCCGTCGCCGAGTACGGTGACACCCCGCAGCGCTGCGATCAGGGGTACGAATTCTTCCTGCGCCGGAATCTTCCGGATGGCTTCTCCTTCGACGGTCAGGGGCCGCAGCGGATGGACGAACTCCGGACCTGGCTGAGCGACAACGGGTGGCAGCTCGCACCGACGCCCACGTACGGCGAGGGCATTGACAACATCGTGATCATGGCCGGCAAGCCGGAGGCGAAGGTGTCTCGTCTGGATGTGGACATGATCCCCGGCGTCGCCGCCGAAGGCACGGTCGATGTGCTGGAACTCCGTGCGACCTCGACATGCGAACCCGGCGACGCCGCAGCGCTCCTCGAAGAGTTGCGCGGCCCCCTCACCGCGGTGCCGAGCGACGATGGCATCCCGGATCTGGAGAGCCCGGATGCCACTCCCCTGTTCGAGCGCTTCGCGGAGGGGTGAGCGGGGTCAGGATGCCGATCGCGCTGCGCGCTTCTGCTCCTGGAACACCCGGATCGCTTCGTAGCGTTCGGCTGAGCGGGCCTGGCGTTTGGCGGCCTCGACCTCGCGCGTCTTCGGGGGTGCGGTGGTGACGAGGTCGTCGAGCAGGCGGCGAGTGGCGGCCGCGATCTCGTCGACGGCACGGTCGAAGACCTCCTGATTCGCTCGTGACGGCTTAGTGGTCCCCGTGATCTTCCGAACGAACTGCAGCGCGGCATCGTGGCACTCGTCGTCCGTGGCCGGCGGCTCGAAGTTGTGGAGGGGCACGATATTGCGACACATGCCAGCAGGCTAGGCCGATGCCCTGCCGTGCGGAAGCCCAAGCTCCCGGCATCCGCACAGGCGTCGTGTCGCCGTCGTGTCGGCGGTGTCCGGAAAGATGGATGCCATGACCTCCCCCTACGCGTCGCGTCCGTGGTTGAGCTCGTACGCCGAGGGCGTGCCGCATGACATCGACGAGCCGTCGCAGACACTGCCCGAGATGATCGCGGACGCGGTCCACCGCTACGGCAAGGGCGTCGCGCTCGAGTTCTTCGGCGCGCAGACGACCTACCGCGAGCTCGGCGATCAGATCTCGCGCGCGGCGGAGGGGCTCCGACGCCTGGGTGTGAAAGCGGGCGACCGCGTCGCCCTCGTGCTGCCGAACTGTCCGCAGCACGTGATCGCGTTCTACGCGGCGCTGCGCCTGGGTGCGATCGTCATCGAGCACAACCCCATCTACACCGCGCGCGAACTGCGCCACCAGTTCGAGGACCACGGGGCACGGTTCGCGATCGTGTGGGACAAGGTCGCCGACGTCGTCGCCGACTTCCCGTCCGACCTCGCGCTCGAGCACATCATCAGCGTCGACATCACGCGCGCGATGCCGTTCGGCACGCGCCTTGCGCTGAAACTCCCGGTGAAGAAGGCGCGTGAGTCGCGGGCGCAGCTCACGGCCGCCCCCACGTCGAAGCGTCCCGTCCCGTGGCAGACGCTGCTCACGCGCGGCCGGCTCTCGCGCAAGCACGAGGGTCCGCTGCTCGACGACGTCGCGCTGCTGCAGTACACCAGCGGCACGACCGGCAGCCCCAAGGGAGCGGTCCTCACCCACGCCAACCTGCGCGCGAACGCGATGCAGGGGAGGGCCTGGGTTCCGGGCCTGCACGACGGGGAGGAGACGTTCTACGGCGTCCTCCCCCTCTTCCACGCGTACGGACTCACCCTGTGCCTGACGTTCGCGATGAGCATCGGCGCGAAGCTCGTGCTGTTCCCCAAGTACGACCTCGACCTGGTGGCATCCGCGGTGAAGAAGAGCCCGCCCACGTTCCTCCCGGCCGTTCCCCCGATCTACGACCAGCTGGCGCGCGCCGCGAGCCGCGGGACCCTCGACCTCTCCACGGTGCGGTTCGCGATCTCCGGCGCCATGAGCCTCCCGGTCGCGACGGTCGACCGCTGGGAGGCGGCGACCGGTGGTCTGCTCGTCGAGGGATACGGCATGACGGAGTCGTCGCCGGTCGCCCTCGGCAACCCGATCGGGCCGTCGCGGCGTCCCGGCACCGTGGGCGTCCCGTTCCCCAGCACCGACATCCGCGTCGTCGACCCCGACGACCCCGAGAAGGACCTCCCGCTCGGCGAATCCGGCGAACTGCTGCTGCGCGGACCGCAGGTCTTCGAGGGCTACTGGAACCGCCCGTCCGACACGGCGGCCACGCTGCTCGACGGCGGATGGCTGCGCACCGGTGACATCGCCGCGGTCTCGGCCGATGGCTTCGTCACGATCGTCGACCGGCTCAAGGAGATCATCATCACCGGTGGCTTCAACGTGTCGCCGAGCGAGGTCGAGGACGTCCTGGTCTCGCACCCGGATATCGAGGGGGCGGCTGTCGTCGCGCTCCCGAAGCCGCGCGGCGGCGAAGATGTCGCGGCCGCCATCGTGGTGCGCGATGGCGTGGAGATCGAGCCCGAGGCCGTCCGCGACTACTGCAAGTCCCGGCTCGCGTCGTACAAGGTGCCCCGCCGTGTGGTCGTCGTCGACGACCTGCCGCGCTCGCTCATCGGCAAGGTCCTTCGCCGCGAGGTGCGCGAACGACTCATGGGGTCGTGAGTCACCCGTAGAAGAGCTTCTCGAACACCCGGCGCGCGCGTCGCGTGGCACCGAGATAGTCCTCCTCGACCCGCGTGGCCGAATGCGGCGGGTACTCGAGGATCCGACCGATGCCGTCGAGTCGTGCCCGGTCGGCGGGGAGGACGTCGCTCGTCTGTCCCGACAGCAGGGTGTTGGCCGACCGGAGACGGCTCGCCAGATGCCAGGATGCCGCGAGCTTCGTCGCCGCGTCCGGGGCGACGAGCCCGGCCTCGACGGCGGCCTGCAGCGAGCCGAGCGTCGAGGTGGTGCGCATCGCCGGGATCGCGCGCGCGTGTTGCAGCTGCAGGATCTGCACGAGCCATTCCACGTCGCTGATCGAACCCGGGCCGAGCTTGAGGTGCCGGGCAGGGTCGGCGCCCTGCGGAAGCCGTTCGTTCTCGACGCGGGCCTTGATCCGGCGGATCTCGCGCAGCCCGTTCGGATCGGCCGTGACCGGGTAGCGGACGTCGTCGGCGAGAGCGATGAAATCGGCGATGAGCTTGACGCTGCCCGCGACGCCGCGGGCGCGGAGCAGCGCCTGCGCCTCCCACGACAGCGACCACCGGCGGTAGTACTCGGCGTAGGCGTCGAGCGAACGCGCGAGCGGGCCGCTGCGCCCTTCGGGACGCAGCTCCGCGTCGAGGTCGAGGGGCAGTCGGTGGTCTTCGGACTGTTCCCGAAGGCCCGCGACCAGCTTCAGCGCGAGAGTGCTCGCGCGCTGCGGATCGATGCCGTTCGCGCGATAGACGTACATGACATCGGCATCCGATCCGAATCCGATCTCGCGGCCGCCGAAGCGTCCCATCGCGATGACCGAGAAGTCGAGGGCGTCGTCCTCGGGCGGCACGACCTCGCGGCGCACCGCCCGAAGCGTCGCCTGGATCGTCACCTCGGTGATCGTCGTGAGCGCATCGGAGAGCTCTTCGAGGGAGACGACCTCCAGCACGGCGGCCATCGCGACACGCAGCATCTCGCGGCGACGGAGTGCCCGGACCGAGCGCATCGCGCCGTCGATATCGTCCCACCGGGTCTGGATGGCCCGCGCCTCCTCCTGGAGCGCCGCGCCTGAACGGGGACGCAGCAGCGCGTCGTCGTCGAGCCAGGCGACGGATTCGGGGATCCACTCCATCAGCTCACCGATGTACCGCGATCCCGACAGCACCCGGGTGAGGCTCTCGGCGGCACCCGCGGAGTCGCGCAGCATCCGCAGGAACCACGGGGTGTTGCCGAGTCGCTCGCTGATGCGGCGGAAGACCAGCAGCCCGTAGTCCGGGTCGACCCCGTCGGCGAACCACCGGATCATGATCGGCATGAGGTGGCGCTGAATCGTCGCCTTGCGGCTCAGTCCGCTGGTGAGGGCGGCGATGTGGCGCAGCGCACCCGCCGGGTCGCGGAAACCGATCGCGGCGAGACGGTCGCGGGCCTGCTCGGTCGAAAGTGTGCGCTCCCCCTCGGGCAGAGCCGCGACAGCCGACAGCAGCGGCCGGTAGAAGAGACGGACATGGATGTCGCGCACCTCGCGCTTGATGTTCTCCCAGGCGGCCTGCACGCCCGCCGCGGAGTCGGCGAGTCCCGTCGCCCGCGCGAGGACTCGGAGGTCGTCCTCTTTCTCGGGCAGCAGCGCGGTGCGGCGAAGGCCACGCAGCTGCAGCCGGTGCTCGAGCAGCCGGAGCAACCGGTAGTCGCGGCCGAACGCCTCGGCCTCGCTGCGGCCGATGTAGCCCTCGGCGACGAGTGCGTCGAGCGCCTCGAGAGTTCCCCGCTGCCGGATGCGCTCGTCGGTGAGGCCGTGCACGAGCTGCAGCAGCTGCACGGTGAACTCGACGTCGCGGATGCCGCCCGGACCCAGCTTGACCTGACGGTTCACCTCGGCCGCGGGGATGTGCTCGGTGACGCGCTCACGCATGCGCTGCACGCCCTCGACGAAGTTCTCGCGGGCGGCGCTGAGCCACACGAGGGGCTGCACGGCGGCGATGTACTCGGCGCCGAGCGCCGCGTCGCCGGCGATCGCCCGGGCCTTCAAGAGTGCCTGGAACTCCCAGCTCTTGGCCCAGCGGTCGTAGTACTGCTGGTGCGCGCCCAGGCTCCGCACGAGCGCGCCCTGCTTGCCCTCGGGTCGGAGGTTCGGGTCGACCTCCCACAGCGGCGGCTCGATCTCGGGGCCTGAGATCCCCCGCATGGTCTGTACCGCGAGCCGTGTGCCGATGTCGATCGCCCGGGCCTCGGACACGACGTCCTCGTCCGCACTGCCCCCGACGAAGATGACATCCACGTCGCTGACATAGTTCAGCTCGCGCGCACCGGTTTTACCCATGGCGATGATCGCGAAGCGGGTCGCGGCGACCTCATCCCGCGGGAACGCACCGGGACCGGTTCCGGACACGCGCGACCGCGCGACGCTCAACGACGCCTCGAGCGCGGCGCCGGCCAGGTCGGCCAGAGCGGCGGACACGATGTCGATCGCGGCCGCCGGATCGTCCTGGCCGAGGTCGTACGCGGCGATCCGGGCGAGCAGACGCCGATAGCGCACGCGCAGGTCGACCCAGGCGGCATCCGTCGCGTCGGCGGCGAAGCCGTCGTCGTCACCGATGGATGCCAGCAACTCGAGGCGCATGGATTGCTCGTCGGGCACGGTCAGACCCGCGCCGGCGAGGTGGACGATCTCGTCGGGATGCCGGAGGTAGAACTCCGCGAAGCCGTCCGAGGCGCCGACGATGTCCCACAGGGCACGCCAGGTGCCGGCGTCGGCGGAGGCCGCCCGGATGGCAGAAGGATCGCGTCGCGCGATTTGCACGAGCGCCGACAGCGCACGGTCGGGGTCGGCCACGCGCTGCGCGAGCGCCATGGCGTCCCCTCGTCCGGCGCCCGTCAGCTCTTCGAGCTCGCCGAGGCAGGCATCGGCCTCCGCGAGGCGCGAGAAGCCGATGCGTGCCAGGGCGGTGAGCGCCGTCGACCGATCGCCCGAGATCACCACGGCGGGGTCAGAGCGCCTCGAGGTTGCTCTGCAGCTCGAACGGCGTGACCTGCGCGCGGTACTGCTGCCACTCGCGGCGCTTGTTCAGGAGCACGTACTTGAACACCTGCTCCCCCAGCGTCTCGGCGACCAGCTCGGACTCCTCGAGGTACTCGAGGGCGTGGTCGAGGCTCGCCGGCAGCGGGGCGTAGCCGAGCGCGCGACGCTCGGCGTCGGTGAGCGACCACACGTTGTCTTCCGCCTCGGGCGGCAGCTCGTAGCCTTCCTCGATCCCCTTGAGACCGGCGGCGAGCATGAGCGCGTACGACAGGTAGGGGTTGGCGGCGGAATCGAGCGCGCGGTACTCGACCCGCGTCGACTGGCCCTTGTTCGGCTTGTACAGCGGCACGCGCACGAGCGCGGAACGGTTGTTGTGGCCCCAGCAGATGAAGCTCGGTGCCTCATCGCCGCCCCAGAGCCGCTTGTACGAGTTGACGAACTGGTTCGTCACGGCCGAGATCTCGTTGGCGTGACGGAGGAGCCCGGCGATGAACTGACGGCCGACCTTGGAGAGCTGGTACTGGCCGCCCTCTTCGTAGAAGGCGTTCATGTCGCCCTCGAAGAGCGACATGTGCGTGTGCATGCCGCTGCCGGGCTGGCCGCTGAGGGGTTTCGGCATGAACGTCGCGTACACGCCCTGCTCGATCGCGACCTCCTTCACGACCGTGCGGAAGGTCATGATGTTGTCGGCCGTGGTCAGCGCATCGGCGTAGCGCAGGTCGATCTCGTTCTGACCCGGACCGCCCTCGTGGTGGCTGAACTCGACCGAGATGCCGAGGTCTTCGAGCATGCGCACGGAGCGTCGACGGAAGTCGTGCGCCGTGCCCCCGGGGACGTTGTCGAAGTAACCGGCGGAGTCGACGGGCTCGGGGCGTCCGTCCGGACCCAGCTGCGACGACTTGAGCAGGTAGAACTCGATCTCGGGGTGCGTGTAGAACGTAAACCCGGCGTCGGCGGCCTTGGCCAGCGTGCGCTTGAGGACGTGCCGCGGGTCGGCGACGGCGGGCTGGCCGTCGGGTGTGGTGATGTCGCAGAACATGCGGGCGGTCGGGTCGATCTCGCCGCGCCAGGGGAGGGTCTGGAACGTCGTGGGGTCGGGGTGCGCCAGCAGGTCGGACTCGTACGAGCGCGTCAGGCCCTCGATCGCCGAGCCGTCGAAGCCGAGACCCTCGCTGAAGGCGCCCTCGACCTCGGCCGGGGCGATCGCCACCGACTTCAGGGTTCCGACCACATCGGTGAACCACAGGCGTACGAACTTCACGCCGCGTTCCTCGATCGTCCGCAGGACGAAATCGCGCTGCTTGTCCATCGTTCTCCTCGTCTCGGTCCGGGTGACTCAGCGCTCGGACTCGGAGCCCGCGCCCCAGTCGGCCTCGCGCGCCTCGTCTTCGGCCCACTTCTGCGCGCGCTCCTTGAGGAGCTGCGGTGCTCGCGCTGCCTCTTCCGCCGTGTCGAAGGGGCCCGCGCGGTCGATCGCCGGCGACTCGTATCCCTGCTCGACCTTGCCGGTCTCGAGGTTGTACCAGTACTTGTGCTTCTCGTCGCTCACGATCGCTCCTTGCATGGGTCTCGCTCCGCAGCGGACGTCTGGCGGGCGCTCTCCCGATCCTACTGATGTGGACCCGTCGCCTGGATAGGCTGGGGGGCATGGCAACGAATGCGTCGCGTGCGGTCGGTGTGGACATCGGCGGTACCGGTATCAAGGCAGGAATCGTCGACCTGGATGCCGGTGAGCTCCTCAGCGACCGGGTCAAAGTGAACACTCCGAAGGGCGCCGAGCCCGCCGATGTCCTCGAGGCGGTCAAGGAGGTCCTCCAGACCCTCGAAGCGCCGGCGGATCTGCCCCTCGGCGTGGCCTTCCCGGCCATCGTGAAGGGTGGACGGACACTGTCGGCCGCGAACGTCTCGTCGTCGTGGATCGGTTTCGAGGCCGAGAAGTTCTTCGAGGACGGTCTGTCACGCGACATCCACTTCGCCAACGACGCCGACGTCGCCGGCATCGCCGAGGTGCGCTACGGCGCGGCCAAGGGCGTCGACGGCCTCGTGATCCTCACGACGCTCGGCACGGGCATCGGCTCGGCGATGATCTACGACGGTGTCCTCATCCCGAACAGCGAGCTGGGTCACCTTCAGCGCGCCGAACACAAGAAGGATGCCGAGGGCTACGCCGCCTACTCGGCCATGGAACGCGACGAGCTCTCGTGGGAGAAGTGGGCGAAGCGTCTGCAGTGGTACTACGACTACGTCGAGTTCCTCTTCAGCCCTGACCTGATCGTCGTCGGTGGCGGGGTGTCGAAGCACTCCGAGGAGTTCCTGCCGATGCTGAAGCTCCGGGCCCCGATCGTCCCGGCGAAACACCGCAACAACGCCGGCATCATCGGTGCGGCGTCGCTCGCCGTGGCCGTTCCCGAGGCGCTCCCCGCAGTGAAGTGACGCTCCCGCGCTTCCGCGCAAACGTGGCGTTCGTCATCCTCGGCCGTGGCCGGCTGCGGGCTCGCACTCCATGTGTGCCGTCACCCGGTGTCGACCTCAGGGGATGATTCGCGACATCCGTCGTTCGTAGACGACGAACGCGGGCGACGTCGTTGACGCGCTCTCCGGTGCGGCCGTAGAACTCCCTCATCGTGACGATGTCCCAGCCGTCGGCACGGAGGAGGCGCGCAATGATCTTCCCGCCGAGGCTTCGGTCGATGAAGAATCGCGGCTCCGTCATCGCTTCTCAGGCGGCGCGGCCCGCGTCGATCACGTGGCGGATTTCGCGCGGGTCCAGGTCGTAGTCATCAGCGACCTCGTCGAGCGGCTCTCCGGCGGCGACACGGTTCTCGACATCGATGATTCGAACCCCGGTCTCTACGAATGACGGGCGTCCGGAGTTGATCCGAGGGTCGACAAAAACTGTTCCCCCATACCGGATGGGTCGGAACGACTCGACGAGACCGTTCGCGAACGAGATCGTCTGAAGGTAGTCGTTGACGACCTCGCGGATGACGCCTTGCTTGTTGCGGACGACCGCCAGACCGGAACTGCTCATCCCGTCGTCGACGACGTAGTCGAAGAGAACCTCGGAACCGTCCGTCTTGAGGCGCTCGCTCAGAAGGGCTTCCGCGGTGCCATCTCGGTTCTGATCGCCTCGACGGCCGGGCGGATGCGTTGCATCGGCACTCCGGCCTTCTTGAAAGCGGCGATGACGTACGCCTCAGCGAGTCCGACAAAGGGAACAGACAGCTGACTGAAAGGCTGTGCGGCAACCGTGATCAGGCTCAGCGCGGTCTTCGGACCTTCGGTCGTTCGATAGGCATACCCGCGAGCCCAGTTGCGTACCGTGTTCGCAGGCTCACCGATGATCCGCGCCGCCTCCGCCTGGGAGTACAGCGGCACGGTGTATTCGTCAGTGAGCCCGAGCACGTTTCCACCATATTCCTGGGCACCCCCGTGCGCGCCGAGGCGCACTGGAATTCGCCCGGACCGCCGTCGCCCCCTCGTCCGTCGTCACTTAGCGGGAGAGGAATCTGATCAGCTCGTGCAGCACCTCGGCCCGCGTGGGCGGCGGGCTCTCCACCCAGATCTGGACGAGCGCGTCGATGACCGGGTCGTCGCCGGCCCTCTGCGCGGCGATGAGCTGGGCGGCAAGGGAACTGCCTCCGGTCTCGTTTTCGTTCTCGCCCGGATGGGCACGCGCGGCCAGTTCCGTCAGCGCGACGAGCACACCGACGTCTCGCTTGCTGTCGCTCCAGGAGTATTTCGTCGCCCACCGGTCGACGTCGTCGCGCGTTCCCCCATGCAGGATGACGGCCAGGTCGGCCAGTGCGACCTGAGCGCGGATGCTGATCGGACGCTCCGTCATGCCTCCCATGATCCCGCGTCCTGCGCCTTCTCGCGGTGGGTCGTTGAAGGGTGCGCCGTCGAACCCCTGTCCCCTAGTGTCGGCGTCATCCATACACGCGATAGAAAAGGGGGGAGATCGTGAACGGTGACTACAGCGGTGCCGCCGCAGGACTGGGATTCGGCGTCCTGCTCATCGGCATCATCGTCTACATCGGAATCCTGGCGCTCGCGATCTGGATCGGTTACCTCATCATGCGCACCGCCGTGAAGAACGGGATCCTGCGCGCCGACGAGGAGCGCGCCCGGCGCGGATACGGAGGGGGCGGCATGCTGCCGCCCGCGCCGCCGTCGGGCTACGGCCCTGGCCCGGGTGCCTGACCCGCGCTATGCCGCGTCGGCCCCGTCCTGCTCTCTCGAGCCGGGCAGGGGCGTCGTCGTCGTCGGGAGACAGGCACCCCGTTCGGCGCGCCTAGGATGACCGGCATGGGATCGCGACGCCTGGTGACCGGCATCCTGCCCCTCGTCGGAGGCGCGATCGGGGTGCTCGGCGGGGCGTGGGCGTTCGTCGAGGGCCTGCGCGCCGTGATCGGTCCCGCCGGCCGCATCTGGCTCCTGAGCTTCACCACCCTTTTCAGTGGTAGCGCTGACTGGGCTTCGGTCGGGGACGGATGGGTTGCGGCTCTGGCGTGGTTCGCGGCATCACTCCCGCTGTTCTGTGTGGGATGGGGCGCGATCATCGCCGGCATGAATGCCCTCATCCAACCGCCGGCGGCAGACGCGGTGGATGCGGACTCCTGACCGAGGCGCGAATGGGCCGGCCTGTACGCCGGGTTCTGTCCGGGGGCCGAAGCCCCGTGGACGGTCATCTCTCTCGGCGACACGTTGCCGTGCCGCTCCAGCGGCCTACCCGGGGACTCGGCGAGCCGCGTCGTCATCCCCTGTCTGGCCTTGCTCCGGACGAGGTTTACCTCGCGGGCCGTGTCACCACGACCCCGGTGGTCTCTTACACCACCCTTTCACCCTTACCCGCGCAGTAAGCGCGGGCGGTCTGCTCTCTGTGGCACTGTCTCGCGGATTGCTCCGGGTGGGCGTTACCCACCGTCCTGCCCTGTGGAGCCCGGACGTTCCTCGGCACGGGCGAACCCGTGACGCGACCGTCCAGCCGACCCATTCGCACCGTCGAGTCTACGCGGGCCCCTCAGCCCTTCTCGGCCGTCTCGCCGATCCGCAGGTCGAGGGGGAAGTCGATCGGGAACGTCCCGAACAGCAGACGGCCAGCGGATGCCGCGGACTCCCGCACCGCGTCGGCGACGGCGTCTGCGTGTTCGACCGGGGTGTGCACGACGATCTCGTCGTGCAGGAAGAACGCCAGGTGCGGAACCCGTGCGAACGCCGGACCCGACGCGGGCGCGGAGCGCGTGGCATCCACAGGGTCGAGGGCGGACAGGCGCGTGCGCAGGTCGGCCAGCCACGCGAGAGCCCACTCGGCGGCGGTGCCCTGCACGACGAAGTTGCGGGTGAAGCGGCCGCGGTCGCGGGCGGCGCGGCGGGCCCGGGTCTCGTCCACCCCGGATGCCTCGGCGTCGCTGGCCCGAGATTGCACGGCGCGCCACAGGTCGCCGGCGGGCGGTGACGTGCGGCCGAGCCAGGTCTGCACGCGGCCGCCCTCTTCGCCGACGCGCGCGGCATCGTCGACGAGCGCCATCGCGCGGGGGAACGTGCGCCGGAGCCGCGGGACCAGGCGCCCGCTCTCGCCGCTGGTCGCGCCGTACATGGCCCCGAGCATCGCCATCTTGGCGTCGGCGCGGGTCGCCACCGCTCCGGCATCCACGATTCCGGCGTAGAGATCGCGACCGGACGCCGCCTCGGCCAACGCCGTGTCGCGGGCCATCGCGGCGAGCACGCGCGGTTCGAGCTGCGCGACGTCGGCGGTGACGAGGGTCCAGCCTGGGTCGGCGCGGACGGCGGTGCGGAGCTGCCGTGGAATCTGCAGCGCTCCTCCGCCCGACGACGCCCAGCGCCCGGTGACGACTCCGGCGGGGACGTAGACCGGACGGAAGCGGGAGTCGTGAATCCACTCGGCCATCCACGCCCAGCCGTTCGCGGTGTAGAGCCGCATGAGTTTCTTGTAGGCGATGAGCGGCGCGACGGCGGGGTGGTCGTGCTCGGCGAGCTCCCACCGGTTCGTCGACTCGACGAGGAGCCCCGCGCGGTGCAGCGCGCGGAGCAGGCGCGGCTGGGAGTCGAGCGAGACGGACGGGTCGCCGAGCGCGTCGCGCACCGCGGCCGCGGCCTGTTCGATCCGCGTCGGCAGTCCCCCGGCGACGCGCGTGCCGAGCTGTTCCGCGAGAAGGGCCTCATGGGCGGGGACGCTCCACGGCAGACCGGCCGCGTGCAGTTCCGCGGCGATCAGCGCTCCGGCGGACTCGGCCGCGGCGAGCAGACGCAGCGCCCCGGGCGTGCGTGCGGAGGTGATCGCGGCGCGCTGGCGGCGGTACTCGGCGGCCGCGGCGTCGAAGTCGTCGGGTGGGCCGGTGCTCGCGGCGCCCAGGGAGAAGAGGGTGTCGGTGTCGTCGGACGCTGACGCTGTGGCATCCCATTCCGCATGAGCGCGCAGGCCGTGGTCGTCGACGACGGCCTCGGCATCGCGGAGGAACGCGTGCACGAGCCGCAGGTCCCACGCGCGGGCGACCCGGACCCCGGATGCCAGCAGCGCGCCGTACCAGGAGGGGGTGTCGCTCCACACCCACCGGACGTCTCCCCCGCCTTCGCGGTCGCGGATCGCGGCGGGCAGGTCGTCACGCGCGACCGTGACGGTGCGGACGACGGAGCCGTCGGCATCCAGGTCGCTCAGGGCGATGGTTCCAGATGCCGTGAGCCCGACGACGACCTCAGTCGAGGAGGACGCCAGGGCGGGTCACCGCGATTCTTCGGTGCGGACGAGGATCGCGCCGCACTCGGGGCAGAACACGACCTCGTCGGTCTGGGCGCGGCGGACCGTGGCCAGGTCACTCGGCGGGAGGACCATGCGGCACGCCTCGCAGGCGCCGGCGCGCAGCAGCCCGGCGCCGTTGCCGCGCGCGGCCAGGCGCTCGTACAGGCCGAGCAGATCGGCGGGGATGGCGCCGGCCACGGCGTCGCGATCACGACGGGCGGCGTCGAGCCGATCGGTGGCCTCGGCGACGACACGCTTGGCCTCGGCGCTGAGCTCGGCGCCCTGGGCATTGGTGTCGGCGATGAGGGCCTCTTGCTCGGCGACCGCGGCGTCGGCCGCTTCGAGCTGCTCCATGAGGGCAATCTCGGCATCTTCGAGGTCGCTCTTGCGGCGCGCGAGGGAGGCGAGTTCGGCCTCGAAGCCCTGTGCCTGCTTGCCGTTGGTCGACGCGGCGAGACGCTCGGAGTCGCGCTTCACCCGGGCGTCGACGACCGCGACGTCGGACTCGACACGGGCCAGCTCGGCCTTGAGGTCGTCGCGGACGTTCGCTCGATCACCCAGTTCTTGCGAGAGCGTCGACCGCTGCGCGATGAGCTCGCGCACCTTCGCGGCCTGCGGCGGGTTGCCCTTCACGTGCTCGTCGCGGTGGATGCGGGCGTCGAGGTCGGCGAGGTCGAGCAGTTTGCGCTGGTCGGCGGGGTCGGCGTTCACGGACTCCACGCTACCCCGGGGGTGCGACAGCGGTGTTCCGGATACCGTGGAGGTTCCCCGTGGAGAGGATCTCGGTGTGAATCCGCTCGCAGCTCTGATCGGTCCGGTCTTCGTGGTGATGGGCGTCGTCGCGTACAGCGGCGCGTGGAAAGGCTGGATCCGCGTGCGTCGGGGCTACGGCAGCACGATGGGCTTCGCCTGGCTCTGGCTCGGATCGGCCTTTACGATCGCAGCGCTGGCCATGGCGATCGACGACATTTCGCGCCCCGCGGCGATGGCCCTCGTGATCGTGGCCGTGATCCCGCTTCTCGTGGCACTCGTCGGTTTCTTCTGGCTCCCCAGGTTTTTGCTTCCCTCGTGGTTCCGCGTTCTCCGCGGAGATCCGGATGCAGTGAAGCAGGCGCAGCGATGACGCGCGGCTCCGCACCCGCAGTGCTGTCCGCGGCGTCGACATCCGCCGAGCTCCGGTACCCGGATTCGTTCGCCGCGACCGAGACCGCGACGGGCGGATTCCTCCTCACCTACCGCGCCGCGGGCGGGTTTTCGCCGACCGTGGAATTGCTCGCGACGCCGAGCTCGGCCCCGCTGGCCGACGCCACGTTAGGGGTCTTGCGGGCCGCGAGCGAGCGGCATCCCTCCGCTCTTGTGGCGGGAGCGGATGGGTGGGACTACTCGGTCGAGTCCGACGCATCCCTCGCCCATCGCCTCACGGTGGTGGCCGAAGAGGGCGCCGTCGACGTCGTCACGGTGACGTACGTGTGGGCGACGGGACGCGAGCACGTCTCTCTCGTCGCCCGCGCGGTTCCGTCGCAGCTTCACGTACTCGGGTCGACGTTCGACTGGATCGCCGCGCAGGTGGTTCTTCGCGCGCCGCCCGACGCCGTCCTCGAGGCTGCGCGCGGGGAAGGTGCGGTCGCCATCGAACGCGCCCTGTCCACTCGCGCCGGGTTCCCGCTCCCCGTCCTTCCGTCGTCCGCCGCCTTCGTCTCCATAGCTCCGCGTCTCACCGGTGACGAGCGGACGGCGCTGATCCGTGGCGTCGGCAAGGCGCGGATCGGTGCGTCGCACGGCATCCTGCCCCGTCCGTCGCGCGGCACGGAGGTCGCCCAGCGGCTCCGTGAGGCGGGTCTCATCGACGAGCGGGACCGATTGACCGCGGACGGCGCGGTGGTCGGGCAGGCGCTCTTCCGCGCAACCCAGGTGCTCGCCGCCCGGGTACGCCGAGGCGATCGTGACGCGGTTCTGGTCGCATATGTCGCGTCGGGCGGGCGCGTGGTCGTGGTGCACGACCCGACCGTGGCGGAGCAGGAGGCGGGAACTCCCGTCGACCAGTCCGACCGTTTCGTGGCGGTGATGGATGCCGAGAAGCTCCCCCGTTTCCTGTGTTCGTGGGTGGGGCTGGCGCCGTTCTGGCCGTTCGGGGATGACGCGTCGGCCACCATGGATGACATCGACCGCCGGGTCGCCGAGGGCGGGACGGACGTGCTCGTCCAGCGCCCCGGCGGTTCGCTCCACGACCTCGTTGCCACGGATGGAACCTGGCAGAGGGTCGGGCCGCCGGAGGATGGCATCCACCCGCTCCGTACAGATCCGACCCGTGCGTTCTTCGACAGCGTCGTGGCGCTGTGCGCCGAGGCGTTCGCGTGAGGCCCGGCTAGACTCGAGGCATCCAGGGCCTTTAGCTCAGCTGGTAGAGCGCCACGTTTACACCGTGGATGTCGTCGGTTCGATCCCGGCAGGGCCCACCGATGGCCTCACACCATGAGTGGGCGACGCTGGGCGGGGATCATCCTCGTGTCGGTCGCCCTCGTCGGGGGATCGGTGATCGCCGTCTCCGAGGTCATTGCGGGCGACTTCCCCCGTCGTTCGATCGGAGTGGTGATCATCGCTGCCATCGGGCTCGTCCTGCTCTGGCGCAGGGGGCGCAACGCCGAGCGCTGACCCGCGAACGCGTCGCCGCCAGAACGACGTATCGGGGAGGGTTACCGCGCCCGTGTCCCGACCCTTCGCGGCACATACCGCTGCGGCAGCTCAGTGCTCACCAGGCCGTGCGGGCCTCGTACTCCTCGAGGTGTTCGGGTGAGCACACGGCATCGCCGCGCGGCACCTTCACCCCGCACACCTTGCAGCGCGACTGGAATCCGGCTCGGACGCTCCGTCGATATGCGCGCGCCCAGCGACCCTCACCCACGACCGACGCGGCGACGAGCGCGCTGACCGAGATCGACGACGAGACGACCACAGCCGAGGTGGGGCCGGCGATCACCATGATGACGGCTACCGACGCGGCCAGGAGAGCCACCCCGAGCGCCATCGCGCGTAGTGAGGGAAGGAGCTTCATCGGCTGAACCGTAATCGCGAGAAGACCGAACGCATCCCCGCTTGACTCTCGACCGAATCGCGTTCGTCCGCGGGTGTCGCACCGTGAGCACGTGCCGGTAGACGTTCCCACCGCCGCGCCGCCCCGAACCTCAGCTCAAAATGTTCACGCTCCGCGCGATCACCAGCGCCAGCAGCACGAACCCCGTGATGGCCTGCACCATCATGAACAGCTTCGCGCGGACGCTCAGGGGCATCACGTCGGTGGGGCTGAAGGCCATCGCGTTGGATGCCGAGAAGTACAGGTAGTCGATGTAGCCCGGCGCCCAGTCCGCCGCGTTCGATGACCGACGCTTCACCTCGCTCACGGCATCCCCGTCGGAATCCTGCGGGAACTGGAAGTCGGCGGGTGGCAGCTGGTCGCGCGGGTCGCGGCGTCGGGCGACCGGCCCCCCGCGGTCCATCTCCCAATAGACCGCGCCATAGCCGATGACGTTGATCGCCCACACCTGCGCGGCGCCGAGCAGGGTCACGGCTCCGGTCCCCTGCCCCGCGAGGAGCTGGTGCACGAGCAGCACGAAGGCGACCTGGTTCGCGGCGAGCAGCACGGTCACGAAGGCCAGGGCGAACCCGCGCCCGACGCGCGAATCCCGGTCGTACCGCGTGGGGTGGGCGATCAGCATGGGGATCGCGCACAACACGCTCGCCCCGACGACGACGTACCGCAGCGCCCCCGAGACGTCGCTCGGGAGCACCGCATACAGCAACGTCCCCAGGCCCAGGCAGATCAACACCGGCCAGCGGTGCTCCGGCCGGGTGCGGAATGCCGCGTGCTCGCTGGAGGTCACGCGCTCAGGCTAGACCTCGGCGCGTCGCGAGCCGGGCGCGACGCGGAGACGGACGGATGCCTCGCCGCCGAGGCATCCCTTCTCGTTCCGGCTCCTCGTGCGCATCCGGCGCGGCTTCGACTGACTAGGCTGGACGGTGGTGAATTGTGCGGAGCAGACAAGGGTTGCCGCACGAGTATGGCGATTCTCTGGCATGACCTGCCAGACGACGAAAGGTCTTCCGTGACTGTTCACGACCAGGATCCGTATTCGCAGGGGCCGCAGGACAGCGACCCGGAAGAGACCGCTGAATGGCAGGAATCCCTGCAGCAGCTGGTCCAGGCGAAGGGCCCCGCACGCGGGCGCGAGATCATGCTGAGCCTGCTCAAGGGCTCGAAGGATCTGCACCTCGGCGTTCCGATGGTGCCGACCACCGACTACATCAACACCATCGCTCAGTCGAACGAGCCCGAGTTCCCCGGTGACGAGGAGCTGGAGCGCCGCTACCGCAAGTGGATCCGTTGGAACGCGGCGGTCACCGTCCACCGCGCGCAGCGTCCCGGGATCGGGGTCGGCGGCCACATCTCGACGTACGCGTCGTCGGCCGCGCTGTACGAGGTCGGCTTCAACCACTTCTTCCGCGGCCTCGACGACCCGTCCGGCGGCGACCAGATCTTCATCCAGGGCCACGCCTCCCCGGGCACCTACGCCCGCGCGTTCCTCGAGGGCCGCCTCACCGAGGCGCAGCTCGACGGGTTCCGCCAGGAGAAGTCGGCTGCCCCCAACGGCATCCCGTCGTACCCCCACCCCCGTCTCATGCCGGAGTTCTGGCAGTTCCCGACGGTGTCGATGGGTCTCGGTCCGATCAACGCCATCTACCAGGCGATGTCGAACAAGTACCTCTCGAACCGCGGCATCAAGGATGTCGCCGATTCGCACGTCTGGGCCTACCTCGGCGACGGCGAGATGGACGAGGTCGAGAGCCGCGGCCAGCTCCAGGTCGCCGCGAACGAGGGCCTCGACAACCTCACGTTCATCATCAACTGCAACCTGCAGCGCCTCGACGGCCCGGTGCGCGGCAACGGCAAGATCATCCAGGAGCTCGAGAGCTTCTTCCGCGGTGCCGGCTGGAACGTCATCAAGGTCGTCTGGGGTCGCGAGTGGGACGACCTGCTCGCCCGCGACACCGAGGGCGCGCTGCTGAACCTCATGAACAGCACCCCCGACGGCGACTACCAGACGTACAAGGCCGAGAACGGCGCGTACGTCCGCGAGCACTTCTTCGGTCGCGACCCGCGTGCCCTCGAGCTCGTCAAGGACTACACCGACGAGCAGATCTGGGGCCTGAAGCGCGGTGGCCACGACTACCGCAAGGTGTTCGCGGCGTTCAAGGCGGCCAAGGAGCACAAGGGCCAGCCGACCGTCATCCTCGCCAAGACCATCAAGGGCTACGGCCTCGGTCCGCACTTCGAGGGCCGCAACGCGACCCACCAGATGAAGAAGCTGACGCTGGACGACCTCAAGGCCTTCCGCGACGCGATGGACATCCCGGTCACGGACGCGCAGCTGGAGGAGAACCCCTACCAGCCGCCGTACTACAACCCCGGCGAGAACGACGACACGATCAAGTACATGCTCGAGCGTCGTCGCGCGCTCGGCGGGTTCCTGCCCGAGCGTCGCACGACCCACGTGGGTCTCGAGCTCCCCGGCGACCAGGCGTACGCGCTGCCGAAGAAGGGCTCGGGCACGCAGGAGGTCGCCACGACCATGGCGTTCGTCCGCCTGCTCAAGGACCTGCTGCGGGTCAAGGGCTTCGGTCACCGCATCGTGCCGATCATCCCCGACGAGGCGCGCACGTTCGGTATGGACGCGTACTTCCCGACGGCGAAGATCTACAACCCGAAGGGTCAGCACTACACGTCGGTCGACCGCGAGCTGCTCCTGGCCTACAAGGAGAGCCCCGAGGGTCAGATCATCCACGTCGGCATCAACGAGGCGGGTGCCCTCGCGGCGTTCACCGCGGCCGGCACCTCGTACGCCACGCACGGCGAGCCGCTGATCCCCGTCTACGTCTTCTACTCGATGTTCGGCTTCCAGCGCACGGGCGACGCCCAGTGGGCGGCGGGCGACCAGATGGCGCGCGGCTTCATCATCGGCGCGACCGCCGGCCGGACCACCCTGACCGGTGAGGGCCTCCAGCACGCCGACGGACACTCGCAGCTGCTGGCATCCACGAACCCCGCCACTGTGTCGTACGACCCCGCGTACGGGTACGAGATCGCGCACATCGTGCGCTCGGGCATCGAGCGCATGTACGGCGGCGAGCACCCCGACCCGAACGTCATGTACTACATGACGGTCTACAACGAGCCGCTGGTGCAGCCGGCCGAGCCCGAGGGCGTCGACGTGGACGGGATCGTCCGCGGCATCCACCGGGTCGCGTCGGGCGAGGGCGACGGTCCGCGCACGCAGCTGCTCGCCTCGGGTGTGGGTGTGCCGTGGGCTCTCGAGGCTCAGCGTCTGCTGAAGGACGACTGGGGCGTCGTCGCCGACGTGTGGTCGGTGACCTCGTGGAGCGAGCTGCGCCGCGACGGCCTCGCCGCCGACGAGCACAACTTCCTGAACCCCGACGCCGAGCCCCGCACGGCGTACCTCACCGAGAAGCTTCGGGATGCCGAGGGCCCGGTGATCGCGGTCAGCGACTGGATGCACGCCGTCCAGGACCAGATCCGTCAGTGGGTTCCGCAGCGCTACCTGACGCTGGGTGCGGACGGGTTCGGGTTCTCGGACACGCGTGCCGCGGCGCGTCGCTTCTTCAAGATCGACGGTCCGTCGCTCGTCGTCCGCGCCCTGCAGGGACTCGCGGACGAGGGCAAGGTCGACCGCTCGGTGATCGCGCAGGCCATCGAGAAGTACCGCCTGCACGACGTCAACGCCGGCACGAGCGGAAACGCCGGCGGCGAGGCCTGATCGCGTGACCGATCGCGCGGACGCGAACGGTTCGGGAGGGAGCGGGTCGACCGCTTCCTCCCGGGCCGCCGAGGAGAAGGCCGAGACCCTGGCGTGGCTGCGCCGGATCTCGGGCGACCTCGCGACCGCGACGATCCAGCGGCTCGAAGAGACGCTGCCCTGGTACGCCGAGATGCCACCGGCCCGCCGCTCCGCGGTCGGGCTAGTGGCGCAGGCGGGTATCACCTCGTTCCTGCAGTGGTTCGAGGAGCCCGCGTCGACCCCGGCGATCGCCGCCGACATCTTCGCCGCGGCACCCCGCGAGCTCCTCCGGAGCGTCAGCCTGACCCAGACCCTCCAGCTCGTCCGCGTCACCGTCGAGGTCATGGAGGAACGCGTTGCGGGTCGCAGCGAACGCGTGCGCGAGGCGATGCTGTCGTACTCGCGCGAGGTCGCCTTCGCTGCGGCCGACGTCTACGCGCGCGCCGCCGAAGCCCGAGGACTCTGGGACGCGCGCCTCGAAGCCCTCGTCGTCGACTCGATCCTCACCGGCGAAGCCGACGACGAACTCCCCAGCCGCATCGCTGCCCTCGGGTGGCACGGTCACGGCGAGGTCGCGGTGCTCGTCGGCACGACTCCCCCGCAGCTCGACGTCGACCACGTCCGGCGCACGTCGCGCAAACTCGGTGTCGACGTGCTCATCGGCGTGCAAGGGTCGCGGCTCGTGCTCGTGGTGGGCCGTGCCGACCTTCCGGTCCGCGGACGCGAGGACGCCGGGGAGCTGCCGTTCACCGAGATCGCGAAGCGCCTCGAGCCGGGCTTCGGTTCCGGCCACCTCGTCCTCGGCCCCGCCGTCGCCGCGCTCGTCGATGCCGGACAGAGCGCCCGCGCCGCCCTCGCCGGATTCGCCGTCGCTCGCGCGTGGCGACACGCCCCGCGTCCCGTCGAGGCCGACGATCTCCTCCCCGAACGTGCTCTCGCCGGCGACACGGTCGCGAAGCAAACCCTCGTCGAGCGTGTCTATCGACCGCTTCAGGCGCACAGCGCGGACCTCGTCGCGACGCTGTGGAGCTACCTCGACAACGGCCGATCGCTCGAGGCCACGGCGCGTGAGCTGTTCGTCCACCCCAACACGGTGCGGTACCGCTTGAAGCGCGTGTCCGAGGTCATCGGGTGGGATGCCACGGGCCCCCGCGAGGCGCTCATCCTGCAGACCGCGCTCATCCTCGGATCCATGGGAACCGAGGCCACGCGCCGCCGCGGTTCGGCGCCACGGCGGTCCGCCGCCTCGCGCTGATGCACGGCGCGCACAAAGACACGCCGATTTCTTGTGCCGATATCTCCAGAACAGGCGGTCCGATCCTTGACAGGATGGGACGGTGATCATCGCCGTCTTCCCCGGGCAGGGTTCGCAGACCCCCGGTTTCCTCTCCCCGTGGCTCGAGATGGACGGGACGCGTGAGCGTCTGGCCGAAGCGTCCGAGCACGCCGGCGTCGACCTCCTCGCCGCCGGCACCGAATGGGATGCCGACCGGATCCGCGACACCAGCGTCGCGCAGCCCCTCATCGTGGCGGCGAGCCTGCTGTCATGGAACGTCTTGCGCGACCGCGCCGGCCGGGGTGCCGACGGCATCGCCGGCCACTCCGTGGGCGAGTTCGCCGCGCTGGCGGCATCCGGTGTCCTGTCCGAGGCGGACGCCCTGCGGCTCGTCGGAATCCGCGGTCGCGCGATGGCCGAGGCCGCGGCAGCCGTCGAGACAGGGATGAGCGCCGTCGTGGGCGGCGACGAGCAGACCGTGCTCGACCGTCTCGCCGACCTCGGCCTGACCCCCGCGAACTACAACGGCGGCGGCCAGATCGTCGCGGCCGGTGAGCTGTCCGCCCTCGCCGACCTCGCGGCCGAGGCCCCGCGCGGCTCTCGAGTGATCGCGCTGCAGGTCGCGGGCGCGTTCCACACCCGTTTCATGGAGCCCGCCGTCGAGACCCTGCGCGTGGCGGCAGCCGATGTCACGGCATCCACCCCCGAGACCACGCTGTGGACCAACTCGGACGGCTCCGTCGTCGATGACGGTCGCCGGGCCGTCGACCTCGTCGTCTCGCAGGTCGCCTCGCCCGTGCGCTGGGACCTCAGCATGTCGTCCTTCGCCGAGCACGGTGTGACCGGCATCATCGAACTCGCGCCCGCCGGTGCCCTCACGGGCCTGGCCAAGCGCGCACTGCGCGGAACCCCGATCGTCGCAGTCAAGACCCCGGACGACCTCGACGCGGCCGTCGCACTCCTGAAGGGAGAGCAGGCATGAGCACCCCCACCCTCCGCCAGCTGCAGGGACCGGCCCACACGCGCATCTACGCGTACGGCGCCGCCCGCGGTGAGAACTACGTTCCGAACGACGACCTCGTCGGGCCGATCGACTCCAGCGACGAGTGGATCCGTCAGCGGACCGGCATCGTCACGCGCGTCCGCGCCGACTCGGGAACGGATGCCATCGACCTGGCATCCGACGCCGCCCGCGAGGCCATCGAGAAGTCGGGCGTGGAGCCGAGCGCGATCGACGCCGTCATCGTCGCCACCATCAGCAACCCGAAGCAGACGCCGTCCGCCTCGGCGATCGTGGCCGACCGCATCGGCGCGAACCCGGCCGCAGCCTACGACGTCAATGCCGCCTGCGCTGGCTTCGCGTACGGCGTCGCCCAGGCCGACGCCCTCATCCGCGGCGGTCTCGCGACGCACGTCGTCGTCGTCGGCGCCGAGAAGCTCAGCGATATCGTCGACCCCACGGACCGGAGCATCTCCTTCCTTCTGGGCGACGGCGCCGGGGCCGTCGTGGTCGGCCCGAGCGACACCCCCGGCATCGGGCCCACGATCTGGGGGTCCGACGGTTCGAAGGCTGACGCCGTCGGCATGAACGCGACGCTGACCGAGTTCCGCGACGGCTCCGCACCGTGGCCGACCCTGCGCCAGGAGGGTCCGACCGTCTTCCGCTGGGCCGTCTGGGAGATGGTGAAGGTCGCCCGACAGGCCATCGAGGCCGCCGGCATCCAGCCCTCCGACCTGGCGGCGTTCGTGCCCCATCAGGCCAACATGCGCATCATCGACGAGTTCGCGAAGCAGCTGGGTCTGCCGGAGTCCGTCGTCATCGGCCGCGACATCGAGACGACCGGCAACACCTCGGCCGCCTCGATCCCGCTGGCCACCCACCGACTGCTCGAGGAACACCCCGAGCTCAGCGGCGGCCTCGCCCTGCAGATCGGCTTCGGCGCCGGTCTCGTCTTCGGCGCGCAGGTCGTCGTCCTCCCCTGACGCAGCGTCGTCGAACTCTAGACTGATCGGGGCTCGGGACGACTCCCCGGGCCCGCCCCCAACAACAGGAGAAATCATGGCATTCACCAACGACGAGGTTCTCGCCGGCCTTGCCGAGCTCATCACCGACGAGACCGGCATCTCGGCCGACGAGGTCGCCCTCGAGAAGTCGTTCACCGACGACCTCGACATCGACTCGATCTCGATGATGACGATCGTCGTCAACGCCGAGGAGAAGTTCGGCGTCACCATCCCCGACGACGAGGTCAAGAACCTCAAGACCGTCGGTGACGCCGTCACGTACATCTCGTCGAACCAGTCCTGACTCTCCCGGTGGGGGCTGCGGCCCCCACCGGTCACGACCTTTCCGGCCGCACCAAGGATTCCAGCATGAGCACACCCCGCATCGTCGTCACCGGTATCGGTGCCACCTCGCCCATCGGCGGCACGGCACCCGAGAGCTGGAACGCGCTGCTGTCCGGTGCATCCGGCGCGCGCACCCTCGAGCACGAATGGGTCGAGCAGTACCAGCTGCCCGTCACCTTCGCCGCCGAGGCGCTCGTGCGGCCCGAGACCGTCCTCGAGCGTCCCGTCGCCAAGCGTCTCGACCCCTCGTCGCAGCTCGCGATGGTCGCGGCGAAGGAGGCGTGGGAGGACGCCGGGGCCCCTGACATCGACCCCGACCGCCTCGGCGTCGACTTCGCCACCGGCATCGGCGGCGTGTGGACGCTCCTCGACGCGTGGGACACGCTGCGCGAGAAGGGCCCGCGCCGGGTCATGCCGATGACGGTGCCGATGCTCATGCCCAACGCCGCGGCCGGCAACCTCTCGCTCCACTTCAACGCCCGCGCGTTCGCTCGCACCGTGGCGTCCGCGTGCGCCTCCAGCACCGAGTCCATCGTCAACGCCGTGCAGCACATCCGCGACGGTCTGGCGGACGTCGTGATCGCCGGCGGTACCGAGTCGGCGATCCACCCGATCACCATCGCCTCATTCGCGTCGATGCAGGCGCTGTCCAAGCGCAACGACTCCCCCGCGACCGCGTCGCGTCCCGGCAGCGTCGACCGTGACGGCTTCGTCATGGGCGAGGGTGCCGGTGTGCTGATCCTCGAGACCGAGGAGCACGCGAAGACCCGCGGGGCGAAGATCTACGCCACGATCGTGGGCGGCGGCGTCACAGCCGACTCGTACCACATCACCGCCAACGACCCCGAGGGCCGCGGTGCCGCCCGTGCCGTGCGCATGGCGTTGGAGATGGCGGGTGCGTCGCCCGACGACGTCACGCACATCAACGCCCACGCCACGTCGACCCCCGTCGGCGACCCGAACGAGTACCAGGCGCTGCGCGCCGTGTTCGGCGACCGCGTCGACGAGATCCCGGTGTCGGCGACCAAGGCATCCACGGGCCACCTCCTGGGTGGCACG
Source organism: Microbacterium enclense (assembly GCF_004022425.1). GTDB lineage: Bacteria > Actinomycetota > Actinomycetes > Actinomycetales > Microbacteriaceae > Microbacterium > Microbacterium enclense_A. The sequence continues at coordinate 1,843 of NZ_RBZY01000003.1, read as the reverse complement.
GGCGCCCTCGAGGCGATCTTCACGGTGCTGGCGCTGAAGAACCGGGTGGCCCCGCCCACGATCAACATCACCGAGCAGGACCCCGAGGTGCCGTTCGCGATCTCCGGCGCGCCCGTCGAGCTCGGCTCGGGCGATCAGCTGGCCATCAGCAACTCTTTCGGCTTCGGCGGACACAACGCCGTCGTCGCGATCGCCTCCGTCTGATCACGGCCGAACGCCCCCGGCATCCCCCGACTGCGGCGGGGATGACGGGGGCGTTCGGTGTTTCATCGAGTGAGGGATACGCGGTCCCGGTACCGGGAAGCGGTCACCGGCCTCCGGTAGTGGCGCCTCCCCCACCCGACATCTTCACCCGACCTTGTGCAGCCAGACGACGTGCTGGTCGTCGCCGGCGTGGCGGAAGGGTTCGAGCTCGTCGTCCCACGCGGACCCGAGGGCGACGTCGAGCTCGCGCTGCAGTTCGAACGCGTCACCGGCCGAGACCTCCATGGCGTAGCGCACGCGGTCTTCGCCGATGACGACGTTGCCGGCGGCATCCGTCTGGGCATAGTGGATACCGAGCCCCGGCGTGTGCATCCAGCGGCCGCCATCGCTGCGCGGGGTGGGGTCCTCGCTCACCTCGAAACGCAGGTGCTCCCATCCGCGGATGGCGCTCGCAAGGGCCGCGCCCGTGCCGACGGGACCCTCCCAGTAGAACTCGGCGCGCCGACTGCCGGACAGCACGGGCTGGTCGGACCAGTCGAAGTTCACCGCACGGCCGAGAGCGCGTCCCGCCGCCCACTCCAGGTGGGGGCACAACGCGCGTGGCGCCGAGTGGATGAGGATCACTCCGCGCGAAGACGTGGTCGCCATGGTCTCTCCTTCGTCAGGTACGTCTTCCCCTACGACCTGCGCGAGAGCGGTGGCGGCTGTTCGGTTGTCTCGGTCATTATCGCCGGTTCATAACGAAATCACAACACTGTGATTCCGCCGTTCACGCGCCGAACCAGAGCTTCCAGTACAGCGCGAAGTTGCGGTTGCCGTAGGTCGAGCAGGCGTCGCCCTCGTCCCACCGAGCGGCGATCGCCGCACCGTTCGGCTGGTACGGCGTGTAGTTGTACAGCGCCGCGGTGGCGTGATTGCGGATTTCGACGTCGGTGCCCCCGCACGCGGGGTCGGGCGAGTACGCGATGTAGTGCGTCCCCGGCTGCCGCATGAACTGCGAGGCCCGGTAGGTCTTGAGGTCGGTCGCTCCCTGCGCCACCTGCGCGGCGAAGCCCGCCTGGCCCGGATCGCACGCCGCATCGTCGGGGCACCGCGCGCCCATGGCGGCCCCCAGTGCCCGGGCGGACGGTGCGCGCGCGAGGCGCCCCGAGACGAGACTCTGCTCCTTCTGCAGCGTGACGAGCAGCACCTTCGCCGAGATCCCGCACGCTCGCTGCACCCGGTCGATGATCTGCGCCGCGGTGAGCTGCCCGCCGTCGTACGCCTCGCACACGGTCTCACCGGTGTCCGGCGACACGATCGCGTCGCGCGGGGGCAGGTCGACGCGCAGCACGTTCAGGCAGGAGGCGTTGGCGCAGTCTCCGACCTTGTCGTCGAGAAACTCCTGGATGCCGTCGGCATCCATCGCATTCCCGTCGTAGAAGTCCGCGTCGTCGATGAGGAAACCGGGGTCGAAGCCCGCCAGGTCGATGGACGCGCGGCGGGTCTCGGCGTTCCAGGCGGACACGAGGTGCGTGAGCGGAATCGCCGCGGCCACGATCAGACCCACCACGGCGGCGGCCAGGATGCCGATGACCAGCCGTCGGCGGCGCCGGTCGCGGGCACGTACGGCGGCGGGCCGGGAGCGGCGCGCGGCGGG